>NZ_CP049362.1:2831120-3145689 GCF_019343455.1 Alcaligenes ammonioxydans | reverse complement strand
CTTGCTGTCTCCAATAAGTTGCGTTCTGTGCGACTGCCGTTTTGCACATATGTGTTTTTTCAGACTGGACAAAGGGGCCTTGGCGACAAAACAAAAATTGCTTTTTTCCGTGCTGGTTTTGACCGTTCGACCTGGAGGCAGGAAATGACGTGATGGTTGCGGGCCAGATGGCGTGCTGTGGACGGGGTGCTGTCTTTTCCCGGTTCCGGCATCGACCTACAAGTATCTGGCGGAATCTGGGCGGATAGGTCGAGGGCTGGATCGCTGGAAGGCTTGAATGATTCGGCTCGAGGGGCGTTTTTTAGAACAATGTTTATACGGGGGATTTTGAATAATGACCTGGTTACTTAATGGCGGATTATTCTTAAGCTTATTTATCGTAAGGCAATAAATTAAAAATCGCATTTATGGTAACACGTGGTTCGTAGCTATGATTATTAAGGCTTGCGGCGTATTGGCTTTTCTAAATTTGACTGATTTTTACATTTATATTGTTTGAACGATGTTTCTTGTGCCTGGTGTTTTTTAAGGAGTAAACAATGAAAGATCAGTTCAGCAATAACGAAATTGAAAAGTTGTCGCGCGGGGTGGGTCTGGAAACGAGTCCGGCAGACGAGTCTGTACAACTTCTGTCAGGTGGTACGTTTACGGTTCCCAAGCATGGTTCTGTGCAGGCTGCGAAATATAGCACACCAGTTATCCCTGAAATTCATAAGTCTTACTGGATATTCAATGCCGGAAAGGCAAATAAAATAAAAGCTGTTTTTTATTGGTCTCATTCTTTTACCTCCAGCTGGTTTGAATACTCTTCTGTCGAGGTCGGAATAGGAGAGGAAAAGAAGCTGCAGGCTCCGTCCAATTCTCTGTACTACAGCAAAGTTGTTTTGTTCAACGGTACTGATCAGAATGCGACTGTCAGTGTCACGGTGGCTAAATAATCCTGAATTGAGGCGGATGCTATGAAATTGCTTGAGTTAAAGAGCGTATATAGTGAGCAGGAGCAGGAAAGGTTTTATACACGATCTATTTCTTTGGGAGATTGGGACTACTCCGCGATTATTAAAAGCTCGGTCATGTTTGGATTGGGACAGATCCCGGTTGTGGGCAAAGCCTTGTCGACCATCGTGGGTTTGTTCTGGCCAAAAAATGAAAAAGACGTGTGGCAAAAGTCCCTGGATGAGCTAAGGGAGTACATTGACAATCAGATTCTGGCAACAATACAAGGAATTCTGAACGGGGAGCTGCGCGAGATTCAAAAGAAGATGGAGTATGTGGCGAGGTTGCTGGAAGAGTCTCCGGGCTCACCGGAAGCGTGTTCGGAGTATAAGAACCTGCAGTTTTATCTGGTTGGAAAAGACGAAAAGTTTCGTTCTTTTGATGAACTGACCAACTATAAGCTGATGCCCATGTATGCCTCCATGATCTTGCTGCAAGCCAGCTACTGGAAAATGGGCATCGACAAAAAAGATCAAATTGGCTTGTCGAGCATTGACCTGAATAGTTTGAAAAATCACATAGATGATCTCGCAGACTCATCCCGAAACTATATTAATAGAATATATGAAACGGAACTGGATAGAACGTACGAAAATTCCAGGCCTGACGAAGTGGCCAATAATATGTTTGCCGTCCGGGGCTATAGTTTGCTGCATGGCGTCGAGGCGGTGGAGGTCGTAAAAAATATCCGTGATCTGGATTTCGATAAGCGATTCAATATCAATGTGATCAGCTATTCCACGGCGGTTGGGACGATTACGGGGGGAATGATCGCCCAGGCCTTGACTCCGGACAGCGAGATGGCGCAACCCTTATGTCCAGAAGTCTTTGGGCAGCAGGCCAATAAAATCGTCCAGATCATTGGCTATAGCGGGCCAAGAATCAATAGCTTGTTCAGGATAGGCGGTTTGGAAATAATCTATGAAAATGGTGACAGCAGCCTGCTCGGTGAACGGGTGGGCAATCGCGATGTTTTCGACCTGAATGGATCTCTGATTAAGACGGTTGAGATGAGATATCAGGGCCTGATGGATGAGGTCAAGTTCACCTTGTTTGATGGGAGGGTGATGCAGGTGGGTCAAGGCGAAAGCTACTCCGGATATGTGAAATACGAAGTTGAGGGACACTACATTTCGGGTGTGTTTCTAAGTAGGGATCGCGCTACCTATCCAGGCCGAACCTCGACGGCGTCAGTGTCATTCAATATGGTGCCCGCTATTAGCTAAGGGCTGCCTTCATTGCAGGATGATGGGTTTGGCAATCACCCGGGTTTGGCACTTTGCGTCCATGCTCTCGTAATTATCTGAAAAGCAGCAGGCCCTGTCGGTAACAGGGCCTGCTTGCTGTTTTGGTGGGTGAAGACCCGGGTGTGTTTAGGCCAGCGTTTGTGTCAGCGCTTCCGTCGTATTCCCGGTATTGAACAGATGGTGCGATAGTTGGGCAAAACGGGCTTCGTATTTCTTGGCTGACTCCATTTTGACTGGACCGAAGCCGCGCAGTTGCTGGGGCAACTCGGCCAGCTCCAAGGCGGCAGCGTAGTTCGAGTGATTCAGATGCGTGCTCAAGCGCTTGAGCAGGTTCTGGTATTGACGCCAGAGACGACGTTCCATACGGCGTTCATGGGTGTAGCCAAACGGGTCCAGTGGGGTGTTGCGCAGCGCTTTTCCTTTGGCCATCCAGCGCAAAAGGGTAGCGGTACGGGGCCCCAGAGTGATCTTGCGAGGGCGGCCTGTTGACGGGTCCCGGCGTGCCAGCAGCGGGGGGGCAAAGTGAAAGCGCAAGGAGAAGTCTCCTTCGAATTGCTGCTCCAGATCCTGACGGAAAGCAGGGGCGCTGAACAGACGGGCCACCTCGTATTCATCCTTGTAGGCCATCAGCTTGTACAGGCTGCGCGCGGCTTTTTCTGTCAGGACAGGACGCTGACCCGGGCGCAGTTTCTGTTCGGCTTCATGCAGCGCCTCGATGGTATGCGTGAAGCGTTGGGCATAGGCGGCGTTCTGGTACTGCTCCAGGCTGCCAGTGCACCGTTGCATGATCTGCTCCAGCGTCTCGCGGCGCTGCAAAGTTACTACTTGAGCCGCCGGGGCCAATAGTTTGGCCAGGGCCTGCTCGTCGTGGGCCAGCACACGCCCCAGATGGAAAGCATCCAGGTTGGCTTGGATGGCCACACCGTTCAGACGGATGGCTTGTTCAAGCGCTGCGCTGCTCACAGGCATGGCGCCCTGTTGCCAGGCCATACCCATCAAAAGCATGTTGGACAGCAGGCTGTCGCCAAATAACAGGGTGGCGGCCTGATGCGCATTGAAGGAATGCACCCGGGTTTCGCCGGCGGCGCGCCTTAACTGGTTCAACAGCAGTAGCGCATCCAGAGGCGCATCCGGATCGCGGGTGAATTCGGCCGTGGGTGCCAGATACTCGTTGATGATGGCGTGAGTATGACCTGGGCGCAGGCACGACAGCGCATTAGGGTGGGCGGCGGCCACTACATCACACAAGATGGCCAGATCCGCCTGTCCAGGATCAACACGTACTGCTCCGGTAGCCTTCTGGCTGGCAGACAGGCGGATGTGGCTGATGACCGTGCCGCCTTTTTGTGCCAGACCCGTCATGTCCAGCACGGAGCTGGAGCGCCCCTCCAGGTGTGCAGCCATGGACAACACGGCACCAATGGTGATGACGCCGGTTCCCCCCACGCCTGCAACGATGACATTGCAATCGCGTGCCTGAATGGCAGGTTGGGGCAGGGTGTCCAGCTTGGCCAGCAGTTGCGCCTTCATGTCGGCCTGACCATTTTGATCTCCTCGACGCAAGGCCCCGCCCATCACGGATACGAAGCTGGGGCAAAAGCCCTCCACACAGGAGTAGTCTTTGTTGCAACTGGACTGATCGATCTGACGCTTACGGCCTTCAGGGGTTTCAGCCGGCACCAGCGACAGGCAGTTCGATTGCACCCCGCAATCCCCACAGCCTTCGCAGACTGCTTTGTTGATAAAGAGGCGACGCGCAGGGTCGGGGTACTCGTTCTTTTTACGCCGACGGCGCTTTTCAGCCGCACAGGTCTGGTCGTGAATCAAGATGGTGACGCCGGGAATCTCGCGCAGTTCTCGTTGCAGGCGATCCAGTTCGCGACGATGGTGAACGTCCACACCAGCCGGCAGGCTGACACCCCGATAGCGCTCGGGCTCATCGGTGGTGATGACCACGCGGCGCGCTCCTTCTCCAATGGTTTGCTGGCAAATACGGGGCACGGAGATCGGGCCGTCAACGGGCTGGCCGCCTGTCATGGCAACCGCGTCGTTGAACAGAATCTTGTAGGTAATGTTGGCACCCGCGGCAATGGCCTGACGAATCGCCAGGTAGCCCGAATGAAAATACGTGCCTTCACCCATGTTCTGGAACATGTGTCCGGTCTGGATAAAGGGCGACAGGCCTACCCAGTCCGTGCCTTCGCCCCCCATTTGGGTCAGACCACGGGTTTTGCGGTCCATCCAGGTGGCCATGTAGTGACAACCCACACCGGCCATGGCCTGGCTGCCTTCGGGTACTTTGGTGGAGGTATTGTGCGGACAGCCCGAACAGAAGTAGGGGCGACGGGTCAGGCCATGGGTATCAATGGGTGCCAGATTTTGCTCTGTACAGGCAGGCAACTGCACATTGGCGTGATGACCCAGCCAGCGACGCAGACCAACGGCCACACGGGCCGCGCTGAGCTGACCATCGGCAGGAATCAGCACCTCATTTTCAATATCGCGCTTGCCTGACACCGTGGGGCGCTGGGCACGATTAAAGAGCAGATTCTTTAACTGGTCTTCAATGATCGGGCCCTTTTCTTCAATCACCAGAACGTGGTCCAGGCCTTCGATAAAGTCTTCCAGCGATTGCGGGTTAACAGGCCAGCTCAGACCAATTTTCAGATGGCGAATGGCCGGTAGATTGTTCAGAGCGCTGAGCTGTTGCAGCGCATCGAGCGTATCCAAGGTGGCCTTGCCGGTGGACACAATGCCAATGCGGGCCTGTGGCGCGGCCTCCAGCATACGGTCCAGACTGTGCTTGCGAGCGAACTCACGCACGCTTTCCAGGCGGGCATCCAGGGTACCCTCCATGGCCGGAGTCAGGAATTTGCTGGGGTCGTAGGGATGTTTGCCGCCTTGCTGGTCAGCCAGGGCCGGCGCCAGATCGTCCAAGGGAGCAATCTCAAAGGAGCGTCCGCTTTCCACGGTTTCGGTAATGGCTTTAAAGGCGACCCAAGAACCGGAGTAACGCGACAAGGCCCAGGCCCAGACGCCAAAGCGCTCGTATTCTTCGACGGAGCTGGGGTTGACCACCGGAATACCCCAGGCGATCAGGGATTGTTCGCTGGCATGGGGAATGGACGAGGAGGAGGCGACGTGGTCATCGCCCACAATCATCAAGACACCGCCGTGCCGGGAGGCACCGGCGGCGTGGCCATGATGCAAGGCATCGCCCGCACGGTCCACACCCGGGCCTTTGCCATACCACATGGAAAATACGCCATCGACCGTGCGGTCTGCGCGTTCACCGGCCTGTTGGGTGCCCATAATCATGGACGCAGCCAGGTCCTCGTTGATGGCAGGCTGAAAACGGACCTTGGCCTGATCCAGGTGCTTTTGGGCTTTCCACATGATCATGTCCACACCGCCCAGTGGCGAACCACGGTAACCGGAGACAAAACCGGCGGTGTTCAAACCCCGCTCTTTATCCAGGCGAGCCTGGGTCAGCAGCATGCGCACCAAAGCCTGGGTGCCAGTTAAAAAGATGCGCCCTGACTGCGCGGTCAGGTTGTCGCTAAGCTTGTATTGAGTGTCGACGGACTGCGTCATGATGAAACCTCCAGATAGGAGTCATGATAGAGAGTCTGCCCTCGTTTTTTTTTGCGTTATAGTTGCGTGTATTCCCTATTCTTTGAAATGTTTATTTCGAAATTATTCAAATATGGATAAAACTGATTTAAAAATCCTGGACGTCTTGCAGCTCGATGGCCGCGCCTCTGCCCAACAGGTCGCCGAGCAGGTGGGGCTGTCTACGGCACCTGTCTGGCGGCGTATCAAAAACCTGGAGAAAAACAAGGTCATCCAAGGCTATTATGCGCGCGTCGATCGCCGTCAGGTCGGTTTGCAAAGTTGCATGTTCACGCAGATCAGTCTGGACCGGCATTCAGGTGAAATTGTTGACAACTTTATTCGTGCGGTACGTGATGCGCCGGAGATTCTGGAGTGTCATGCGGTGACCGGCGATGCGGATTTTCTGTTGAAAATCATGGTCCCCAGCGCCGAGTCCTACGATGATTTCCTGCATCGTTTCTTGTTTAATATGCCCGGTGTGCGCCAGACTCGCACCATTGTGGCCATGCGTGAAATCAAGAATGTGACCCGCCTGCCTTTACCGCTTTGAAGCAACTTGTTATGGGGTAAGACCAATGCGTTCGGGTAGAATAATCAGGATTCGCCGGCCTGTGGTGGGTCGGTATGTAAGCATGAAGGACGGGGTTTTATGACGAAGGCGAATATCTTGCGACGCTCTTGCTGGGTCGCTGTGCTGGCTACAGTTTTCCTAAGCGCCTGCGCGGTCAAAGCGCCGGCACCCGAGCCTGCTGCCCAGACTGCTGCGGCCAAGCCGGTTCACCCTGCCTGCCAGCCGGCTGCACAAGGGGAACAACTGGCGGGCAACTGGTTGAGCAAGCACCGTCAAAAAGGCGTGGTTGGCGAGTTGCGCACCTTGTTTACCTTGCAGGCAGATGGGTCAATGGCCTACACCGAACAGGTCAAGCGTCCCAACAAGCCCTCGCAAGGTTTGAATGAAAGCGGTTGCTGGGTACGCAAAGGCAATAACCTGCAGATCAATACGCAGGAATCCAATGGTGTCGTGACCGAACCGGGCGACCCGATTTACGAAAACCACTACAACATTGTCAGTCTCACCGCCCGTAATCTGGTGCTGCGCGATCAAGGTGGCAAGGTGTACCGCCTGACCCGAATGTCGCCAGGCTATCGTCTACCGTTTTGAGCCTTATCGGCTTGAGTAATTCCTGGCCGTCCTGGGGGCGGCCCGTTTTTTGTCTGTTTCTTTTGCTGGACGCTTCATGGCCCTGCGCGCAACGATTTATAAAGCTGAACTTAATGTGGCCGATAACGACCGGGCCTACTACGGCAGTCATAGCTTGACGCTGGCCCGCCATCCCTCCGAGACCGAAGAGCGTCTGATGGTGCGTTTGCTGGCATACGGCTTGTATGTGCAGTCTGACGAAGCCTTGAGTTTTTCGCGCGGTCTGAGCGACTCGGATGAGCCGGCCTTGTGGGAGCATGATCTGGGCGGTAATTTGCTGCACTGGCTGGAGGTGGGGCTGCCCGATGATCGACGGCTGATCAAAGCCAGCGGACGTGCCGATAAGGTCACGGTGCTTGCGTATGGCCGCAATGTGCCGGTCTGGTGGGGTGGCATCAAGGACAAGATCAGTCGTGCGCGCAATGTGCAGGTCTATGCGCTGGATGTGGCGGGGACTGACGCGCTGGCCGCCATGGCCGAGCGTGGTATGACGATCAATCTGAATGTTCAGGATGGCACTGTCTGGGCCAGCAGCGAGAAAGGTGAGGCTACCATCGAGCTTAGCCTCCTTAACGCGGCGGCTTGAACGAGCCCTAAAAGACAGCGGCCATGCGTCGCGCAGCGCTTTGGTTGAGGCGACAAGAACGGGTTGAAACAAAAAGGGCATCTCGCTTGAGATGCCCTTTTTCATCGGTGCCCGCGGTTTTTTACAAACCTGCCAGTCGTCCCAATACTTTATCGCGTCCCACCAATGCCAGCACGGCATCCACGGCAGGCGTTTGCTTCTGGCCTGTTACGGCAACCCGCAAAGGAATGGCCAATTTGGGCATTTTTACGTTGTGTTCGGCCAGGACCTGCTTGATCAAGGCGGCCAGGTTTTCTGTATTCCATTGCGGCAAGCTGATCGCCTTATTGGCAAAATCGCGCAGCAGGACACGGGCCTCCGGTGTCAGGACCTCCGCCATCAGTTCATCGCTGGCAGGCTCGAAAGGACGGCAGAACAATAAGGCGCCCTCAGCCAGCTGATTCAAGGTCTCGGCACGGTCTTTCAACAAACCCATGATGCCGGGCAGATCCTGGCCATCCGTTTTGCCACCCAGGGCCTCGATACGTGGCGCGACACGTTCGGCCAGATCTGCATTGTCACTGGCCTTGATGTAGTGGGCATTGACCCAGTTCAACTTCTTGGGGTCCCACTGCGAAGCCGACTTGCTCAGACTGCGCGTATCAAACCACTCTACCAACTGCTCGCGAGTGAACAGCTCGTCATCACCATGGCTCCAGCCCAAACGGGCCAGGTAATTGATCATGGCTTCAGGCAGATAACCGTCCTTGTCGTAATCCATGATGCTGACCGCACCGTGACGCTTGGAGAGCTTTTCGCCATCGGGACCCAGAATCATGGGCACATGGCCGTATTCGGGCAGGGTTGCGCCCAGGGCCTGCAAGATCACAATCTGACGAGGGGTGTTGTTGACATGGTCATCGCCGCGGATCACATGTGTGATTGCCATGTCCCAATCGTCTACCACCACGCAAAAGTTATAGGTTGGCGTACCGTCAGGACGGGCAATGACCAGATCGTCCAGTTCGCTATTGTCAAAACTGATGCGGCCCTTGACCATGTCGTCCCAGCTGGTTGCGCCAGCCTGCGGGCTTTTGAAACGCACCACAGGCTTGCGGTCGGCAGGAATGGCCGGCAATTGCTTGCCGGCTTCAGGGCGCCAGGTTCCATCGTAGCGTGGCTTTTGGCCCATGGCCCGCGCTTTTTCGCGCATGGCCTCCACTTCCTCCGGGCTGCTGTAGCAGTAATAAGCATGGCCGTCCTTCAGCAACTGGGCGATGACCTCGCGGTAGCGGTCCATGCGCTGCATCTGGTAGAAAGGGCCTTCGTCTGCATCCAGGCCCAGCCACTGCATGCCATCCAGAATGCCTTGCACCGCCTCGGGGGTGGAACGCTCCAGATCTGTATCTTCAATGCGCAGCACAAAGGTGCCTTGATGATGGCGGGCAAAAGCCCAGGAAAACAGGGCAGTACGCGCGCCGCCCAGATGCAGGTAACCGGTGGGAGAGGGGGCGAAACGGGTGCGGATGACGTTGGAAGTAGACGTGCTCATAACTTGTGTGTGGCCTTGACCTTGTAAAGCCCCCATGCGGGACCGAATCTGTATATTTTAACCCAGTGCGTGAACTAAAAAAGAACTGCCGGCCAGAACGGGCTTACGGCCCTGTCTCCGCATTGAGCTGATCGAATTGCCGCACCAGCTCTGCCAGAGAGCCAGCCTGCATTTTCTGCATGACACGGGCGCGTCGCACTTTGACCGTGACTTCCTTCACATTCAGTTCGGCGGCAATTTGTTTGTTCAGCAAGCCCTGTACCACACGCACAAACACATCACGCTCGCCGGGGTTCAGGCTGTCCCAGCGCTGCTGCAAGGTCAGCCGGGACCTGGCTTGTTCCTTGCGCTGGGCATCGGCTGCCAGGGCGGACTGCACGGCATCAATCAGAGCCTGATCTATAAAAGGCTTGGTCAGGAAGTCCCAGGCCCCCTGTTTGATCGCTTTGACCGCCATATGAATATCACCATGACCGGTCATGAATATGACCGGCATATGCAAACCGCGTGATGCCATCTGTGCATGAAAGTCCGTGCCGCTTTGTTCGGGCATGCGCACATCCAGCACCAGACAGGCGGGCGCATCGGACAGCGGATGAGCCAGAAAATCGCGGGTAGAGGCAAAGCTCAGTGCCTTTACTCCCACACTGGCCAGCAGATCGTCCAGAGCGGCGCGAATTGAAGGGTCATCATCAATGATATAGACCGTGGGCGTGGTCAAAGAAGAGTCCAGGTTGTCTGTCATGGCGCCAAAGGTAAGGTGAAGTGAAAGGCTGCGCCGCCGTCGGTTTGATGGGTGGCCCAGATATGGCCGTTATTGGCATCGATAATCGTGCGGCTGATGGTCAGGCCCAGCCCCAGCCCAGTGGGTTTGGTGGTCCAGAACGTATTAAACAGCTCAGACAATTGGGTGCCGGATAAACCCGGTCCATTGTCTTTAATGGAAAAGAGCACCTTGCCAGTCTGAGGTTTGTCACCGGGCAGGAAGCTGGTTTCTATGCTGATGCACGCGGCGTGGGAACTCGAAGGAGGGCTGAGCGCTTCAATGGCATTGAGCAGCAGATTGGCCATTACTTGCTGAATCTGTACGCGATCCGCATAGACGGGGGGCAAGTCAGTCTGCAAGGCCAGACGCAGGTCAATATGATGGTGTTGCATCTCGCCACTCGACAGGCTGAGCAGTTCGGTCAAGGCCAGGTTCAAATCAAAAGCACTGCTGGCGGGCGCCTCGTTGCGGGTAATGCTGCGCACCCGATCCAGCACATCTTTGGCGCGCTGTGCGTCGTAGACGATTCGCTGTGCGGCAGCTTGGGCTTTCTCTATATTGGGCGGCGAAGCCTCCAGCCAGCGTTGGCAGGCACCGGCGCTGCTGTTGATGGCGGCCAGGGGCTGGCTGACTTCATGGGCAATCGAGGTGCTCAGTTGCCCCAGAGTGGTCAAGCGAGACAGGCGCAGCAAATGTTCACGCGTTTCATGGGCGGCTGCCTGCACGGATTTGAGCTTGAGGCCCAGGTACGCAGTGACCGCAATGGCAACAAGGCTGATTCCGGTATTGATCAGGCCCACGTCGTAATCGCCCGAACGAGTCAGCAGGACACTGACTACGGTCAGCGCCATGCTGATGCCGGTCAGTGCAATGACCAGCCGCGCAGACAGAAAACGAATCGCAATCAGCAGCAGCGGCGTATGAAAGACAGCGGCAGCAATTGCATAGTTGGTCACGGTGTCGGCGATAAAGACCAGCACCATTAAAATACACAGGCCCACCAGGGCCAAGGCGCGGTAGGTGTTGCTCGACAAGGCGCTAAAGGGTGGTTTCATATCGTTCGTGTCCAGGTCAGGCAGCAGGATCGTGTCCGTCGTGCCGTCATCATATACCTGGGCTTGTGTCTGATTACAGGTCAGGGCCCGGGCTCCCGCCAGGATGGCGGGGAGCCCCGGCCTGTCAGTCTTAGAACCACTGACCAAAGCGGCGGATGTACAGCATTTTCATACCTTGTGCGACCAGGCAGTAAGTCAGCAAGGTGCCGACCAGCCATGGGAAATACTCCCAAGGCAAAGGCTGCAGGCCCACCATGGCACCCACGCCGGAGAAGGGCAGGTAGATGCCAACAGCGGCGATCAGGAAGGTCATCAGCATCACAGGCAGGGCCGCTGTGCTTTGGATGAAGGGGATTTTTTGCGTACGTAGCATGTGAACAACCAGTGTCTGCGAGAGCAAGCCTTCAATAAACCAGCCGGACTGAAACAGCGATTGCACTGCGGGCGTATTTGCCCCAAATACGTACCACATCAAGACAAAGGTGGTGATGTCGAAGATGGACGAGGTCGGCCCGATCCAGATCATGAAGCGGCCAATGTTTTTGGCATCCCATTTGCGGGGCTTGCGCAGAAAATCCTTGTCCATGCGGTCCCAGGGCAAAGCCAGTTGGGAGATATCGTAGAGCAGATTCTGAATCAGCAAGTGGATGGCCAGCATGGGCAGGAAAGGGATGAAGGCGCTGGCCACCAACACGGAGAACACATTGCCAAAGTTGGAGCTGGCCGTCATGTTCAGGTACTTGATGATGTTGCCAAAAGTCTCGCGGCCTTTGATTACGCCTTCTTCCAGAACCAGCAGGCTCTTTTCCAGCAAGATGATGTCCGCCGACTCTTTGGCAATATCCGTGCCGCTATCTACCGAAATGCCCACGTCGGCATCACGCAGGGCGGGGGCGTCGTTGATGCCATCGCCCAGAAAACCGACGGTATGACCATTGGCCTGCAGCGCTTTGAGAACACGCGACTTTTGCAGCGGCGTCAGTTTTGCAAATACCGAGTGGCGCTCGACAGCGCAACGCAGATCGGGCTCTTGCATGCGTTCGATATCAGGTCCAAGCAAAGGCTGGCCGGGCTCCAGGCCCACTTCACGGCAGATTTTCGCGGTAATGATTTCGTTGTCGCCGGTCAGGACTTTCACGGCCACACCGTGCTCGGTCAGGGCGGCAATCGCCTGGGCAGCACTTTCCTTTGGTGGGTCCAGAAAGGTCAGCAAGCCTTGCACCGTCATCTGGCACTCGTCCTGGGCTTCGTAACGGCTCTTGGCCTGTTCGACAGGAATGCGGCGAGTGGCAATCAGCAAGACACGAAAGCCGTCCGAGTTGTAGCGGTAAGCCATTTTCAGCAGACGGGCCCGCTGCTCGGTGTCCAGTAGGCGGCGCTGGTCGCCGTCTTGCAGATGGGTGGCGACGCTGAGCATTTCCTCCACGGCGCCTTTGCAAACCATGAGCTGTTCGCCTTGCGGGTTTTGCACCACGACCGACAGGCGGCGTCGCACAAAATCGAAAGGCAGTTCATCGATCTTGCGATAGGAACCGATTGCTTGCAGGGCAGATGGGGTCTTTTGTGCAAAACGCAGCACGGCCTGGTCCATCAGGTTCTTGACGCCACTTTGGTGCAGGCTATTGAGCAAGGCCAATTCCAGAATGCGTGGGCAGTTACGATCATCCAGACCCAGATGGTGCTCCAGAATAATCCGATCTTGCGTCAGGGTGCCGGTCTTGTCGGTGCATAGTATGTCCATGGCGCCAAAGTTCTGGATCGCGTTCAGGCGTTTGACCACCACCTTGCTCTTGGCCATGGCAACCGCGCCTTTAGCCAGGTTGGAGGACACAATCATGGGCAGCATTTCAGGGGTCAGGCCGACGGCAACGGCCAGTGCGAACAGGAAGGCTTCAGTCCAGTCGCCTTTGGAAAAACCGTTGATCAGCAGCACAACAGGCACCATGACCAGCATGAAGCGAATCAGCAGCCAGCTAACGCTGTTCACGCCCCGGTCAAAAGCAGTCTCGGCGCGCGAACCGACAATAGCTTTGGCCAGCGAGCCAAAGTAGGTTTTCGCGCCGGTGGCCACCACGACTGCCGTGGCCGTACCGCTGACCACGTTGGTGCCCATAAAGCACAGGTTGTTCTGTTCCAGCACGCCGGTCTGGGCACGGGGTGCCGTGGCGCTTTTGCTGCTGACGGCGCTAAAGACATCGTACTTTTCGACCGGCAGTGCTTCACCGGTCAGCGCGGCCTGACTGACGAACAGATCGCGAGACTCGATCAGTCGAAGATCGGCCGGGACCATGTCGCCCGCCGACAGGCGGACGATATCGCCGGGCACGATCTGGCTCATGGGGATTTCGCGCAATACGGTCGCGCTGGAGACGGTGGAGCGTCGCTGCACGCTGGCGGTGGTACGCACCATGGCTTTCAGGGCCTGGGCGGCTTTGCCGGAACGATATTCCTGCCAGAAACGCAGCAGGCCGCTCAAGGTGACCATGACCACAATAATCAGCACGCCGGTGTAGTCCGCTGCTTCGCCCGAACGCATGGGCAGGATGATGTCAGTGACGGCGCTGACCGCAGCCAGCACCATCAGCACCGCGATAAAGGGGTTCTTGAAGGCCAGGGCCAGCTGAATCAGGGCGTGGGCGGGTTTGTCCCGTGCGACCTCGTTAGGGCCATATTCGGTCAGGCGGCTCAAGGCCTCGGCATCGGTCAGGCCGTTCAGGTTGGCCTGTACAGCGGCCAGAGTCGTCTCCAGGCTCAGCCCGGTTTCGGTAGCCGTGCGCAGTTTGGCGTCGTGGTCCACTGAGCGCAGTGGCGAACGGTGTTGTTGAATGCTCATGGTAATGCTCCTGGGGTACAGGCGTGACTGTGCCGTCCATTCCGGGGGATGGACGCAGCAGATCCTGCCGACCGGTTTGAGGGTCAGCAGACTACAGGTAAGAACTGGCGAATTAAGTCGGCGTCAGGCCAACGTTTAGTGGCGGCGCAAGATGCAGCGCCTTATTTGCGCTGATGGGGGTTTGTCACTGTTTGCAAGCCAGTGGATTTCTGGTTTGCGGCTAGCCGTGTTGATGCGCCAGGCAAGGGCGGGGCGGCGGTTGGGAACCGCGCGCTCGCGAGGGCAAGGTGTGGCAAGATGCGAGCCCGACGGGGTTAGGGCCCGGATCGGTCCAGTATGAGTAAGGCGATGCATGGTTGACTCCTGATCGTGCTGCGCAAGCCGCTTCAGCAGTCAAACCCGCGGGTTATGTCTGTCTGGTGGGCTTGGGCAGCATCGTTCTTCGACTGCCGTCGTTGGACATAATGTGTTTTTTCCTGTCAGAGAGAACGAAAGGTCCCGCTTTCCGAACGACTGTTATTTTACGTGCTGCAAGCCGCTTTGCGACTGGCTTTGCGAGGTTTTTGCCCAGGCATTGGCGTATGAATCCTATACGAAAGTATATAAATAGCTCGTAGAGGAAAAAAAACGGATGTATGACACAAAACAGATATCGCCAGTCCGGTCTCTTTTATTTGTAGACAGCTGTGCTTAAGATGAGGGAATTGTTTATTTTGGTGTGTGGTCTTCTTATGGCGGAACAATCATGGCAGCCTTAAGGCATCGTCTGACAGCATTGTTTGAGCCCCGTTCGGTATTGGTCGTATCCACATTACCCTTGCCGCTTATCAAGGATGTGCCGGGGCGGCTGGTGGGCCGCATTACCCAGGCCCGTATTACGGCGACCCAGGTTATCGTGCCCGACCGGCTTGAAGGGCTGACAGGTACACAGCGCCTGGATCTGGCGCTGGTCTGTATCGAGCCGGTGCGCTTGCCGCAGGCGCTGGATGCGATTCGCGTCCACAAGCCCCGAGTGGTGCTGCTCTTGCCCTCGAATCTGGCCTCCCGCGATCCCATGGAAGACATGGTGTATGCCCGATCCTGGGCGCGCATCAATAATTGCCTGGTGCTGGGGCCGCGCGCGTTTGGAATACAGCGGCCGCATCTGGGCATCAATTTGAGTCATGAGCCACAAATGGCGCTGGCGGGCCGGGTGGCTCTGGTGTCCCAGTCACGCTCGATTACCTCGGCCTTGATGGACTGGGCTGAAGATGTCAGCCTGGGCTTTTCTGCCATTGTGTCCGTCGGGGACGAGGCCGTGATCGACGTGCCTGAAGTGCTGGAGTATCTGGCCATGGACCCACGCACGGACAGCATCGCCTTGTATCTGGAGCACACACCGGCCTCGCGTCGTTTTACCAGCGCTTTACATGCGGTGGCGGCGGTCAAGCCAGTGGTGGTCTTGAAAGTTGGCGCCCAGCGTCAGCAGGGTGAGGCGCACGAGGCCGTGTTCAATGCCTTGATGCGGCGTGTGGGGGCGGTACGCATACGTTATTTTGTGCAGCTGTTCTCGGCCCTGAAAGTGCTGGTTTACACCCGTCGCCCCAAAGGGCGGCGCATTGCCCTGTTCTCTAACGGCAATGGGGCTGCGCAGATGGCCCTGGATGTGTTAGGGGCGGATGCTGCAGTGACGTGCCCGGAACTGGCACCCTCGACCCAGCGAGCCCTGGATAACCTCCTGGCTCCTGGTGATCAGGTTCAGAACCCGGTGGTGACCTATGTGCCATTGACGCCCATGCGCATCGATTCGGTTATTTCCACCTTGCTCGATGACAAGGATATCGACGGCGTCCTGGTCTTGCTCACGCCCGATCCGCTGGCCGACATGCCGGCCGTATCCCGCGAGCTGGCCATGTTGTCGGCCAGTGCGCGCAAACCCATCATCACTTGCCTGATTGGGGACGCGGATATGCGCCCCTTGCGTCATTTGCTCGATGGCGTGGGCACGCCTGCTTTCCGTACCCCGGATACGGCTGCCAACGCCTTTGACCTGCTGGCTCGTTATCACTACAACCAGCATTTGTCACAGCAAACCCTGCCGCCTTTGCCGCTGGGCACTTTGCCAGAGGTGGAGCCTGCCCGTGAGCTGGTACGGCAGATTCAAAGTGAGCGCCGTGAAGCCAGCGAGCAGGAGTGCCGTGATCTGCTGCGTTATTTCCATGTTCCCGTGATTGATCTGCGGGTGACCCACGATCAAGGCGAGCCCGACCCGGATGTGCCGTTGATGGGGATTCGCTTTGAGACCGATGACAAGCTCGGCCCTTATGCCGTTTTTGGCGCAGCCGATCATGCCGATTGGCTTTCATCGTCTTATCCCGCGGTCGAATTGCCTCCGCTGAACCGGTATCTGGCGCGCCAGCTGGTCGAACGTAGCCCCCTTTGGCGCAAGAGCCTGTCCTCGCAACTGACGCCTTTGGTCCTGACGCAGCTTTTGCAGGTCCTGGAACGCTTGTCGGACTTGATGAGCGAGCTGCCCGGCGTGCGCCGGGTTGTGCTCGATCCCATCATGGCGGGCGAGAACAGCCTGTATATCAAGAGCATCTCAATCTCGCTGAGCAGGCAGTCCATGCTGGTGCTGCCCGAGACGGCGGGCTACCGCCACATGGCGATTCATCCTTATCCGCGTCACATGATCGAGCGGCGCCAGTTCAAGGATGGACAGCGCTGGACCTTGCGGCCTATCCGTCCGGAAGATGCCGAGGCCCTGCAGACGTTCATGCGGGGCTTGTCGGATGAAAGCCGCTACATGCGTTTCGTGTCCATGCTGCGTGAGCTGACCCCACGGATGCTGTCGCGCTACACCCGTATCGACTACGACCGGGAGCTGGCGCTGATTGCAACCGTGCGTTCCCCCAATCCGGACAATCGTAACCATCCCCGTGACGAAATCATTGGCTTTGCCCACTATTTGCGTAACGGTGATGGACGGGGGGCGGAGTATGCGCTGGTCATTGGGGACGCCTGGCAGCGTCGCGGCCTGGGTGTGACCCTGATGGAGGCGTTGATTCAGGCCGCCGCCGAACAGGGCCTGACGTACATTGATGGTTATGTGCTGGCCTCCAATACGCCCATGCAGGCCCTGATGAAGCGGTTGGGCTTCCAGAACGACGCAGACCCGGAAGATCCCAGCATGCGTCGGGTCTGGCTGGATCTGGGTGAGACGCGTCGTTCGGACTAGGCACAGGCATGCCGCTCCTCGTTTAACGGGAAATACCCGTTTAATTGTCCCCTTGATGTCCCGATTCACTCAACGGTGACGGGTCTATGATGCGCTGGTGCTGGCAGCCAGTACGCATGGTGCGGGCTGCTGTCATCTGCATGGAGGATGCCCGCCAACGATGGCATCCCATACCGGGGACATAATGATGCGATTGATGCTGGCTGCCTGGCAGCGATGGATGCTTGGTTTGCTCTTGGTGCTTGGCCTGCTGGGCTGCTCGGGGCAAACAGGGATGACACCAGAGAACAACCATTACGAGTTTTCCATGGAGAACGACTTCCTGGAAATGCGAGATGGCGTACGTTTGGCAGTGACTTATTACCGGCCACTGGCCCGCTCTCCGGATGAGAGCTTTCCGGTCATCCTGGAGATGCTGCCGTATCGCAAGGACGATTTCTTCGCCTTGGGCGACTACGATTACGGCTCCTACTTTGCGAAACGCGGTTATGTGCTGGCCCGGGTCGATGTGCGTGGCACGGGAGGCAGCACCGGGCCGGTTCCTGTCAGCGAATATTCCGCCGCCGAGATTGCCGATGCCCAGGAGCTGATTGATCAGCTCTCCCGCAAGCCCTGGTCCAACGGCAAGGTGGGCATGTACGGCCTGTCCTGGAGCGCATTCAACTCTTTAATGACGGCCCACAGAAAACCGCCGGCGCTCAAGGCGATTATTGCGGCCCATGGTTCGACCGATCTGTTCTACAACGATGTCCACTATATTGACGGCGCCTTGCATATCGACTCGTATGCGCACCAGATCGATACCGATAATGCCATGCCGCAAAGTCCGGATTACCGGATTGACGAGGCCTACTTCAAGAACCGCTTTGATCGTGAACCCTGGATTTTTACCTGGTTACGTCAACAACAGGATGGCGAGTTCTGGCGCGCGCAGTCTCTGGCCTTCAAGCAACAACCTTTGGAGGTCCCGGCCTATTTGATTGGGGGGCTGCTCGATGGCTATCGCGATTTTGCACTGGATGTCAGCCGTACCTCCACGGCGCCCGTCATTGTGGAAATGGGGCCCTGGAACCATGCCTGGCCGGAATACGGCGTACCGGGCCCCAACTATGAATGGCGCCAGAAGGCATTGCGCTGGTGGGATTACTGGCTCAAGGGCATTGACACCGGGATCTTGCAGGAACCCGCTCGCATGGCTTTCATGCGTACCGGTCATGCGCCCGCTACCGATCTGAAAACCGTACCTGGTTATTGGCGTTGCGATGCACAGTGGCCGGTGCAAGGGGCCATTACTGAACGTCGGTATCCTCAAGCAGGGCAAGGGCTGTCGCCTGCGCCCGCCGCATCCGGCCTGGCCCAGACCTTGCGTTACAAGGCGGGGGCAGGGCTGGCTGGCGGCGGCTGGTGGGGCGAGCAGACCGGGGATATGGCGGCCGATGATATGCACAGTCTGGTCTATGATTCCGCGCCTTTGACAGAGGCTATGGAAATTATGGGCATGCCCCAGGTGCGCCTGAAAGTGGCAGCCGATGCACCCTTCTACCAATGGAGCGTGCGCCTGGAGGATGTGGCCCCGGACGGGCGCGTTTCACTGGTCAGCGGAGCGGTCATTAATCCTTCGCAGCGGTTTTCGCGCTTGGAGCCTCAAGCCCTGGTGCCGGGAGAACCCACTATCTTGAATACCGCCATTCACTTTACAACGTGGCGCTTCAAACCTGGTCACCGTATCCGCTTTGCAGTGAGTAATGCACAGTTCCCCATGATCTGGCCTAGTCCGACGCCGGGGGCGACCAGTCTGTTTACGGGTGTGGATACCTGGGTGGATTTGCCGGTTGTGCCCCTGCGTGACCAAGGGTCCCAGGCCTGCCGGATGTCACCGCCCCAGGCCAGCGAAGCGGCTCCGTTCGGACGTGTGATTGATTCGGATGGCCCTGTCTTTAGCAGTACCCGTGATGAGGAGACGGGGGATTCGAGTTTTACCGCCAGCAATGAACTCAGTTGGGTCCTGCATGACAATCTGTACCGTTCCCAGGAGCGCTACCGCTGGGAGGTCAATGACGCCCGCCCTGCCCAGGCGCGTTATCAGGGCGAGCGGCGCAACCTCTTTACCATCGAGGGACGGGAGATTGATTTGTTGGCGCGTGCCAGGATCGAGTCCGATGAGTCTTATTTTTATCTCACTTTCACGCGGGAACTGAAAGAGGACGGCATGTTGGTTCGTGAGAAAACCTGGCAGGAGCGAATTGCCCGGATGTATCAGTAATCAGCAAAGGCTGAAAAAAACACCGCTGCAATTGCAGCGGTGTTTTTGTTCCATGGTCCTGTTAGCGCAGGACTTGTCTGAGGAATCCGCCGATGGCGCTGATTTCTTCCGGACAGACTGCGTGGGGCATGGGGTAGACATTCCATTGCACCTGATAGCCCATTGCCTCGAGCTGCTGGCGGCTGGCTTCAGCACGGCTGAGGGGGACGACCGGGTCCATGCTGCCGTGCGCCATGAAAATGGGGGTATTCTGGTTGGCGGGATGACGCTCGGCTTCGACGGCATGGGCCAAAGGCAGGTAGCCCGACAGACAGAGCATGCCCGCCAGACGCTCGGGCAAGCGCAGGCCTGTTTGCAAGGTCATGGCGCAGCCTTGGGAAAAGCCGGCCAGCACAATATTTTCGGTGGGGATACCACGGGCGTTTTCACGGGCGATCAGGTTCTGCACTTCGATCTGTGACTGACGCAGACCACTTTCGTCCTCGCGGCGCACCAGATCCGCCACATAAATGTCGTACCAGGAACGCATGGCCATGCCACCGTTGATGGTGACAGGCTGGATGGGGGCATGCGGGAAAATGAAACGAATGGCCGGAGCGTCTTGCAGGCCCAGCTCGGGCACGATAGGGGCAAAATCATGGCCGTCGGCGCCTAAACCGTGCAGCCAGATAATGGCATGCTGGGGGTTGGCACCGGTTTCAATCTCAATCGACTCAAGCAGAGGGTTCATGCGGACTCCGAAAGATCTACCAAGGTCTTGATGTACTGGTACAGGGCACGGTAGTGTTTGCGCTGCGGGTCCTGGCCTTGTGCCAGTGTGGAATTTTTCTCCGCTTCTTTGCGTGCGGCACGAATCAGGGTGCGCAATTGCTGGATGTCGGCCCCGGAAAACTCATTCATGAATTCGGTCAAAGCGTCGTCATCACGCAACAACAGGTCGCGCAAAGCCTCCAGCCTGTGCATGGCACGGGTTTCTTCTTTGGAGCCATTTTCCCAGACATCCAGTTGTTTCAGGATCGGCTCAGGGTCCACATTGCGCATGAGCTTGCCCACATAGTGGATCTGGCGGCGCCGTCCTTCCCGCGCCGTTGGGCTGATGCGTTTGGCATCCTTGATGGCGGCCAGTAAGGGCTCGCCCAGATCTAACTGTTTGAGTCTGTCGTCCGAGAGCTCAATCAGGCGTTTGCCCAGATCGAGCAGAGCGTGCATCTCGCGTTTTACCTGCGATTTGCTGGGACGGTCGTAACCGTTTTCATCGATTTCAGTGCGTGGACGGGCCATAAGAAGTGAAATAGCAAAGATTGTCGCCAATTGGCTATGATAACCGCCTAACCCTCAAAGAGTAGCAATGAGTCATCCAACTATTTCTCAATTGTCGATCAGTGCCAATCAGTTCCAGTTTTGTGAATTGGTGGACGAGGCGCTGCGGCATGCCAAAAAACTGGGCGCCAGTGATGCTGCCGTCGATATCTCCGAAAACAAGGGCCTGGCGGTCTCCGTGCGTCAGCTGGAACTGGAGACGG
The DNA here is from genome assembly GCF_019343455.1 of Alcaligenes ammonioxydans. NCBI lineage: Bacteria > Pseudomonadati > Pseudomonadota > Betaproteobacteria > Burkholderiales > Alcaligenaceae > Alcaligenes > Alcaligenes ammonioxydans. Next base: position 3,124,856 of record NZ_CP049362.1, on the reverse strand, counting down.
TAGAGCAGACGCAAGACCGCTCCTTGGGTGTGACCGTGTTTGCGGGCCAGCGCAGCGGCTCGGCCTCCACCTCCGATTTTTCCGTCAAGGCGCTGCGTGAGACGGTGGAGGCGGCCTGGCATATTGCCCGCTATACCGCTGAAGATCCCTTTGCCGGTTTACCTGAAGCAGACATGCTGGCGCAGCAGTATCCCGACCTGCATTTGCACCATCCCTGGCTGCTGGATGCTGATCAGGCTGCCCGACTGGCTATCCGCGCCGAGCAGGCCGCGCTGGAACTGAGCCCTCTGATCAGCAATTCGGAAGGCGCCTCGGTCGATACGCTGGAAGGACATTTTGTGATGGGCAACAGCCGCGGCTTTCTGGGCGGCTACCCCTACAGCCGTCATTCGCTCAGTGTCAGCCCTATTGCTGGCAAGGGTGACAATATGCACCGCGATTACTGGTACAGCAGCTCGCGCGATCCATCCCGTCTGGCCAGTCCCGAATCGGTCGGGCGTTACGCGGCCGAGCGTACCTTGTCGCGCCTGTCGGCGCGCCGTATTCCTACGGGTCGCTACCCAGTCCTGTTCGAGGCTCCGCTGGCTGTGGGCCTGATCGGCTCTCTGGTGCAGGCCACCAGCGGGTCGGCCCTGTATCGCAAAACCAGTTTTCTGCTCGATTCGCTGGGCAAGACCGTCATGGCCAAGCACATTGATGTGCTGGAGCGCCCGCATCTGGCAGCTGCCATGGGTAGTGCGCCGTTTGATTCGGAAGGCGTGCTCACGGCGGACCGCGACGTGGTGCGTGCTGGCGAGCTGAAAGGCTACTTTTTGTCGTCGTACGCGGGTCGCAAGCTGGGTATGCCGTCCACGGGTAATGCCGGTGGTTCACACAACCTGCTGCTTAGCTCGCGGCTCACCCGCCCTGAGGATGATCTGGATGCCATGCTCAAGAAGATGGACCGCGGCCTGCTGGTGACCGAGCTGATCGGTCAGGGAGTCAATTACCTGACAGGTGATTATTCGCGGGGCGCGTTTGGTTACTGGGTGGAAAATGGCCGTATTCAGCATGCGGTGGAGGAAGTGACCATTGCCGGTAATCTGGCTGAGATGTTTGCCCAGATCGTGGCTGTGGGGGCGGACACCTTTGCCGCCGGCTCCAAGCGCACGGGCTCGATTTTGATCGAACAGATGTCGGTAGCCGGCGCCTGATCTGTTTGCCGTGCCAGTGCCTGGTCTGTCCTTAACGGTGCCGCAAGCCGCCAGACCGGCGAGGACGCGGTTTCCCTATGAGGGTTGGGGGGCGTTTTTGATGAAAGTGCCTGCCCAATGTGCCAGATCAAGGAGCCGACGATCAAAGCCCCGATTTGCGGGATAATCCGGGCTTTCGCAGCCCCCCATTCGGGTCGCGCCAGTGTACTATCCCTAGCATAAAAATATTTCCCGGTTATTGAATCCCCACAAGGAGCTTATTCATGCAGCGTCGCTCGTTTCTGAAAAAGGCAGGTCTTGGTGCGGTCGCCAGTACTGCCGCTATTGCTGCCCCTGCTATTGCCCAGAGCAATCCCAAGGTTAATTGGAAGCTGACATCGACATACGGCCCCGCCACCCCGGCGCTGTTTTCGACCGCTCAGGCGTTTTGCAAGATGGTGGAAGAGGCCTCGGATGGCAACTTCAATATCCGTTTGTACCCGGCCGGTGAAATCGTTCCCGGTTTTGGTGTGATGGATGCGGTCAGCAACGGCACCGTTGAGTGTGGTCAGACAGCTTCGTATTACTACTACGGCAAAGATCCATCGTTCAGCTTTGATACGGCAGTGCCATTTGGGCTGAACGCGCGTCAGATGAATGCCTGGATGCAGGAAGGCAACGGGACGAAACTGCTGCGAGAGTTATTCGCGACCCGTAACATCATCAACTTTTCCTTCGGGAATACCGGCACCCAGATGGGCGGCTGGTACCGTAAGGAAATCAATTCTCTGGAAGACCTGAAAGGTCTGAAGATGCGTACGGCCGGTTTTGCCGGTGAAGTGCTGGCCCGTATGGGTGTGGTGCCTCAGCAAGTGCCGCCGGGCGATATCTACCCATCGCTGGAAAAAGGCACGCTGGATGCCGTGGAATTCGTCGGTCCCGTGGATGACGAAAAGCTGGGCTTTCAGAAAGTGGCCAAATACTACTACTACCCCGGTTGGTGGGAAGGTTCGGCGCAAGTGTCGCTGTACGTTAACGACGCCGCTTTCCAGGCACTGCCAAAGCAATACCAGTCGCTGATTGAAATTGCGTCGCGTGCTGCCGGCGAGCGCATGCTGTGCCAGTACGACGCGCAAAGCCCAGGCGCCTTGCGTCGTCTGATCGCCAGCGGCGCCATTTTGAAAGCCTTCCCGCGTGATGTGATGGATGAGTCCTTCAAAACAGCCAATATCGTGTACAAGGAATTCTGCGACAAGGACCCCATGTTCAAGAAGATTCACGACGATTACATGGGTTTCCGCGATGCGCTTGTGCCTTGGTTCCGCGTGGCCGAAGGCTCCTACGACAACTACCTGGGCATTGCTTTGGCAAACCAGAAAAAAGGCTGATCCCAGTATCTGAGTCCGGGCAGAGCACTCTGTTCGGGCTTGGCAGGTCCAGCTTGTTCACCCCTGTTTCCCGGTTGGAAGCAGGGGTTTTTTTATTGGCTGGTGCTCTGGGGCAGGGGGTGGGTCTGATCAGTGGACCTAAAGGTAGGGAGGCTTTTTGGAAGGCGCCGCAAGAGAGTGTTGCGTTGAGGTGGAAAAATACTCGCAGCCTTGCTGGAGCGTGCGCAGAGATGAAACCCGTGCTTTCTTTTTATGAAGCGCGGCCTGGGTGTGGCAAAAAATCGGTGCTTTCGTACAAAAACCTCGTGTTTTCCACTATTTATGTTATTATGGCGAGCTATTTGGCAGAAATGCACGGGCGGAATATAACGTCTTGGCAGGGTCAAATAGAGCTGCCTTGCTTGAAAAAGCGGGTGGACTGTAGGGGTTAGGCATGTTGCCTTGACCCGAAATTTTAATATTTAGGAACCATCATGAAGACCTTCGTGGCCAAGCCGCTTGAAGTCAAACGTGACTGGTTTGTGATTGACGCTAAAGGCAAAGTCCTTGGTCGTGTGGCCAGCGAAGTCGCACGCCGCTTGCGTGGTAAGCACAAACCCGAATATACCCCTCACGTTGATACCGGCGATTACATCATTATCATCAACGCTGCTGACATTGCCGTAACCGGTAACAAGGCACAGGATAAGAAGTACTATCGTCACTCGAACTACCCAGGCGGTATTTACGAAACCAACTTCCAAACCATGCAAGAGCGCTTCCCAGGCCGTGCCATCGAAAAGGCCGTCAAGGGTATGTTGCCAAAGGGCCCTCTGGGCTACGCCATGGCCAAGAAACTGAAGGTTTACGCTGGTGCCGAGCATCCTCATAGTGCTCAACAGCCTAAAACTCTGGACATCTAAGGATAGGTCATGATCGGTAACTGGAATTACGGTACGGGCCGTCGCAAGACCTCCGTCGCTCGTGTCTTCATCAAGAAAGGTTCGGGCCAAATCGTGGTCAACGGCAAGCCTGTTGACGAATACTTTGCTCGCGAAACGGGTCGCATGATTGTGCGTCAGCCTCTGGTGCTGACCAACCATGTTGAATCCTTCGACATCAAGATCAACGTGCATGGCGGTGGCGAAAGCGGCCAGGCCGGTGCTGCCCGTCACGGCATCACCCGCGCTCTGATCGACTACGACGAAACACTGAAGACGGCTCTGAAACAAGCTGGCCTGGTGACTCGTGATGCTCGTGAAGTTGAGCGTAAGAAAGTCGGTCTGCACAAAGCACGTCGCCGCAAACAGTTCAGCAAGCGTTAATTCGCCTCGCGACCTGTTTATGGTGCTCAAAAACCCCGGACCTGTCCGGGGTTTTTGTTTGCTGGCTACATTTGTCCTGCTTTACCGGGTCTGCTGCTTGAGAACAGGCAGGACTACGTTAAGATAGAATTTTTGCTTGTCTCTCTTTCAGGAAAGTTCATGGCTACACATAGCGATACCCGGATCAAGGTAGGGATTGTCGGCGGTACAGGTTACACCGGGGTCGAGTTGCTGCGTCTGTTAAGTCAGCACCCTCAGGTGGAACTGGTCGCCATCACCTCGCGCAAAGAGGATGGCGTGCCGGTTTCGGATATGTATCCGAACTTGCGTGGCCATGTGGATCTGAAATTCTCTACTCCTGAAAATGCCAATCTGGAACAGTGCGACGTGGTGTTCTTTGCCACTCCCCACGGTGTTGCCATGAGCCAGGTCGAGCGTTTGCTGGCTGCAGGCGTGCGTGTGATCGACCTAGCAGCGGACTTTCGTCTGCAAGATACGGACGTGTTCCAGAAGTGGTACAAGATGGAACACAGCTGCCCCGATATTTTGAGCCAATCGGTGTATGGTTTGCCCGAGCTGCTGCGCGACAAGATCTCTCACGCCAAGGTGATCGGTAACCCCGGCTGCTATCCCACTACGGTTCTGCTGGGCTTGGCTCCCTTGCTGGGAGGTGGCAAGGCGCTGGTTGATACTCAGCACCTGATTGCCGATTGCAAATCCGGTGTGTCCGGTGCTGGCAAAGGGGCTTCGGTTCCCAATCTGTTTGCGGAAGCCAGCGACAACTTCAAGGCCTATGGCGTGTCGGGTCACCGTCACCATCCGGAGATTGTGGAGCAGTTGCAGCGTTTGGCCGGCGGCCCGGTTGGTCTGACCTTCGTGCCCCACCTGGTGCCCATGATTCGCGGCATGTTTTCCACGATCTATGCCCGCATCAAGCCTGAGGCGATGGACACTGACTTCCAGGCCCTGTATGAGCAGCGCTACGCGCAGGAAGCGTTTGTGGATGTGTTGCCGGCTGGTACCCTGCCTGAAACCCGTTCGGTGCGCGCTTCCAACCAGCTGCGTATTTCCGTGCAGCGGCCCGGTAACGGCGATCAGCTGATTATTCTGGTGGTGCAGGATAATCTGGTGAAGGGTGCTTCCGGTCAAGCCGTGCAGAATATGAATATCCTGTTCGGCCTGCCAGAACAAACTGGCCTGAATCACGTTGCCATTCTGCCTTAAGGGGAACTTGGTCTTGGTGAGCAGGTCAAATATCCATGACTGAATCACCACAAACCACGACTCAGACTGCCGCTCCTTCCCGTGCGCGGGGTGGAGCGTCTGTCATTGCACTGGCGGTATTGGCGGGTATGTTATTGGGTGGCGGTGGCCTATGGCTATACCGCAGCCTGACCCAGCCTGCAGACCAGTCTGAACAAATTCAGTTGGCGATGCAGAATCTGGCACGTAGTCAGCAATCCCTGCAGCAGATTCAAAGCGAATTTGAGGTGCTGCGCGGGCAGTTGGTGTTGGAGGAGAGCACACGCAAGGGGCTGGAAAAATCCTTGCTGTCCACTCAGACCGAACTGGCGCAAACACGCGAACAGCTGGCTTTTTACGAACAGTTGCTGCCCCCTGGCCCCAGTGGTTCCATTACGGTTCGTGCCCTGGAGGTCAGTAAGAGGGGAGATCTGCTGGAGTATAAAGTCCTGTTGCAACGTAACGCCCCGGAAGGAAAGCCATTTTCTGGTCGCCTGCAGTTTCAGCTGACCGGGCGGCAAGACGGAAAAAACGTTAAAATCGATTTAACACCCAGTTCCGGGCCAGATTCGGGGCTGGCAGAGTCGTCTGTAGAACAGACAGATCCTTTGATCTTAAACTTTAACCAGTTTCAGCGCGCTATGGGTTGGCTGGCGTTGCCGCCAGGCTTTGAGCCCACCGCCTTGACGCTGAATGTTCTGGAAGGAAGCGTTATCCGCGCTTCTCGCCAGGAAAAAATCGCCCAGCCAGACTAATCACCTTACCCGCGGGTGGTCATGTGCAAGGCGATCACATGATAATTATTCATGCCGGCGGGGGCCGGCAGGAGAACCACATGAGCACTCTTACCGAATCCGTTGATCTGCAAGCCCCTCCTTCCCCTCTGATCTTTACCGATTCAGCGGTTGAGAAGGTCCGTGAGCTCCTGATTGAAGAAGGCAGCCCCGAACTGAAGCTGCGCGTCTTCGTGCAAGGTGGTGGCTGTTCCGGCTTCCAGTACGGCTTCACTTTTGACGAACTGGTTAACGACGACGACACCATTATTGATAAAGACGGCGTACAACTGCTGGTTGACGCCATGAGCTTCCAGTACCTGGTGGGCGCAGAGATTGATTACAAAGACGATCTGGACGGTGCTCAGTTCGTTATCCGTAATCCTAATGCGACAACGACCTGCGGCTGCGGCTCTTCCTTCACGATGTAAGAAGGTGGCGTCAGCGCTGGTCGTTCAGCGCTGATCGGCTTTAGCAGGATTTATACACAAACACCCCAGACTCTGAATGCAGGGTCTGGGGTGTTTTAGTTGTGCGCGTGAGCATATCGTGTTTGATGAATCTGCGCATTTCCGGGCTCTGTAGCAGGAGCAGGCGAGGTGGATAGTTCCGTGAATGAGGGGAGCGCGGGCGGGAGAACGGGCTTGAGGCTTGGGATGCTTGAAGTTGGGATGGCTGAGTGCCTGTCATTTGTTTGTCAGGGTTCCATCTTGCGGGGCTGTGCCTGATCAGATGCTTCAGGGCACTAGCGTTATCGGATTGCCTCTTGTGTCAGGGGCGGGGTGCCAGCGTTTGTCAGGCCGGATAGCAAGCGCCGAGTACGGTTGCGTGACGTGCTCCGGTTACGGCAGGCAGCCCCGCAGGAATACGTTCAACATGCGCATAAGCCAGCCAGGCAAAGGCCAGGGCTTCAATGGACTGCGGGTCCATGCCCAGTTCGGCGCTTGAGCGGATGGGCATGATGAGTTGATCGCCCAGGCGTTTCAGCAAGGCCGGATTGGCCGCGCCGCCGCCACATACAATCAATTCCTGCACCTGAGCGGCGTAAGGCTGGATAGCTTGCGCAATGGTATGCACCGTCAGATCCATCAGGGTGGATTGCACGATGGCCGCTGAAAGCCCACTATTGGGATCAACCAGATCCAGATGCTTTTGCAGCCAAACCAAATTGAACAGATCACGGCCCGTGGATTTAGGGGCGGGCAGCGCAAGCCAGGGTTCGCTTAACAGGCTGGCAAGCAGGGCAGGATCAGACGTCGCGCTATTGGCCCATTGACCGTCCTTGTCATAAGGCTGGCCTTGATGTTTGTTCACCCAGGCATCCAGGAGCATGTTCGCCGGGCCGGTATCAAAGCCAAACACCTCACGCCCCGGCAGTAGCAGGGAAATATTGGCAATCCCGCCCAGATTCAGAATGACGCGGCCGTGCTCGTGACGGAAAAGCGCCTCATGGACGATAGGCACCAAGGGTGCCCCTTGGCCGCCCGCGGCAATATCCCGGCTGCGAAAGTCTGCAATCACATCTATGCCGCAGCGCTCGGCCAGCAGGGCAGGGGCGTTCAGTTGCAGGGTGTAGCCCTGGTCAGGTGCATGGCGGATGGTTTGGCCGTGTACGCCAATCGCGCGGATCAGCTCTTTTTCTGCGCCTTGGGTCCAGGGCAGGCACGCCTGGGCGTAGAGTTCGGTCAGTTGCACAGCGGCAATGCTGGCACGCGCTAGCTCATTGTGTCCCGGGTGTTGCAAAGCCAGCAGCTCGGCTCGCAAAGCGGCCGGCATGGGCAGGCTGCGGGTTTGGTGTATCTGTGCCCCCTGTGTGCCGAAGGAAGCCAGCACGGCATCCACACCGTCCATGCTGGTCCCGGACATGAGTCCGATATACAGGGGGGCTGACATGGGGCTTAACGGCTGGCCAATTGCACGGGCTCAGCGTCCGTATGCAGCAAAGCGAAGCTGTCCTGATAGGAGGCCAGGGTTTGCTGGAACTGCTTGCGTTGGGGGGCATCCAGAACACGCGCGACAGGCAGATCTACCGACAAAGGATCAACGGCTTTTTGCGCAATACGGAATTCGTAGTGCAGGTGCGGGCCCGTTGCCCAGCCCGTCGACCCCACATAGCCGATCAGTTGACCCTGTTCGACACGATCGCCTTTGCGCAGCCCGGCCGCAAAGCGGCTTTGATGAGCGTACAGCGTGGTGAACTGGCCGTGGTGCTTGAGAATGATGGTGTTGCCATAGCCATTTTGACGGCCAATGAACTCAACGGTGCCATCGGCTGTGGCATGAATGGGCGTACCCGATGGGGCCGCGTAGTCCACACCGTTGTGGTCACGCCAGCCGCCATGTACGGGATGGCGACGACCGCCAAATGTGGAGCTGATGCGGGTGAATTTCAGGGCGGTGCGCAGGAAAGCGCCTTTAAGGCTTTGGCCGCTGAAATCGTAGTAGCCGCCGCTGCCGTTTTCGGGCTGGAACCAGGCCGCTTCATGAACTTTGCCCTGATTGATGAACTCCACTGCCAGCAGGCGACCCGAACCTACGTCCTGCCCTTCATGGCCGTAGGATTCGTAGACCACGCGGAAGCTGTCGCCTTTGCGCAGGTCTTTCAGAAAGTCAATCTTGCTGCCCATGACATCGGCCATTTGCAGCGTGATGTTGTCGGGGATGCCGGCTTGGTCGCTGGCGCCAAACAGCGAGCTGTTGATGGTGGCCTGGGCGACACGTACCCGGGTCTGGGTCTGGTCGCTTTGCTCCTCAGCGACAAAACCGCCTTGCCCGTCGGGCCGAACTTCCAGCCAACGGGCCTGGCCCTGACCGGATTGCTCGGAATACGGGGTGTGGCGGTAGCGCAGCCATTGCAAATTACCATTGGCATCCAGCGCTGCCTGCACGGTACGACCCGGATAGAGCTTGTAGATTGAGCGCGCCTGCTTGTCGTGAGTCAGAAACTGCAGTAAACCCTCTTCGCTCACCTGCATGCGCTGCAGCAGGGCGGACAGGGTATCGCCACGGCGAATGCGGGTTTCCGTGACGTAGGCTTGTTGATCCTGGGCTTGCAATACCGTCAGATCCGACGGCAGGGTCAAGGCAGTGCGGGCTTGGTAAATCTGGGGCTCGGGGCTGCTGGGCATCACCACGGCCAGCGCGCCGGCGGCGACAAAGGAACCCAGGGCCAGCGTGACCAAACCAGTGCGGATAATGAGGGCTCGGGCGAACCGAGGCTGGTGGATGTTAAGGTGGGAGGAGGAGCGTTTCCCTTTGCTGAACATAAAACCAGAACCTTGTTGGACGTACGGTTTACCGTCCACCCGGTTTGCAGGCGGAGGTCAGTTGTACTGGGCGGACAGAACATTCCAGCCCTGGCGATCTGACCTGCGCGGGAATGATAAAATAGGGTGGTTTACGAAACCTTGCTCATTAATTAAGCACGTCTCGCAATAGCAGGCTATCCTAGCGCATTAGGCTTAATTTTTCGAGCATTTTTACTCATTAGTTTGTCACCAGATTTGTTATGTCATCCCCCTCAGAGCCCCTTTCTCCAGAAGTCCTGGCTGATTTAGCCATCGTCAAACGCGGCTGCGACGAATTGCTCGTCGAATCCGAGTTTGCCCGCAAACTGGCGCGCAGCCATGCAACAGGACAGCCGCTGCGGATCAAGCTGGGTCTGGACCCCACGGCTCCTGACATTCACCTGGGGCACACCGTGGTGCTGAACAAGATGCGCCAGTTGCAGGATCTGGGGCATACCGTTATTTTCCTGATTGGCGATTTCACCTCCACCATTGGCGATCCCAGTGGGCGCAACACCACCCGCCCGCCTTTGACGCCCGAGCAGGTCATTGCCAACGCCAAGACTTATTACGATCAGGCCGCGCTGGTTCTGGACCCTGCCCGCACCGAAGTTCGCTATAACTCGGAATGGTGCGACAAGCTCGGCTCACGTGGCATGATTCAATTGGCTTCCCGTTATACCGTGGCACGCATGATGGAGCGGGACGACTTCACCAAACGCTTTAAGGCCAATCAGCCTATTTCGGTACACGAGTTTTTGTACCCCTTGTTGCAAGGCTACGATTCGGTTCAATTGAAAGCCGATGTGGAATTGGGCGGTACCGACCAGAAATTCAATTTGTTGGTGGGACGTGAATTGCAAAAAGAATATGGGCAGGAGCAGCAATGCATTCTGACCATGCCTTTGCTGGTGGGTTTGGACGGCGTGGAAAAAATGTCCAAATCCAAAGGCAATTACATTGGTATTAGTGAAACGCCGGACTCGATGTTCGGCAAATTGATGTCCATCTCCGATACCTTGATGTGGCGTTATTTCGAGCTCTTGTCGTTCCGTAGTCTGGAAGACATTGCCGGCCTGCAAAAGCAGATCGACCAGGGCCGGAACCCGCGCGAGGTCAAAGTGGAGCTGGCACAGGAGATCGTCACGCGTTTCCACAGCGCCCAGGCTGCGGCCCAGGCACTGGAAACATTTGATGCCCGTTTCCGTCGGGGCGAAATGCCCGAGGACATGCCCGAGGTTACGGTGGCCGGTGAGCTGGCCTTGTTGCGCGTGTTGCGTGAAGCAGGTCTGGTCGCCTCCAGCAGCGAGGCCCAGCGCAATGTGGAGCAGGGCGGCGTACGCATCAATGGTGAGCGTGTGGACGATAAGGGTTTGCAACTGGAGCCGGGCAGCTATGTGCTGCAAGTAGGCAAGCGCAAGTTTGCGCGGGTCACCTTGACCGGCTGATTGATTGTGGAGGTCTGCAATGAAACTGCGTAGTGATTCTTTTCAAGATCAGGGCATCATTCCCGAGCGTCTGGCTTTTTGCCGATACGACGCACAGTCGAGAGTTGCATTGGCTGGTAATGCCAATCCGCATCTGGAATGGTCCGATGTTCCCGAGCAGACCCAATCCTTTGTGGTTATTTGCCACGACCCCGATGTCCCCAGTAAACCGGACGATGTGAACCAGGATGGGCGCGAGGTGCCGGCGGATCTGCCACGGGTGGATTTCTTTCATTGGGTGTTGATCAACATCTCCCCCCAATTGCGAAGTCTGGCCGAAGGTTCGTACTCCAAGGGTATTACGCCACGCGGTAAAGCCGGCCCTTTGGCGCTGGATGATACGCGCCAGGGTGTGAATGACTTTACCAACTGGTTTGCCAGCGATCGCGACATGAACGGTGATTACTTTGGCTACGATGGCCCGTGTCCGCCGTGGAACGACGCCTTGCCACACCGTTATGTCTTTACGGTCTACGCGCTGGACATTGCCGAGCTGCCTCTGGAGGGGCGCTTTAACGGCCAGGATGTACTGCGTGCCATGGAAGGACACATTCTGGCTCGTGCGACCTTGACAGGTCTGTACACCCTGAATCCCCGTTTGATTCAGCAATCCTGATTCCCCGGGGCGGACTATTTGAGTTTTATTCATATTCTCTTGAGTCCGCCCGTTGCCGCCTAACGTTATTTCCGCATTTTATGGGGTTTCTGCCACCGGAGATGTTTGTCTCGGTGGTTTGATGCGCTTCCGCGCTAAAATGTTGCTTTCTTAGTTTGCTACCTACTTTATCCTTAGGAACCCTCATGTTTGACCGTTCTGCGACTCTTGACAAAGTTGATCCCGATCTTTGGGCTGCGATTCAAAGCGAAGATGTGCGCCAGGAGCAGCACATCGAGCTGATTGCCTCGGAAAACTACACCAGCCCTGCCGTGATGCAAGCCCAGGGCACACAACTGACCAATAAATACGCGGAAGGTTACCCTGGCAAACGCTACTACGGCGGTTGTGAGTTCGTGGACGTGGTCGAGCAATTGGCTATTGATCGTTTGAAAGAACTGTTTGGCGCCGAGGCCGCCAACGTCCAGCCCAACTCCGGCTCGCAAGCCAACCAGGGCGTGTACATGGCTGTGCTCAAGCCCGGTGACACTGTGCTGGGTATGAGCCTGGCCGAAGGCGGTCACCTGACCCACGGTTCCCCGGTGAATGCCTCGGGCAAGCTGTACAACTTTGTGTCCTACGGTCTGGACGCCAACGAAGAGCTGGACTACGAGGAACTGGAGCGCTTGGCCAAAGAGCACAAGCCCAAACTGATCGTGGGTGGTGCTTCGGCTTATTCCCTGCGCATTGATTTTGAACGCATGGCGCGCATTGCGCATGAGAACGGTGCCCTGCTCATGGTGGACATCGCTCACTATGCCGGTCTGGTTGCAGGCGGGGTGTACCCCAACCCCGTGCCTCACGCTGACTTCGTGACTTCGACGACGCACAAGTCGCTGCGTGGCCCTCGTGGCGGCGTGATCATGATGAAGGCTGAGCACGAGAAAGCCATCAACTCGGCGATCTTCCCCGGCATTCAAGGCGGCCCCCTGATCCACGTCATTGCGGGTAAAGCCGTGGCGTTCAAGGAAGCGCTGGCCCCCGAGTTCAAGACTTACGCTGCTCAAGTCGTGAAAAACGCCGACGTACTGGCTCGCACCCTGGTCGAGCGCGGTCTGCGCATCGTCTCTGGCCGTACCGAAAGCCACGTCATGCTGGTGGACCTGCGTCCCAAAGGTATTACCGGTAAAGTGGCTGAGGAGGCCCTGGGCAAGGCGCACATCACCGTCAACAAGAACGCCATTCCGAACGACCCTGAGAAGCCCTTTGTCACCAGCGGTGTGCGTCTGGGTACGCCTGCCATGACTACGCGCGGCTTTAAAGAAGCCGAGGCGGAATTGACGGCACATCTGATTGCTGATGTACTTGACAACCCTCACGACGAAGCCGTTTTGGCAGATGTTCGTCGCCGTGTACACGAGCTGACTGCCAAGTTGCCCGTCTACTCCTCCAAGTAATCCAGCCGGAGCGGGCCGCAAGGCCCGCGATTCTGAATGAAGTGTCCGTTCTGCCACCATGCCGATACCCAGGTGATCGATTCCCGAATCACCGAAGAAGGCGACGCCATACGGCGACGTCGTAAATGCTCGGCCTGTGAACGGCGCTTCACAACTTACGAGCGTGCTGAACTGAGCTTGCCCGTTGTGGCCAAGCGCAATGGCACCCGTATGGATTTTGACCCCGCCCGCTTGCGGGCGAGCATGGGCGTTGCGTTGCGCAAACGCTCCATCCCCATGGCGCAAGTCGATGCTGCCGTGCAGCGCATCGAAGAAAAACTTCAACTGACTGGCGAGCGTGAAGTCTCCTCGGAGACTATCGGTGAACTGGTCATGGCCGAACTCAAGCAGTTGGATCAGGTGGCGTATGTGCGTTTTGCCTCGGTCTACAAGAGTTTTAAGGACATCCGCGAGTTTGTAGAGGCGATCGACGAAATGAACGATCCCGACCGCGGCTAAGGCTTATGGTCGAACAAGAAGACGTCGTCTGGATGCGGCAGGCTCTGAAGCTGGCCGAGCAATCCCTTTATATCAGTGCCCCCAATCCCCGAGTCGCCTGTCTGATTGTGCGCGACGGCCAGTTGTTGGCTTCAGGCTCCACACAGCAGGCTGGTGGACCTCATGCAGAAGTGATGGCGTTGCGACAGGCGGCAGAGCGAGGCGTGAACGTGGCCGGCGCGACGTTTTATGTCACCCTGGAGCCTTGCAGCCATCATGGGCGTACGCCTCCTTGTGCGGATGCGCTGGTCAAGGCGGGAGCTGGGCGCGTGGTCTTTTCCATGTACGACCCTAACCCTTTGGTGGCAGGCAACGGCGTCTCACGCTTGCGTCAGGCGGGCATCTCTGTGGATGGCCCTGTGTGCGTCGAGCAGGCGCTGGCGATCAACGCCGGATTTTTTGCTCGTATGACACGCGCACGCCCCTGGTTATGGATGAAGATGGCCGCCTCACTGGATGGTCGCAGTGCCTTGCCGGATGGGCGATCTCAATGGATTACCGGACCGCAGGCCCGTGATGATGGTCACCACTGGCGCGCTCGCAGTTGCGTTGTCTTGACCGGCATCGGTACGGTGAACGCGGATAATCCCTTGATGAATGTGCGGGCGGTTTCCACTCCCCGGCCGCCTATCAAAGCCGTGCTCGACACCCATTTGCGCCTTGACCCCAAGGCTGCCTTGCTGGATGGCACCTTGTGTTGGGTATTCAGCCATCGTCGCGATCCCGAGCGTGAGGCTGAGTTGGCAGACCGCAATGCTCAGGTTATTCCCATGCCTTTGCACGAGGGCCAGGTGGATGTGTGTGCCATTCTGGATTGGATGGCCGAACAACAGATTAATGAAGTTCATGCAGAGGCGGGAGCACGACTTTCGGGGGCATTGATTGATGCTGGCGTGGTAGACCAACTGCTGATGTATCTGGCCCCTAAAATTTTGGGGCAGGGCCGCGGTGTGGCGGACATTACGGCTTTGTCGGGCCTGGAGGATGTCGAACCTTTCGAGTTCACCGACGTGCGTCTGCTGGGGGCTGACCTGCGTATTCTTGCTCGTCAGCGTGATCACTGGGATGCTTTGTTGCGTGCGGTGGGCGGGGCTTATCCTCCCGATTCGGAATAAGCCGTTTCCCCCCTAAGTCGGTGTGCTCAGGCGTATGAGCAAGAAGCCGATGAAAGCGGGGCGACAGACTCAAGTGCCTGTATCGCTCGCTCAATAGCGTCACTTTGCCTGGGCCTTGAGCGTGAGCCACCTCTCCAGTACGGCCTTGCCAACAATTCGTCCAAGAAAAAATTGAATGCTTGCGTTACAAGGACAAGTGCTGCTATTATTATGGACTTGGCATTAGCAGCTTCACATTGCTTGGCCAAAGAATAATTAGGACAGGTGGCCGAGTGGTTGAAGGCGCACGCCTGGAAAGCGTGTATACGTTTATAGCGTATCGGGGGTTCGAATCCCCCTCTGTCCGCCAAGAATTAGATCTGAAAACCCGCCCAGCGCATCGCTCGGCGGGTTTTTTATTGTCTGTAGGGTTTGAAACGGGACCTAGTCTTGCATTCACGGGCTTGAAAGGGGTGGGGGGCGGGGCGTTGGGAGTGCCCGTCTGTCTGATGCGCTGATAAACAGGTAGCCGGAAGGGTGAAGCTGCTGCTCTTTTTGCATTTGTTTTGCTGACATAGGCAAACGGTTTTGCTCTGATTTTTTTCTGATGCTTATGGCCCGACAGGCGTGGTGGGATTGCGAGGCCTTGCAGCAAAGCGATCAGACCACGTTCAAGTCACGGGGTTTTGACGTTAATTATGTAGAAATATTATTAATTTTTTTTGCTGCTGCTTTGTGATTATTTTTGTTTTCCATTCAATGTGTTTTGTTGATGGGTTTTCACATTTTTGGATTTATAAAAGAGCCCAAACAACGGTATAGTGTCGTCTTTGCGGATACGCCGTATCCGGTACCGCTTGATCTGTGCGATGAGCATTATTTAGCCGTCTATCTGTATGGTTTTTTTGAATTTTTAAAATTAAAAGTCTATAGACTATTCAGAGCTCTCTTCATGTTTATCGCTTATCCTGCTTTCGGATTGTTGACTGGTACGTTTCATTTCTAACACTGATCTTGGTTTTTAAGAATTGGGGTTCAGCCCAATTAAGGACTCTACTTATGTCGCATTATTTTAAAGCTCTTGCCATCTCTAGCGTCATCGGTATGCTGGCAACCGGGGCACAGGCCGCAACGGTGAAGGAAGTGTTCAATGGGGAAATGCTGGGTACGAATCAGCGGTACTTTGAATCGATTGCCGGGATACCGCGCCAGTCTTATGGAGACTCACATGTTTTCCGCGTGCAAGGGTGCGACATCACAGCCACCATCAACAATGGTGCAGTGGCTTCATTGAGTATGGAACTGGGCGGCCAATGCCAGGCCAATTTGGGCACATTTATCGGCGATTATGCGCCGCCGGCAGGGCAGACATTAACGCCGGGAGCCTTTGAAGAGTCTTCGGGCGGAGGCCTGAGCTATCTTGCCGATTGCCTGTCTCTCTGCGGCAATGCCGCTGATCCCTCGGTCTATGCTTTGTGGGAAGGGCCCCGGGCGGCGGGGTTTATGGAAGTGATGCTGGAGGTGGTTCTGGTAGACGGTGATGCGCTGGATGCGGCCAGCCTCTGGCAAGACCATATGACTAAAGCGGCGGGAGAGGATTTTGTCATGGACACACGCTTTAATTGTGACCGGCGCTTTGATGCTGAGGCGCATCAAGCATTTAAAGACGTCAAAGTGACTGCGGTAACGATAGGCCACGGCTTGAGCACGCCTGGCTGCTAAGGTCATTGCGACTATAAGCTGTGACTCTGGCCCTCGAAGCCGAATGGTTTCGAGGGCTTGGTTCATGACGTGAATCGCTCAGCCCTGTGTACCTTATCGTTAACAGGGCCAGGCAAGGCCGTGAAAAGCGAAATGGCGCTGTTCAGGCGGTGTCACCTTTTAAATGCTTCTTTGATTCACCCGCCTGGATAATTCCTGCGCCGTTTCCTTGCGTTCGCTGTACCTATCCACCAGATAAGCAGCGCAGTCGCGCGTCAGCAAGGTGAACTTCACCAATTCTTCCATCACATCCACCACCCGTTCATAGTAGGACGAGGGCTTCATGCGGCCTTCTTCGTCAAACTCCAAAAAGGCTTTGGCGACCGAAGACTGGTTGGGGATGGTGATCAGACGCATCCAGCGGCCCAACACCCGCATCTGGTTCAACGCATTAAATGACTGGGAGCCGCCCGATACTTGCATCAGCGCCAGTGTTTTGCCTTGAGTCGGGCGAATCGCGCCAATACTTAACGGTATCCAGTCAATTTGTGCTTTCAGGACGCTAGTCATGGCGCCGTGTCGTTCGGGCGAGGTCCAGACCATGCCTTCAGCCCACTGCACTAACTGACGCAGCTCCTGTACTTTGGGGTGGTCATCTGTCGCGCCCTCAGGCAGGGGCAGGCCCTGTGGGTCGAAAACCCTGGTTTCTGCTCCCATTGCTTCCAATAGTCGTGCGGCTTCCCAGGTCAAAAAGCGGCTGTAGGATCGTTCCCTCAAGGAACCGTACAACAGCAGGATGCGAGGTGGGTGGGTTGCACGATCCTTGGGCAGCAGTTCTGCCAGATCCGGGACTCTGAACGCTTGTTCGTCCAGATGGGCTAAGTCAGCTTTATTCAATTCTTTGTCCGTGTTCATCAATGATGGCTTGGCCGTCCTCTTTGCGAAAGGCTCCTTGTTGTGGTCGTGGAAGTATTTCCAGTACCTGTTCCGAAGGGCGGCACAAACGTGTGCCCCGTGGTGTGACGACAATGGGCCGGTTGATCAGAATGGGATGCTCCAGCATGAAGTCAATGAGTTGTTCATCAGTCCACGTAGGATCGCCTAAATGCAGTTCTTCATAGGGCGTTCCTTTCTGTCGCAGAATCTCGCGCACGCTCAGACCGCAATCTCGAATCAGTTGAATCAGGGTATCGCGCTCGGGCGGCGTTTTCAGATACTCGATGATGGTGGGTTCTTGTCCGCTATTGCGAATCAGGGCCAGTGTATTTCTGGAAGTGCCGCAAGCGGGGTTGTGATAGATGATGATGTCTGTCATGGCGTTGTTTCGTGTGAGCGGCTCAGGCGACGAGATCGAGGCGTAGTGCCAGAGCGGCAAGGGTAATCAGCAAGACGGGGGTAGTCAGAATGACCCCTACCTTGAAGTAATAGGCCCAACTGAGGGTGGTGCCTTTACGCGCCAGCACATGCAGCCATAAGAGGGTAGCCAGACTGCCTATCGGCGTGAACTTGGGGCCCAGGTCGCTGCCGATGACGTTGGCATATATCATGGCTTCTTTGACGGCGCCTTGGGCGCTGGAGGCGTCAATGGACAGGGCGGTGACCAGTACAGTGGGCATATTGTTCATGATTGAGGACAGGAAGGCGGATAGCATGCCGGTCCCCATCGCTGCGCCCCACACGCCAGCCTCAGCAAATTTGTCCAGCAATAAAGCCAGATAGTCTGTTAGCCCTGCATTGCGCAGCCCGTATACCACCAGATACATGCCCAGCGAGAACACGACAATTTGCCAGGGCGCGCCCTGCAGCACTTTTTTGGTGTTGATGGTCGTGCCGCGGGCGGCAACGGCCAGCAGGATGAGCGCACCGGTGGCGGCAATTGCACTAATGGGAATACCCAAGGGCTCCAGCGCAAAAAAACCGGTCAGCAGTAAAGCCAGGATGAGCCAGCCAGCCCTGAAAGTGGCGATGTCCTTGATGGCCTGCGAGGGTTGTCGTAATTGCTCCAGGTGATAGCGGACGGGGATGTCGCGCCGGAAATACAGTATCAGGACAATCAGGCTGCTCAGCACGGACACGAGATTGACGGGCGCCATGACCCAGGCATAGTCCGTGAAGCCCAGTTTGAAGTAGTCCGCAGAGACGATGTTCACCAGGTTGGAGACAACCAGCGGCAAACTGGCGGTGTCGGCGATAAAACCCGCTGCCATGACAAATGCCAGGGTGGCAGGGGCCGAGAAGCCCAATGCCAGCAACATGGCCATGACGATAGGCGTCAGTATCAGGGCTGCCCCATCATTGGCAAACAAGGCCGAAACCGCTGCGCCCAGAATCACGATAAAGGCAAAAAGCCGGCGTCCATTGCCAGCTCCCCAGCGTGCCACGTGAAGGGCGGCCCATTCAAAAAAGCCCGCCTCATCCAGCAACAGGCTGATGATGATAATGGCCACAAAGGTGGCAGTGGCGTTCCAGACAATATTCCAGACCAGGGCCAGATCTGTCCATTGCACTACCCCGAGCAACAAGGCCGCGGCAGCCCCCAGGGAGGCGCTCCAGCCTATACCCAGGCCTTTGGGTTGCCAGATGACAAGCGTCAAGGTGGTGATGAAAATCAGTATTGCAGCAAGCATGGTGTAGCGTTCCGAGGCCGGTTTAGCATTGCCGGCACGCGTCTGACGCGGTGCCGCAGTCCTCGCCCTGACAGCAGTTCTCGGTCAGGTAGGCGAGCAAGTCGTTCATGGTGGAAAAGGTGACGCTGTACAACAGATTGCGACCTTGACGCTCGGCGTGAATCAGTCCGGCATGGCTGAGCTCTTTCAAGTGAAAGGACAAAGCATTGGGCGCAATCCCCAATTGTTCGGCCAGGGAGCCCGGCGTCAGCCCAGATGGGCCGGTGACGACCAGGGCGCGAAACACCCGGAGACGGGCTTCATGGGCCAGAGCAGCCAGAGAGCGGATAACGTGAGATTCTTCCATAGGGCGATAATACAATAATTCAACAATCATTGAACTAAATATTTATGTTTGTTTTTTGGAGACTTCAGACTCCAGACTACGGATGCTTTTGAGACATGAAGACAATCGCTACGGTATTGGTCAAGCTCAGGGCCAAGACCCCAGCCGGGGCTGAGGTCAGGACAGGGAACACCTGCCAACTCGGAAGCGAGCGCAGACCGCGACCAGGAGCCGGATCAAGATTGAGGCCAAGATCTGAGCAGGGGCCGTCACCAAGGCCGAGGCCACGACCGAAGCCAAGGCCATCGCGAACGCTCAGTTCCGGGAGGGGCAGGTCAAGGCAACGATAGACGCAGACACCACACTAATAGCCATAGCCATGGCAACAATCATCACAACAGCAATAGCAGCAGGGACCAGCGCCGAAGAGATACCAACGGCCAGGACAGAGACCACAGCAAGCGCAATGAGAGCAACAGCAAGGATAGCAACAAGGGCAACAGCAGCGTTCAGAACAACGATCGGTACGATCTCACCGCATGAGCGGCATGAGTGGCATGAGCAGTCGTGGGCCCAGCAACTGGGTGCATGGTGTGATTTGCCAGCCGAGCCGAGCAGTGCTAGGCGGTCAGTTGTTCACTTAACCAGTCGGCAAACACTTCTGCGCGAGGATTCTGATCCAGAGTCTGGGGAGAGAGCAGGTAGTACGCCGAGCCGTCCGGAATAAAGCCCTGCGGGGCGATGAGCTGACCGCTTTTCAGTTCGTCTTCCACCATTAAACGCGACACCAGGGCTATGCCTTGTCCGGACATGGCGGCCTGAATGCATAAATAAAAATGTTCCAGCTCCAGCTTGTTGGCCGCGTGGAGAGATTGGCCGCTCAGCCGCTCCCAGGTGGCCCAGGCTTGAGGGCGGGAACTGCTCTGTATGAGCACCTGCTGGCCCGCCTCCTCGTTGTAGGGGTAATGGGGCTGGCAAACGGGCCCGATCGTTTCCTCGCACAACCTCAAGCCGCAGACCGAGTCCGCCCAATGAAAGTCATCACGACGGATGGCGAGATCCACGCCCATTTGAGCAAAGTTTACCGGCCCTCCCGCTGTAATCAAATGCACGGTGATGGTGGGATGCAGCGCATGGAAATTGCCCAGGCGGGGAATCAGCCACTTCATGGCGATGGTGGGCTCACAGGATACGGCCAGGGCATGCTCACGCTGAGTGTGCTGCAACTGACGGACCACATCCTCCAGACGCTCAAACATGGGGGTGGTGACGTGTAGTAGCTGGCGGCCTGCCGGTGTCAGAAAGACGGCCCGATTTCGTCTTTCAAACAGTTCCACGCCTAACGATTCTTCCAACGCCCGAATCTGGCGGCTGACTGCACCATGAGTGACATGCAGCAGTTGGGCTGCCTGCACAAAACTGCCTGCCTGAGCCGCGGTGTCGAAGTAGCGGAAGGCCGTGAGGTTGGGAAGATGCATAGTCAATGAAAACTCACAGAAAAGGCGCAGAATTTATCGTTTTTAAATTAGCACCGGATTATCAATAATGAAATTCTGTGTCAGCTAGTTAAATAAAAGGTTATGGGGAGTTTATTTCATCGTTTAAAAATTAGCGCTGTTTTCATAAAGAATAACAAGAACGATGGATATTCGATGAATACATGCGTCGCCAGGAAGGATTCTCCCTGTCTGAGGCAAGCAGTTTTTGCCGATGGACAGAACGAGCTCAGCGTGGCCAACCCATTCGTAGAGTGTAGGACGAACCCCTGCTTTTGGCGGGCGGCAATCTAGCTTGTCACCCCGATTTCATCAAACTTAGGCTTGTTAGAAATGTATGAACTCTTGGCAGTTGCCACTATCACTCTTTTGGCGGTGGTCAGC
Source organism: Alcaligenes ammonioxydans (assembly GCF_019343455.1). Taxonomy (NCBI): domain Bacteria; kingdom Pseudomonadati; phylum Pseudomonadota; class Betaproteobacteria; order Burkholderiales; family Alcaligenaceae; genus Alcaligenes; species Alcaligenes ammonioxydans. The sequence continues at coordinate 3,103,987 of NZ_CP049362.1, read as the reverse complement.
CCTGGACCTGACTTTGCCCTGGTCACGCGCAATGGCTATGGTTTTGGACGCAAGATCGCCTTGATCTCGGCCCTGGGTATCGCGGTCGGTGTGCAGGTGCATGTACTCTATACCGTGTTCGGGCTGGCAATTTTGATTACGCAGTCGCCTGGTGTGTTTTGGCTGATGAAGGGGGCGGGTGCCCTGTACGTGATGTACCTGGGTTACCGGACTTTTCATAACGCCGCTGGGCTGACGGTAGGGGAGGTAACGGGAAATACGCCCAGCGCCTGGCAAGCTTTTGGTATGGGTTTCCTGACCAATGCTCTGAATCCTAAAACCATGTTGTTTGTTGTGGCCACGTTCACACAGTGTGTGCAGCCAAACGCGCCCTTGTGGCTGAATTTGGCCTATGGTTTGCTGATGTCTTTGCTCCATTGGGTCTGGTTTAGCATCGTGGCCCTGGCATTTTCAACGATGCATTTGCGTACCCTTTTGCTGGCTCGACAAGGGATCTTGGACAGAGGGATTGGGGCGGCCTTGTTTGGCTTGGGGGCCTCGCTACTGTTTGCCAACGCGGTGTCATAAAGAGGCATGCTGACGCTACGGGCGCAGGCCGGATGTCAGCATGCTTTGCCCGTCTGGTCTCCCAAAGGGCGTTGTCAGTACAATTAAAAAATTAATGGGTTTTGTTTTTTATTAAAAGAAAAATATTTAATATGGCTATTGATATTAAAAATATAAAACAATAAAAAATAAAATAATGAAAATTGGTATAAAAATAATGGAAGGCATCCGTGCCGCGGTTCCCGCCTTACGCCTTCGCGGCACGCCTGTTCCTTAATTTGCCTTTTTGTCGGCCGCCAATTTGTCCAGTTCCTCTTGTATCAGCTTGCGAATGGCGGTTTTCAAGAGCTTGCCGGTTGCCGTGTGGGGCAGTTCGTCCACCACGATCAGATCGTCAGGAATGCTCCATTTGGAGACTTGCTCGGTATATAACTCGATCATGTCCTGCTTGGTGAAGGTGGCGTCGTCTTGCAATTGCACGACCAGGACTGGCCGTTCGCCCCAGCGCTCGTCGGGTCTGGCCACCACGGCCGCTTCCTTGATGGCCGGATGAGCCTGGGCAATGTTTTCCAGTTCTATCGAGCTGATCCATTCGCCACCGGATTTCACCACGTCCTTGCTCCGGTCCACGATCTGGATGAAGCCGTCCTGATCAATAGTGACTACATCGCCCGTATTGAACCAGCCATCTTCGGTGTGGGCAGAGGTATCCGTGCTATTGAAGTAGGCGCTGGCAATCCACGGGCCGCGCACCAGCATGGCACCGAACATCTTGCCGTCACGAGCAATAGGCTGACCATCATCGCCGTCCACGCGGAACTCGACGCCAAACAGAGGACGACCTTGTTTGGCCAGCAACTTGAGTTTCTCCTTGTCAGGCAAAGCCTCGTGTTTAGGCAACAAGGCCGCCGCCAGACCGACGGGGCTGGTTTCCGTCATACCCCAGGCGTGGCGCACTTGGACGCCCAGCTTCTGGAAGCGGCTGATCATGACCGGAGGAGCTGATGAGCCGCCGATCACCAGACGTTGCAAGCTACTGAAGGTTTTGCCATTGGCCTGCATCCAGTCCAGCAGCCCCAGCCAGACGGTGGGTACGCCGGCCGTCATGGTGACCCCTTCCTTCTCAAACAGCGTGTACAGGCTGGCGCCGTCCAGTTTCGGGCCCGGCAAGACCAGCTTGGCGCCCACCATCAAGGCGGCGTAGGGCAGACCCCAGGCATTGACGTGGAACATGGGCACGATGGGGGTGATGGTGTCGTTGGCCGACAGACACAGGGCGTCGGGCAGGCTCAGGGCAAAGGCGTGCAAGATGGTGGAGCGATGGCTGTAGAGCACCCCTTTGGGTTTGCCCGTGGTACCGGAGGTGTAGCACAGGCCCGATGCTGTATTTTCGTCGAATACGGGCCACTCGAAATGGTCGGATTCGGCCGCAATCAGGGTCTCATAGCAGCGCAGATTGGGCAGCAGGTCGGATTGGGGCATGTGTGCCTCGTCCGTCATGATGACCACGGCTTTCAGTGTGGACAACTGGGGGGCCAAGGTCTCCAGAATCGGCATAAACGTCAGGTCGGCGAACAGGACGCTATCAGCGGCATGTTCGATGATGTAGGCAATTTGATCCTGAAACAGACGTGGGTTGATGGTATGACACACCAGCCCCGACCCGGAAACACCGTAATACAGCTCCAGATGGCGATAGCCATTCCAGGCCAGGGTTGCGACACGGTCACCGTGTTTCAGTCCCATGTTCTGGAGTGCATTGGCCAGCTTCTGACTGCGTTTGGACAGGTCGCTATAGGTGTACCGGTGTACCGGGCCTTCAACGGTTTGGGAGACGATCTCTGTGTCTGCGTGATAGTTCGCTGCATGACGCAGTATGGATGACACTAACAGCGGGGTATTCATCATCATGCCAAGCATGGTTTCCATCCTCCCTGGGAGTCAATCAAACGGAATTGACAGGCCGGCCTGACAGCATGGGATGTGGGCAGCAAATGGATGAATGGTTACCACTGACTGTCATGGCCTCTTCAAGAACAGTAGCCTAAAACTCACAGATGCGTCTATGTGGTCGTTTGAGGGTGTTTGCGCCATCCCAAGGCTTGCCCAGAAGCGAGGAGATGGGGAAATTTCTAGACACAATTAACACTCTTTTGATTGAACAAAGAAGGGCGTTGAGTACAATCGGCAGCTAATTACAGCTTTTTTTAGACATAGTGTCGGATTTGCTGTCAATTTGACACGAGAGAGGCTGGGCGCAAAGAGCCCTGTGCTCGGAGCATCGTTCAATGATCGTGCTAGGTTTGCTGGGCCCATTTCGCTTTACGGTCGATCAGGTGGATCGCACCGCATCGCTGAGCTATGACAAGGTCAAACTGCTGGCGGCGGTGCTGTGCCTGGCGAACGGCAAAGTGCTGCATCGTGAGCGGCTGGCACATATGCTGTGGCCGGATCTGGCACGCGACAAGGCGCTATCACGCTTGCGTCATGCCTTGCATGTGTTGCGCAAGGCCTTGGGCGAGCAGGCTGTTTGCCTGGTCGCCCACGCCGAAGGCGCCATGGCGTTCAAGCCTGAATGTGTGCAGGTGGATGTGCTGGAATTCATGCAGGCCGATGCCGCGCAGAACGCGTGTCTGTTGCAGCGCTTGAGCCTGTATGGCGGTCGTTTTCTGGACGCGATTCCATCCCCCGATGCCGAAGCGTTCATTTCCTGGCGACGAAGCTGGGAAGATCGCCTAACCCTGGAGTTGTTCAGCGTGCGTGCCCGTCTGTTCGAGCAGGTTTTGCAGGCCCATCAGTGGGATCAGGCGCTTGCACTGGCGCAGGATTGGGTGCTGCAGGCCCCCGAGCAGGAGGTCTACCATCGCCTTTTGATCCGTGCCTTGATGCAAAGAGGAGACAGGCAGGCCGCCTTGCAAGCGTATGCCCATTGTGAGCAGGCTTTGCGTCAGTACCTGGGAGTACGCCCGGACCCTGAAACACGCCGTCTGGCTGAAGCCCAATGGCCGGTGGCCGCAAGCCATGCCCCCCCAACGTCCACCCAGAGTCATCGCACGGTTGCTACGCTGGCCTTGGCCTTGTCCTGGCTGCCTGCCGATGACTCTGAGGTGCATCTGGATGGGGAGCTGATGTCGGATCAGGCTGTGTCTTATCTGGAATCCTGGCACGAGCAATTGCTTGATATTTTGCGTGCGCACGGTGCATGGATAAGCCAGTCCAGCGGGTCTACGTTGCTGGCCCACTTTGCTTGGCCACATGCACAGTCCGAGCCGGTGAATCGGGCGGTTGAGCTGGCCTGTGTGATTCGTGCCTTGCGAACACCACCGGGGATCTGCATCGGTCAGGTCGTGCACGTCAGCTTGGCTTTAGTGGACGAACAGCAGGTCAATACACATAGTCTGTTCGGGCAACTGGTCATGCCTTTGGTGTGGAAGGCCAGGCATGGTGAGATTCTGTTGAGCGCTCAGGCTGTTGCTCGGATGGCGGATTGGCAGATCAAGCAGCATCGTGGCCCGGAGGGGGTGTGTTTCAGTTTGGGAGAGGGGAAATGGATGAATGACCCTCTTTACGGCTGCCAGCCCGAGTTCGAGCAGTTGGTGGCGCAATGGCAGCAGTGCAGCCGCCTGTCCCGCAAGGCCGCGTACCGAATTCATGGTGATCTGGGGTCGGGCAAATCCCGTTTAGCCCAAGCCTTGCACAGCTACATTGTGCGCGATGGTGGGCAGCCCTTGCTGATTGATTTTTCGCGCCAGGACGTACTGCAAGGCGTGCGCGAGATGATGCAGGCTCGTCTGGATGACGGCATTGGCACCCAGGACTTGCCGCTGGCCTTAAGTCAGTGCCTGCGCGACTGGTTTGGCCTGTCTGATCCCCATTGGGATCAGGTGCTGCAAGAGGCGCATCGTCAAAAAACGGAAGGCTTTCCAGGGGTGCCCGATCCGTGCCATTTGCTGCTAGCGGCGGTGCAGGCCTTTACCAGTCAGAGCCGGCCCGTGCTGGTGATTCTGGATCATGTGGATGCGCTGGATACCGGCTGTCAAAACAGCTTGGCGGCTATATGGAGTGCGGTTCAAAAGCAGCCGGCCGGAGTCTTGCTAGTGATCTTGTCACGTCAGAGCCTATTGGCGTTGGACTTTGCCCAGAGTATGACCTTGCGCCGCTTAACCGGGTCGGAGGTGGGCAAGGCGATCGGTTTTTATGCACGCGGCAAGCGCCTTTCCTCGGAGGCGAATGCGCAGATTCGTGCTCAGTGTTTGAGCAATCCCATGCTGATTAAAGACATGCTGCATTTACAGCGCTTTGGCATGCCGTTCAATTATGTGCCCCGTCTGGCAGACCGCTTGCTGCTGGATCTGGAGCAACTGGATGCGGATCGCCGCTGCGTGTTGTTGATGATGGTGTTGTGGGAACGCGCCACGCCTACGGGTTTGGCGCAGGCCTGTAATTTGCCTTTGAGCGTCGTAGAGCAATCCAGGATCAGCCTGTTGGACAAAGGCTTGTTGCAGCAAGACAGCGAGGGCCGAATTGTATGCGCCCCTTTGATGCGTTCCGCCTTGCGTCGTTTGATTGCTAAGGAAGAAAGCAAAGTCCTGTACGGTAAGCTTGCCCATAGCCTGATTCAAATGCAGCAGGCAGAAGAAGAAATAGCCGCTTGTCTGGTACAGGCCCAAAGCGCACAAGCGGCCATTTGGTGGCGCAAGGCCATTGATACGTCGCTGCGCAGCGGCGATAGCCTGCAGGCGGCACAACAGTTGTCGCAGGTCTTGAGCAGCTTGCAGTACATGAGCGATGTGCAGTTGCGCCGTCAGTACGAGCGCGACAGCTATGTCACCTTGGGGGCGCTGGAGATCAGTCGTGGTGGGCCTGCTGCCATACCCGTGTCGCGAGCGTACGCGCAGGCGGCCGGACGCAGCGAGGGCGGCGAGGAGGATCTGCCCGTGCTATGGGGGCAATGGGTGATGCTGCACGGCGCAGGCAGGCTGCCGGAAAGTCTGGCTCACGCCAAGCAGTTGCAGGAACACTCCCGGCGTCAGGGCCATAGCGCCTGGTATGGTTGGGGCCTGTACGCCGAAGCGCAATACCTGTTCTGGAAAGGCCGTGTGCAACCAGCCGAGCTGGCCCTGGACGAGGCGCTGCGTGCGCTGGCTTACGAACAGCCCGTTCCGGCCATGGATACGGCCCTGGGTCATCATTGTCCGGCTTTGGTGCATAGCCTGTTGGGCTTGACTCAGGTGTTGCAGGGGCGCTTTGAGCAGGGTGTGGCCAGTGCCCGCCATGCCCAGTTTCTGGCCAGTCAAAGTCAGTCGCGCATTTCGGCGGTAATTGCTGAAATTCAGATGCTGCGCATTCTGTATTTGCAAGGTGATCTGGAGGTGCTGACGGAACGTAGTCAGGCTTTGCTGTCCACGTTGCAGCCTGTCTTGCCGGACAGTGTCTGGTGTGCGGTTGCCGAGACCTATGTGCTGTATTGCCGCCTGGTCAAAGGTGAGGAGACTAGGTCTGAGCTGGCCCGTTTGCTTGGTTTGCTGCCTGAGTTTGCGCGCAGCATGCCGTTGGCGACGGATGCTTTTCTGTGTATTTTGGCCCGCTGCCATCTGGCCCAAGGGGAAATTGAACGTGCCAGCCAAGCCCTGGATCAAGTCTGCCAGATAGGGCAGGAGCGGGCTTCTACCCTGTATCTGCCAGAGCTTGACTGCTTGAGGGGGGATCTGGCCTGGGTCAGTGCGGATAGAGACCAGGCGCAGGTTTGCTGGGCTCAGGCCCAGCAAGAAGTCTTGCGCAGCGGCCTGTACGCCTATGAAGGTTGGCTCAAGCAACGATGCGAGCACCTCCCCGATCTGGCGGAACGTCGTGTGTGGGTTCAGCGCCACCCCGGTTAGAACTGGACGTTGATACCCGCAAAAATTTGCCACACTGGTGCGCCTGCGCCTTTCTTATCGACAGAGTATTGCGGTTCGATAAAGGCGTTGATCACGCTCTTGCCAGGTTTGAATACTTTGCCCAGACCCAGGCCCACGGGAATGTGATGGGTATGGTTTTGCAGGTCAAAGGTCCACACCCCGCTCGAGCGCAAGTAAAAACCATTAGGCAGGTTATAGAACAGGGCGGGCTGGAAGGTGGCCGTCTTGACCCTCTCGCGGTCCGAGTCCCCGGCAAAGGATTGCTGAAAAGTCAGCAGTCCGCCTGCCAGCCCCCAGTCCCTGCTGGCAACCAAGGCTGCGGCACTGCCAATTTGCCATTTGCCTTGTCCCAGCCAATCGTTCGACGCCGTAGGCATCACCAGCAAGGGGCCGATGCCATAGGAAAAACTACCAGCGTTTTTCATGAATACATCCATGAACGTGATGTCGCCCAAGCCAGATTTGCTGCCCAGACGATCGTGGTGCAAGGCCACAATCGGTACATTCAAACGCCACAGCTGCGGCAGACCAAAGGTCTTGTTGGGCAGGACGGCACGCAGCACGGTCTGATTTGCCCACGCATTCTCGAGCTTGTACAGCTCGGGTACGTAGTAGTCGTGCAAGCTGACCATGGGCCGGGGGCTTAACGGATTATTGGCGTCGTTCTGGGACTGGGCCAGGGCCCCCGAGCTGATCAGGCTGGTGGCCAACAGGCCAAATATTGTCTTTTGCATATGCATACCTCCTCGAAAAACTGAAGGTAGGAAGGCGGCGTTGAAAAAGCATTTAAAGCGGGCCACTGTGGCAAAGTCGCCGTTTGGGCTATCGGGTCCGCTTTGCTCGCAGAATGAGACGCTTGTTGAAAAAGCCCATCAGGAGGAGCGTGCCATGGCACATGCAGCAATAAGAACAGTCATGCTGGCGGCAGTAGTCAGTGCGGGTTTGGTTCAGGCACAGGCCGCGCCTGCCACGCAGGCAACTCAGGAGCGCCATGCTCAATGGATGAAAATACTCCCGTTTGATGATACCCAGGACTTCAAGAACGCCCAGCGCGGTTTGATTTATCGCGAGCCCAGCCTGCAGATCAAAGGCGTGAACGGCAATGTGGTGTGGGATCTGGATTCTTACAAGGCCTTTATCAAGCCAGATAGCGTTGCTCCCAGCACGGTGCATCCCGGTTTGTGGCGCATGTCGCAGTTGAATTTGCTCGATGGTGTGTACAAGGTGACGGACAATATTTATCAGGTGCGCGGCTATGACTTGTCCAACATCACCTTTGTACGCGGCACAAGCGGCTGGATTGTGTTTGATGTGGGTACTTCTACCGAAACGGCCGCGGCTGCGTATGCCTTGTTGCAAAAACATGTGCAGGCCGCCCCTATCAAGGCGATTATTTACAGTCATTCCCACATAGACCATTACGCCGGAGTCAAGGGACTGGTGGATCAGGCTGCGGTGGACTCAGGACAGGTGCAGATCATTGCGCCAGAAGGTTTTGTGGAGCATGCCATCAGCGAGGGGGTGATTGCAGGCAATGCCATGAAGCGTCGTGCGACTTATATGTATGGGGCCTTCTTGCCGCGCGGCCCGGAGCATAGCGTAGGCTCGGGGCTGGGCATGACCAATCCGCTGGGTTCGGTCTCCTTGATTGCACCGACGCGTTCGATATCAAGATCCGGTGAAACACTGGTGGTTGATGGCGTTGAAATGGTCATGCAACTGACACCGGGCACTGAAGCTCCGGTAGAGATGAATACCTATCTGCCACAATTCAAAGCCATGTGGATGGCCGAGAACACGACCAACACCATGCACAATATTCTGTCCTTGCGCGGTACACAGGTGCGGGATGCCAGGCAATGGGCCAACTACATCAATGAAACCATTGACCTGTTTGGCGACAGCACGGAGGTGAAGTTTCAGGCGCACCACTGGCCTGTGTGGGGCAAGGAGCAGGTCCACGATTACCTTGTCAAGCAGCGTGATTTGTACAAGTACATTCACGATCGCAGTGTGAACCTGATGAACAAGGGCTATACCGGCGAAGAAATTGCCGAGCTGATCGAGCTGCCCGAGTCTTTGCAGAAAGACTGGGCAACGCGCGGTTATTACGGCTCACTTAAACACAATGCACGGGCGGTGTATCAGTACTACATGGGCTGGTACGACGGCAATCCCTCCAGTCTGGATGTCTTGCCACCAACGGCAGCAGGGGCGAAGTATGTGGAATACATAGGGCGTGATCGGCTCCTGCAAAAAGCAAATGAAGACTTTGATCGCGGTGAGTATAGATGGGTTGCCATGGTGGTGAAGCATTTGGTCTTTGCCGATGCGAAAGATGCAGAAGCACGCCAATTGCTGGCCAATAGCTACGAGCAACTGGGTTATCAGGCCGAGTCCGGGCCGTGGCGGTCCATCTATCTGCAAGGGGCCCTGGAGCTGCGCAAGGGTGCGCCGGATCTACCTGTGCCTCCCAACAATAATGCCGATCTGCTCGCTGCCCTGACCCCAGAGATGATGTTTGACTTGATGGCCGTGCGTCTGGACGACGAGAAGGTCAAAGACAAGGAGCTGACTGTTGCTTTTCATTTTGTGGATATGGACACGACGTATACCGTCAGCATTGGCAATTCGGTGCTTAATTACAGTACGCGCCCCGGTTTGCCGGCTCAAGCCACCATGTCAGTCAGTCTGGCGGATTTCAAGCTGATTCAAGGCAAGATGCTGGACTGGAAAACGGCCATGAAAACGGATCGCGCCAAGCTTCAAGGTCTGGGCCGTAAGTTTCAGGAATTTGGAGGTCTGTTTGAGGAGCCTGGCTTGTGGTTCAACATCGTGACGCCTTGAGGACGGTGCTCAGGACCGCGTGGCTTGACCGAGTGTTTGTTGCGATGCGACGACAAGGGTCTTTGGCGGGTATGGATTAAACGTTTTCTGTGCATTATTTGCATTAAGGTGCTGGCTCGAGGGCGGCCTGTGGTGGGTTTATGGCCAGGGACGCCTTGTGCCACACTCAAGCCAGGAACCTTTGTTTATGTCCGCGACCTTGAAATCCCTGTTCAGTGCTGGTGTCTTGCTGGCAGCGTCGGTGAGCGCTCAAGCCTATCAGTCTGAAACGATCCATAACAAGAAAGGGGAGGCTGTATTTGAACTACGCATTTACGGTACGCAGGATGGCTCCTACTCTATCGATGATCCGGTCAATGGGCCACGATCCGTTTTTGATCTGGACGATAATGCGCATGCGAAAATTCGAGGCGCCTTAAGTCGCTGGGCAGAAATCGTCTCTTTGAAGCCGGGGCATGTGCCCGCCATTATCAATATTGGCACAGTAGGCGGTCAGGATGCTCGGGCGGGGACCACGGTGACGCCTGACCCAGACTCCGCAGGCTCGCTTTACCTGCTTCTGCCTCAGGCTGCCTTACTCAATAAGCTGGACAGCGATCAACTTAAGCACCCTCTTGCCGAGGTTGTGGTGGGAACCATCGATTTTGATACCGCTGCGCTTCGGCCCAGCCAACTTCCCCTGAATGCCCAGGCAGATTATGCGGCTGTCATGTTCCATGAGTTTGGCCATACGATGGGAATGATTGGTGTGGCCGTGGACGCCTGGGGACTAGGGTCGGATACGCCGTACATCCGTCCGGTTTTGACGTCATGGGCGCAGGGTTTGCGCGATGACAATGGCAATGCGGCCCGGCCCGGACAGGCGGTGCTGTGCTCGATGTGCAATAACGCTTACGACCCAGACGCGTTTGACTTGCGCAAGGACCAGGGCTATTTCACGGGCCAGCATGTGCAGGAAGTCATGGACGGCGCCATGCCCGGCATACCGGTGCGGATTTTGGGCTATGTAAATACGCAGCCATTCGGGGTGGATACGGATTATATGGCGCATTCAGAGCTGCGCAACAGCTTGATGAGCCACCAGTCTTATCGCAATTACACCACGATGATGGAAGCGGAGCTGGCATCCTTGCAGGATATGGGCTTGAAGATCGACCGACGTAATTTCTATGGCTATTCTGTCTACGGCGATGGGCTCACATTGACGAGCAAAAATGGTTTTTTTGCTCGAAACAGCGAAGGGACGGCTTATCTGCCGGGCCAATACAACCAGGCTACTCAAGGCGTGGGGTTGCATATTTATGGGGAGCGCAACACCCTGACCCAGGCGGCTGATTTGTTAAGTGCCGGTCCCGGCGGAGTCGGTGTGCGCGTGGATGGCAGCGAAAACACACTCATCATTCCCGAAAGTACCCGTATTCACGCGCAAGGCTGGTATGGCCGCGGCCTGCAGTTCAGCTATGGTCGCGAACACACGATTGTGCAGCGGGGCGAAGTACGCGCTGAGGGAGAGGACGGCGTTGCCGCGCTGTTTGACTTCGGTCATAACGCCATGGGCAGTTTTGCAGATGGTATTGAGGGAGGTGACTATCGTGGCTCCTGGTTGGTGAATTTCCGGGGCACCCTGGTTGCCGCCGAGGAATTACCCTTGGCTTTGCAGGGCGCGCTGATCAAGGACTACCACCTGTCTGGCCTGTTGTCGGGCAGGAAAGCGGCCATTCAGATTTCCGACAATGCACAGGTTGAAAATATCAATGTCCTGCAGGGGGCCCGGATTCAGGGCGATATCCTGTCTGACTATTCCACTCGCCAAAGCAATGGCGAGCTGTTTGTTACCCATGTGAATTTTGGGCAGAAAGCCGATGATCAAGGGCGCGCCACGAGGCAGGCCGATCCTGATTTCCGTCTGCGCTACGAGGGTAATATTCAGGGTGTCGATAATCTGGCCGTCGTGATTGCGGGCGGGGAAAGCTCGCTCAATGGCCAGCATCAATTGCATGGTCTGCGTGTGGATGCAGGCGCCACGCTCAGCGGCAACAGCAGTTACGTCATCAATCCGGAAGGCAACTTCAGTAACCACGGTACCTTGAGTCCGGGTAATTCATTTGGTCAGATGACGATTCAAGGCGATTTCATTCAGGCCCCCGAAGGCCGGGTGTTGATTGAAGCGGACACGCGTCAGCATGATCGGATCGAGGTGCAGGGGCTGGCTCAACTGGCTGGTGAACTGAAAGTGCAGTTGCAGCCGGACTGGTATGCCGATGGTTGGTCCCTGAGCCAGAACACGGTCTTTCAGGCCACACAGACTCAGGGTGGTTTTGATCTGTTGACTGCCAGCCTGAACTCGCCCAGCCTGCGTGTTCAGGTCAATAACGGCGGTTGGTCGGTTAGCCGTGACGCGGCGGCTTACTCGCCCTATGCAGTCAATCCTAATGCGGGTGCCGTGGGCCGCAGTCTGGAGCAGGCTTCTACTGACAATCAGCGTCCCTTGGCGTCTGTCTACCAGGCGCTAGACTTTTCCAGCGCGGATGGCAGCCAGATCGGTGACGCACTCAATCAGCTCAGTGCCGGCGCGTACGGGGCGCAATTGGCTGCCAGCTTGCGCAGAGAGCAACTGGTGTCCGAGCAACTGCGTCAGCGACCTGGTCTGGGCAAGGATGGATGGCAAACCTTTATTCAGCCTTTTGGGGGCCGTTACCACTGGCAGTTAAGTGCTAATGAGGTCGACCATCGCAGTCAGACTTACGGGGTGGTGTTCGGCGCGGAGCATCGCGCTGCTGGCAGCGATTGGAGCCTGGGCGCTCATGCAACTGCCAATGAGCAGAGTTTGAATATAGATGCCCCTTATCAGGGCAAGAGCACGCTGACGGGTTTGGGCGCCGGCGTCCATGCCTTGTATCGTGCCGATGCTCGCGAGGGTTGGCAAGGTCTGGCGCAAGTCCGTGTGGGTTTGGAGCAGGGCAAGCTGAACCGACGCATCGCGTTTTCTGATTATCAAGCGAACCCCAAGTCCGACTGGACCGGTCACACCTTTGCAGCGGGCATCCAGACAGCCTATAACTGGCCCTTGGGCGAGGCTGGCAGCATAGGTCCCGTTCTGGCTCTGGATTACCTGCGTTACAGCCGTCCCGGTTTCAGTGAGCAAGGCGATGCAGGCAGCCGCTTGCAGCTGGATTCGACCCGTGCCCAGTCCTTGCAAGCCTCGCTGGGTCTGGCGGTCAGCCAGGCTTGGGAGCTGAAACAGGGTCGTCGTTTGCAGGCCGAAGTGTCCGCGTCCTGGGAGCAGGCTTTGTTAGGCCGCAAGCAGACGCAGTACGCACGGTTTGAAGCCTCACCCCAGACAGGTTTTGATGGTCGCTATGCGCGGGTCGACAGTCATGCGCTGGCCTTGCGCGCAGGATTGACGCTGCAAAGCTCGGAGCGTTTGCGTGTGGGGGTGTCGGCGGGAACCCGTTTACTGGGCAATAGCCGGGCGGATATCTCGGGCAATGTGTCGCTGAACTGGGCGTTCTAGGCCTTGTTAGTCGTCATTTTGAACGCTTGCTGTCTGTGTGTGTCCCGTCAGCTTGCCTGGCTGGCGGAGCGACTCCGGCAGTCAGGCAAGCTCGCTCAACGTAGTCCGGTCAGGCGTCCGGTTCAGGCGGCCTGACGGCTGCTCTCGAACCAGTTCCACAGCGCCTGATGCTCGGGCTCCAGTTCCACCGCCAGGCCCCCTGTGAACGCGCGCCATGCAGGCAGGTAGGTATGAGACACAACAGTCAGTACCGGGTAGCCTTTATCGATCAAGGCCAGGATTTCGTCGTTAAAACCTTGACCATCGGCTTCCATAATTCCAAAACGATTCACAATCACCAGATCGGCATGACTGTCCAGCGCCTGTCGTAGCACTTCGCTGGCGTGCAGCAAGGCGCCAATATCCAGGCGACAGGCGCTGGATTCGGTTCCCAGATTCTGAGTGATGGGGTAGAGAGTGCCTTTGTCCAGATCCTGCACGGTGCGCAGGCTGTGATCTCCCTTCTGGATGGCGGGGCCTTGCACCAGGCCGTAGACACGGTAATGTTGAGCGCGCAGCGCCTGTATGAATTCCAGCAGCAGGGCATCAGCACTGCCTTTGCCCGCATGTACGATGGCGGCAAGGGCAACGGGCGTAGAAGGGGTGTCCATCAGGGTTGAGCTCCGGTCTGCTTTTTGATTCATGGCATAAAGACTCTTTTTACACGCTTTCGGCAAAGGCTGGGAAGCGGCAAGTGAGATTGTGTTTTGGGTAATGCTTGGCCTATTTTGAGGGCACGCAGAGGGCGTCCATGTGTAATTGATACCCCGGGCTTCTCGCGTGACAGGCTGCAACCTGTCAGCCCACCGACACGTTTGCCATCTTGCAGGTCAATCTGTCAGGGGAGAGTGAGTGGGATAATAGTCCGCCAGCCAGCCCTCAATCCTGCGGACAGGCGCGTGCCAGGTGCAATGCTTTAGATGAACAGGCAAAGGTCGAGCAGTCTGTTTTGTTTTTGAGTCAGTTCCCCCACTCTCACAGGCAGAAGTCCGGTTCCATGAGACAATTCATGCACTTTTAGTGATGGATGGGATATTCGATTGGACAAGACTTTTGTTAAGGGCCTGGTGCTCCTGGAAGCCCTGGCCAAGCACGAACGAGGCTCGGGCGTGACCGAGCTGGCCAATCAACTGATGCTCAATAAAAGCAATGTGCATCGTTTGCTGCAGGCGCTGGTTCATCAAGGCTTTGCGCGCAAGAACGAAGACACCGGACGCTATGAGCTGACCATGAAGCTCTGGGAGCTGGGCTCGGGCCTGGCCAACCGGCTGGATGTGCGGACGGAGGCCTTGCCCTTCATGAAAGAGCTGGCCGAGCAGACTCAGGAAACCGTCCACCTCTCGCTGCTCGATGGGGTAGAGGTGCTGTATATCGAAAAGATGGACAGTCCGCAGCCGGTGCGAGCCTACACCACCGTGGGCGGACGCTCGCCTGCGCAGTGCGTGGCCACGGGCAAGGCTCTGCTGGCCTGGGCCAGTGAAGACACGCTCAATCTTCTCAAGAACCGCCTCAAGCCCTATACCCCCCGTAGCCTGGTCAAGTTTGGTGATCTGCGTCGCGAGCTGGAGCAGGTGCGCGAGCAAGGGTTTGCACTCAATCGTGGCGAATGGCGTGAACAGGTCGTGGGCGCGGCCGCGCCTATTTACGATAGCCGTGGAATGGTGGTGGCGGCTTTGGGGATTTCCGGGCCTGCGGAACGGCTGGAGGAGGCCCGCTTGGTGCAGGCCGGTAAAACACTGGTGACGGCCGCCGCGCAGATCTCGCGCCGATTAGGGTATAGCGGTCGCTAAACCGCTGTAGCGGATAGGTTCCGGGCTGGATGAAGCAGCCCGGCTTTGAGCGGTTGTCACAGTTTGGAGCTTGCCCCGGTTTTCTGGGACAGTTCAATTCAAACCAAAGAACTCAAGACGTCGCGGCCTGCCTGAAGGCCGCAATTCTTTGTTTGATACCGGGTGCGGACGCAGAGCGCACCAAGGCCGCCATATCCCGATCAACCTGTTGTGGGCAGCCGGTTAACTGATGCAGATAGGCGCGACTGGTTGCGTCCAGCAAGCCTGCTGTCTGTTGCGCCTGCTCGATGACAGCAGGCCATGTGTCAGGCTCTTGTATCCCTTCAATAAAACCCAGTTGCTCTGCTTTGGCAGCATCAAACACCTGGCTGCCTGCCAGAAGCTGATGAGCCTGCTGGCCGCCAATCAAGGCCGCCAGTCTGCCGGTTCCCAGTGCCAGGCCAAATTGCAGTCCAGGCATGCGAAAGCGAGCATCCGCGCTGGCGACGCGTTGACGGCAGACCGCAATCAAATCCACGCCTGCCCCAAAGTTTTGCCCATGCGCCAGGGCCAAGGTGGCGCATGGTGTGTGAGCCAGCAGCTGCAGAAGGGTTTCGATGCGGATAAATCGCAGTACCAGATCCCCTTCGCTTTGCTGCTCGTAGTCGCTGAAGTCAAAACCCGCACTGAAGTTGCGGCCTTCCCCGCGCAGAATCAATAAATCGGCCTGGGCCTGTTCTGCGGCCTGCACGGCCGCGATCAAGGCTTCTACCAGCTCGGCTGACAAGGCATTGCGCTTGTCAGGCCGGTTCAGTGTCAGGGTCCAGACTTTATCCTGGCAGTCCACGTTCAGGCTGGGGCTGCTGCTGCCGTACCGCGCGGTCATGGGGTGACTCCGTGCAGGATGCTGTCGTTGTGCTCGCCCAGCGCGGGTGGTGCCAGACGGACGGGCAAGCCCACCCCATTGATACGCAGGGGCGAGACAAAGGTGCGGGTTTCGGTATCCGTACCCGGCAGGCGGATGTTTTGCACCCATTGCATGTGCTCGACTTGCGGGTCGCGCAAGACGTCGGAATAGCGGTTGATGGGGCTGCACGGTACGCCCTGGGCACGGAATTGAGCCAGCCAGTGTTCGGAGTCGTGTTGCGCAAAAATGGCTTCCAGCAGTTCACGCAAGGCATCTTGATGTTTGGCGCGCAAGGTGGTGCTGGTAAAACGCTCGTCCTCGGTCAGATCAGGGCGTTCAACGACCTGACAGACAGATCGCCATAGTGCATCGTTGCCCGCTGCCATGGCGAAGTAACCGCCTTTGCACTGGAATGCCTGATAGGGAGCATTGCGTGGGTGAGCGGAGCCCAGCTTGTCCGGATCGCGGCCGCTGCCAAAATATTCCGAGGTTTGCAGCGCAGCGATGGCCAGCGTAGTACCCAGCATGGGGACGTCGATATGCGCGCCCTGACCGGTGGCGCGTGCTTGCGGCAGGGCGGCGCTGATGGCAAAAGCGGCATATAAACCGGCAGCAAAGTCTGCCAGCGGCACACCACACTTGACCGGGGCGCCGCCGGCTTCGCCCGTTACGCTCATCACGCCGCTCATGGCCTGGATGGTCAGGTCAAAGCCGCCTTCCTGCGAGCGCGGACCGCTTTGCCCGTAGGCCGAAATCGAGCAATACAGCAGCCTGGGATTCAGGGCCTTCAGGCTTTCATAATCCAGCCCTAAACGCTGCATGACGCCGGGCCGGTTGTTCTCCAGCAAGACGTCGGCATCCAGTACCAGCTGGCGTGCCTTGGCCACATCATCGGGGTTTTTCAGATCCAGCGTTACTGAACGCTTGTTGCGGTTTAGCGAAGCAAAGTTCTCGCTATAGCCCTGGTTGATGGGTGGCCAGCTTCGCAAGGTGTCACCCCCTTTAGGGTGCTCGATCTTGATGACGTCGGCCCCCATATCGGCCAATAACATACCGCAGTACGGGCCAGCGGCCACATTGCAAAATTCCAGTATCCGAACCCCGTTCAGGGGCAATGTCGTATCCATGAATCAGCTCCAGAGCGTGACAGGTAAAGGGGGGGCCGACCCGGCCTTAAGCGTTGACATCAACCACGATGCGGCCGCGTACCTTGCCTTCCAGTAGCTGAGCGGCCTGATCAATGGCTTGGGAAAGCGTGATGGTGCTGGCACCGATGCGCTCCAGGGCTTCAATAGACAAATGCTTGGCCAGCAAGTCCCAAGCCGCCAAACGCTCGGGTTTGGGGCAATGCACGCTATCCACACCAATCAACTGCACGCCACGCAGAATGAAGGGGGCCACGGAAGCAGGGAAGTCCATGCCTTGAGCCAGACCACAAGCGGCCACGGCGCCCAAGTACTGCGTGCCCGCGCACACATTGGCCAGGGTGTGGCTGCCCACGCTGTCGATGGCACCGGCCCAGCGTTCTTTGCCAAGCGGCTTGCCGGGTTCGCTCAAGGTGTTGCGGTCCACAATTTCGCTGGCGCCCAGCGCCTTCAGATAGCTTTCTTCTTGAGGGCGGCCCGTGCTGGCCATCACGGTGTAGCCCAGGGCATGGAGCAGGGCTACGCTGACACTGCCTACGCCACCCGCGGCTCCCGTAACCAGAATCGGGCCCTTGTCGGGCGTGACGCCCTGGCGCTGCAAGGCACGTACGCACAGGGCGGCGGTGTAGCCCGCGGTACCAATCATCATGGCTTGCTGGGTGGAGAAGGCTTCGGGCAGGGGGATCAGCCAATCGCCCTTGACGCGTGCCTGCTGGGCCAGGCCACCCCAATGCACTTCACCCAGGCCCCAGCCGTTAAGCACTACCTTCTGGCCGGGCTTGAAATTCGGGTCGCTGCTGTCAGTGACGGTACCGGCGAAGTCGATGCCGGGCACCATGGGGAACTGACGCACTACCGGCGATTTGCCCGTCATGGCCAAACCGTCTTTGAAGTTCAGGGTGGAGTAGTCGATGCGAACCGTGACCTGGCCTTCGGGCAGGGCGGACTCGTCCAGGGTTTGCAGGCTGGCTTTGTATTGGCCGTCGGTTTTGTCGATGACAATGGCAGAGAACATGAATGAATTCCTTCGATCAGTTAAGAGTTGTGTTCTGATATTTGGAACAGCGTTCTTCAAAATGACATAAAAAAGCAGTATTTTCATTTTATCCAGAAGCGCGTTGCGGTCAAGCCTAAAGCACCAGGATCAACAGACTGGGGAAATCCCGAGGGGGATTAATAGTTGACACTTGAAATCAAATCTCCCTATATTTGAGCCGTTGTCCTCAGTTGCTTGTGTTGTTGCTGTCTGTTGTATTCAAGCCGTTTACGCGGCATTTTTAATATCAAAAACAAGAACAGCGTTCTATATATTGGAACAAAAGAGGGTTGCTCCCTCACACAGGAGGCAAGGATCATGTCCAGTTCTTTTTTTTCGCCCACCGGGTTGCTACGTACTTTGCTGGTCTCGGGGCTGGCTGCAGTCAGCAGTTTTTCTGTACCGGCGGCCAGTGCGGCTGACGCCTACCCCAGCCGTGAAGTGACCTTTGTGGTTCCTTATCCCCCCGGCGGCAACAGTGACAACCTGGCGCGAGTATTTGCCGACCGCCTGCGCGTCAAGCTGGGCGTGCCTGTCGTTATTGAGAACCGACCCGGCGGCACCACTTCGCTGGGAACGTCGATGGTGGGGCGCGCCAAACCTGATGGCTATACCTTGTTGCTGGCGACCAGCACGGCCTTTACCGTGTTGCCCTATATACGCGATGTGCCTTATGACCCGGTAAAAGGTTTTGAGTTTGTCGGCAGTCTGGCTGGCTATCTTCCCATCATGACGGTACGCAATGACCTGCCCGTCTCCAACCTGAAAGAGTTTGTGGAACTGGCGCGCAAAGAGCCCGGCACCCTGACCTATGGCTCGGCCGGTATTGCGTCTGGAGGCCACTTGGCAGGAGAGATTCTGGAAAATGCCCAGAAGCTGGACCTGCTGCACGTCCCCTTCAAAGGCTCGGCAGATACCATGACGGCCCTCATGGGCAATCACATTGACTTCTTTATCGATGGGGTGGGGCTGGAGCTGGTGAAAAGTGGCAAGGCCAAAGCCTTGGTGACGTACGCCAGCGTGCGTCATCCAGAACTGCCGGACGTGCCCACTCCTCAGGAAGCGGGCTTTGATCTGGCCTTGCCTTTTGAGGGGTTCTGGGGACTGGCTGTACCGGCAGGCACACCTGACGATGTCATGAACAAGCTGGCCAAGGCCACCGAAGAAATTCTGGCCGAACCGCAAACGCAGGAACGCTTCCACCGTATCAGTGTCAGCGCCAGCTGGAAAGATGGCGATGCCTATGCGAAGGATCTGGAAAAGAGCCGGGCTTATTACAGCGAGCTGCTCAAGACTATCAAGATGAGCGATAACTAAACGCTCACAGAACCACCAACAGGAGACAAACGTGATGGAAACCGTCACTGGCGCCAGCACGCTGGACGCTTTGCTGGACCCGGCATCCATAGCTTTGGTCGGCGCCTCGGAAGATCAGTCCAAGTTTGGCGGGCGACTGTTTCGCATGCTGCTCAAGCACGGGTATGGCGGCAAGGTCCTGCCCATCAATCCCAGTCGCAGCAGTCTGTTTGGTTTGCCCGCTGTGCCCGGTCTGGCTGCGCTGGACAGCGCCCCGGATCTGGCCGTGTTTACGGTGGGGGCCGATACCGTTCTGGAGCAGGCGCAGATGGCGGCTCAAATGGGAGTGCGTGGTCTGCTGGTGATCTCGGCGGGCTTTGCTGATGCAGGTGAGCGCGGGCTGGAGCGCGAGCAGGCGCTGCTGCGCATTTGCCGGGAGTCGGGCATGCGTCTGATCGGACCCAACTGCCTGGGCATGATCAGCCCCAGCCGCAAGCTGGTGTTGTGTTCGTCGCCGGTGCTGGACAGGGATAGCCTGCCCGAGCGTCCGATTGGTTTTGTCAGCCAAAGCGGTGCCTTGATGACCACCTACTTTGATCGTGCATGGGCGATGGGCGGCGGCTTTACCTATGGCTTCTCGGTAGGTAACCAGGCAGATCTGGACTTGTGCGACTTTGTGGATTTCTTGATTGATGATCCCAAGACGCAGGTGATCTGTACCTATATCGAAGGCATCAAGGATGCACAGGCCTTGCGCCGTACGGCTCGCCGGGCGCAGGCCGCGGGCAAGCCCTGGCTGGCCGTCAAGGCCGGGCGCTCCAGTGCGGGCAAGGCAGCCGCCTTTTCGCATACCGCCAGTGTCGCCGGGGACCATGATGTGTTTGCCAGTGTCTGCCGCGATGAAGGCATCAGCCTGATGGACGATATGGGAGCCATGCTTCTGTTGGCAAACAGCATGGTGCGCTTTACCAGCAACACGATTTCCAAAGTTGCGATTGTGACGCCCTCGGGCGGCGGCGGAGCCCTGGCCGCAGATGCCTTGGCAGAGCAGGGCGTGGAGCTGTCCGGCTTTTCTGCTTCTACCCAGCATGCCTTGGCTGTCCACTACCCGGCCGGGCAGGCGGATAACCCGGTGGATCTGGGCGCCCGTCTGACCCAGGATTGCACCGAAGTGGCCCGCGCCACTTTGGATGCCCTGATGCAGGATCAGCAAAGCGATGCGGTATTGATTACGGCCTCCATGTGTCCGCAGGAATGGATGGCGGCTCTGATTGAAAAAATCATCCATCCCGAACCGCACTGGGCCAAGCCCGTCATGGTGGCGTTTGATGCCGGTGCAACATCCGAGCCTTTGCGGCAGAAGCTGGCCCAGCACGGCCATGCGTATGCCAGCTCCAGTCTGGAGGCGGCCCTGGCCTTGTCAGCCTGGAAACGTCATGGCCAGTTCGTGCCGCGTCAGGTAGCGATGCGCCCCAGTGCCTGCCAGGCTCCTAGTGTGATGCCGCGTGGTGTTCTTAATGAAGATCAGTCCAAACGATTGCTGGCGCATTACGGCTTGCCGGTGAATCTGGGCCAGGTATGTGAGGACGTGGAACAGGCCGTGGCGCAGGCCGAGCAGATGGGTTACCCGGTGGTGATGAAGATTGTCTCTCCCGACATTGTTCATAAAACCGAAGCGGGCGGGGTGGCGCTGGATGTGGCCGACGAGGCTGGCTTGCGACGGGATTTTGCCCGGCTCTACGCGAATGCCAAAGCCTATAAGGCGGATGCCCGTCTGGAAGGTGTTTTGGTGCAGGCCATGGCCAAAGGCGATGTGGAGCTGTTGATCGGAGCACGTCAGGATGCGCAGTTTGGCCCGGTGGTGGTGTTTGGGGCGGGCGGCATTTTGGTGGAAATGCTCTCGGATCGGGTGATTGCCGCCGCTCCTTTGACTCTGGCTGATGCAGATCGACTCTTGTCTACTTTGATGATCGACAAGCTGTTGCAGGGATACCGGGGGCGCATGCTGGATCGGGCCGGGGTGCTCGATGCGATTGTGCGTGTCAGCTTCCTGGCTCACGACCTGCGCGACACCGAGTTTGAACTGGATATCAACCCATTGATCGTGGCGGCCACCCGTTGTCACGCCGTCGATGCCCGCCTGTCCATAGGCGCATAAAACCAAGATCGATTCTTTTAACAATACCCAGGAGGAGTAAACCATGTCGGATTATCAGTGCATTCTTGTCGAAAACCACGATGACGGTGTGTCCATCTTTACGATCAATCGTCCTGATCGCCGCAATGCCTTGAGCGCCACGGTGGTCAAGGAGCTGCAGCAGGCGTTTTTGGTTTTTGATGAGGACCCCACACGTCGTGTAGCCGTGCTGACCGGGGCAGGTAATGACGCTTTTTCTGCCGGTGCCGATATTAATGAGTGGCCCGAGTTGTGGCGTGCCATCCCCACGGTAGGATTTGAAACCGACAAGCCCATTATTGCGGCTGTCAGTGGCTGGTGCGTGGGTGGGGCCCTGGTGATGGCGATGATGACGGATTTGTTGGTGGCCTCCGAGAGCGCCAAGTTCTCCTACCCGGAAGCCAAGCTGGGTTTTACGGGCGGCATTATCTCCGGCCTGGCCTCGCGCATTCCGCATCATGCCGCCATGGAAGTGATTCTGTTGTGCCGCACCTTGGAAGCCCGTCGTGCTTATGATCTGGGTTTTGCCAATGAGGTGGTGCCGGTCGGTGAGCAAGTTCAGGCAGCCGTGCGCATGGCTCAGGATCTGGCCAAGATGTCGCCCCGTGTTTTGCAGACCCTCAAACGCTTTATCAATAATGAGGTGCTGACACGTGGGCCGTCCGAGCAAATGGCGCGCACCATGCGCCAACTGAAGGCGATCGAGGATAGTTATGATGCCAAGGAAGGGATGAACGCGTTCAAGGAAAAACGTGCCCCGGTGTATCTGAACAAATAAGAACTGATTCACGAATTGGGCCGCAAGGCCCAGGCAACTATGGAGACATCCCCTTATGCACCCCCGTTTTGAGCGCTTTATCCAAGGGATGAATGAATTGACCGCCCGCCCCGCCGTCGGCGAGGAGGATATCTTGCGTGAGGGCCGCGTCCTGCTGGGCGAACTGGTGGCCCAGGACGATTGGCTGGCCCCCGAATACACCCAGCCCCATCCGCAGTTCTATCAACAGTACTTGCTGTATTGCTGTCCACAGGAGCGCTTTTCCGTGGTCAGTTTTGTGTGGGGCCCCGGCCAGAAAACGCCCATCCACGACCATACTGTGTGGGGCTTGATTGGCATGTTGCGTGGTGCCGAACGATCCCGGCCTTTTGACCGTGATCCTCAGACCGGCCAGATGACAGAAGAAGATACGCAGATTCTGGAGCCGGGCGTGGTGGAAGTGGTGTCACCCACGGTGGGCGATATACACGAGGTCTCCAATGTCTATGACGACCAGGTGTCCATCAGCATTCACGTTTATGGCGCGGATATCGGCAAGGTACGCCGCCATGTGTTTGATCCGCAGACCGGGCAGGCCAAGGAGTTCGTCTCCGGGTATGCCAACCGGCCTGCAGTGGTCTGATTTACGCGATGTCCTTGGGCAGGTGGCCGATGCGTGCGCCAATAATCATTTCCTGAATCCAGCGATACAGCAGCACAGAGTAATTGCGCTGGGCGACTTTTTCGTCCAGCGCATGGTTGCTTTCCTTGAGCACACGATGAGTCAGAGAGTTGGCCTGGCTGAATGCTTGTCGGTAGGTCAGCAAGGTCTGGCGAGGAATCAGTTCGTCATGCTCGGCTTCAAAAAGCATGACGTCGCCGGTGAACTTCGAGCAGGCATGCAGCGCCCGGTTGTCCTGCGGGGTATGGCTTTGCAGGCGGTAATCCTGAAGCAAGCTGCGTTTGAGCTGATCTTTTGGGGCTAGCCAGTCCTCATCCGGGTAGAGCGCCGGGGCAAGCAGACTGAGCCAGCGGACCGCCCGAAATTCACTGAGCAGGCAGGCCAGGTACGCCCCATAGCTGTGGCCGACAATAGCAATGGAATTGGCATCGACCATGGGATGACTGGCCAAGGTATCAAAGGCGGCGCAGATATCCTGAAAATTCTGTTCACGACTGACTTTTTGGCGTTCCTGGTCGCTGGCATTGTGTCCCGCCAGATCAAACGTCATGCAGATGCAGCCCATGCCGGCAATGGTGTGGGCCCGTTTAAGGTCAAATCGTTGACTGCCGCCCCATCCGTGTACGAACAGAATTCCCGGTATGGGGGACTGGGGCACCAGCAAGCGAGCGTCGAGCTGCTGGTGCGCAACCTTGATGGTGGTCTTGAATATGTCAGTGCTCATGAGGACAAGGGACCTCCAAAGCGTGCCAGATAGCCATTGCCGAGTTGCTGCAAACTGTACAGGTGGGGGGATTGCCGCACTGGATCGGGATCGTCCATATAGCGTTCCCGTGTCCAGGCGTGCGTGTGGCCTTGCTCGGGATGATTTTGCAGGCTGCGCATGGCCAGTATTTCCGCAATGGAAGCGCCTCCGCAGCGCCAGGAATGTTCGAGTACCGCAGCCTGATAATTGCCCCGTGCATCGCGCCCGACAATGACATCGTAGTTGCGACGTGAGGCATACAGAGAAGGGTAGGCCTGCGTAATCCTGCTTTCATAGTTCATCGCAAGATCGATCAGATATTGAATGCGTTGCATCCCCGAGAGCTGCAGCAAGGCATCAAATCCGCCTCGGACCATGAGTAGGGTGGTGCCGCCGTAAACCGATTCCTGCTGTCGGTTGTTGGTCTGATGCTGTTGACCGATATAGGAAAACAGGTGTTCGCCAATTTGTGTCTGACCAACGCTGAAGGTCTGGCTCTCGAGCAGGTTTTCCTCCAGAACCAGGCCATGTTCAACCTGCTCCTGCCAGGGAGGGAGTGCCAGCAGCTCTTCCAGTTGCTGGCGGCTGTAGACGACCCGCTGGCCTTCGCCTGCACTGGCGCGGGCCAGCTTGATCCGTATGCCGGTATGACCCGCCTGATCCAGCAGGCTCATCGCACGCAAGGCGTCGGGAATCGAGAAGGCGCTGTAGCCGGGTAGCACCGTAGGACCCAAGGCCTTTGCCAGATCATTGTTCCAGCCCGCGGGCCGGTCCATGTCGGACTGTGCGAGTGGGTGAGCCACTGTTTTGTAGGCCAGAAAATCATGCGGGACCACGCCCCCATACAGTTGGGCTGCGCAATGGATGCCTAAACGTTTGGCTTGATCTAGGTTCAGGGTTTGGGCGGGCAGGTAAAAGGCGTCGCGGACCTCTCCCTCCAGTTGGTCTTCATAGGCCATGTAGATATGGGACAGGTCCAGAAACTGCGCCAGTTCCCTGGCCATGAACTGCAGACCTTGAACTGTGCCACAGTCACAACCGCTGACCGGAAGGCTGATCTGCAACGATGTCGTAGATCGGGGAATGGCGATTGTGCTCATAGTCCATCCTTTGAAAATGAGGTGGGTTGCTCACTTAAGGAGCAGCGGTTTGACTGTCCTTTGAGCGTAGGGGGGCAGCAGAGAAGAAACGGGTTTCCAGCAAACTGGTTTGCAAAAGCCTGAGCAGATCGGCGGGTTGGGGCAGACAAAGCTGGGCCGCACTCGCGGGTTCGGGGGGGCCTATACGGATGCTTACGCCGCCTTGTTGATTGACAAAACGAAAGGCCGCCTCGTCGGTGAGGTCGTCACCCGCCATGATGGGTTTGCGATCGGCAAACGGGGGCAGACTGTGCGCGCGGGCCAGAGCCTGGCCTTTGTCCACGCCGGCCGGACGCAACTCGATCACACAATGGCCGCGGATCAGCTCAAAGCCCGGATAGTCCGAACACAGCATGTTCAGCTCGCTGTGGAGCACATCGCCCAATTGCGGGCATTGCCGAAAGTGGACCGCTAGGCCGTGCGATTTGCGTTCCATCCAGACAAGGGGGTGGGGGTGGATCAGCGTGGCTGCTGCACGCGACAGGCTGTGATGCTGCGCCGCATTGAGAGGTGTGTTCCAGCATTTCTGCCCGTCTGCATCATGCATGGCTGCGCCATGGCTGCTTATCATCGCCAGCGGCAGTCTGCAGCAGGCCTGTTGCAGACTGGCGTAATCCCGTCCCGAGACCAACGCCACGGCGCCTTGGCAGGCAGCGTGCAGGTTTAGCAGCAGCTCGGCGGTGCCAGAGGCCAGCGCCACCTGTTCGGGGCGCTGGGCCAGGGGCACCAGCGTACCATCCAGGTCCAGATACAAAGCGGCCTGTTCCAGTTCGATCGCGCGGTTCATGTCAGGTTCCTGGGTAGCCTGTGATGGGGAGCACCATCCCGGTGATGTAGCTGGCTGTAATGGGGCTGGCCAGATACACATAGGCTGGGGCCAGTTCCTCGGGCTGGGCCGGGCGTCCAAATACGGTTTGCGCCCCGAAGTCAGGGATTTCCTCGGCAGGAGCGTCTGCCGGATTCAAGGGGGTCCAGACAGGGCCAGGGGCCACCGCGTTCACGCGTATGCCCTTGGGCGCAAGATTGGCCGCCAGTGAATAGGTAAAGGCAATGATGGCCCCCTTGGTGCTGGCGTAATCCAGCAAATGGGCAGCACCGCGCAAGGCGGTCACCGAACTCGTATTGATGATGGCATCGCCCGCATGCAAATGCGGCAGGCAGGCTTGGGCCATATAAATGTAGCCGTAGATATTGGTGCGGAATGTTTCGTCCAGGCGCTCGGGCGTCAAATCCAGCAGGGATTGGGCGTGTTCTTGAAAGCCGGCATTGTTGACCAGAATATTGAGCTTGCCAAAGCGATCCAGGACCTGCTCGATCGCCTGACGACAAAACTCGGCATCTTTGACATCACCGCGCAGGGTCAGGCATTGCCTGCCTTCCGCCTCCACGGCCTGGCGTGTCGTTTGGGCATCCTCGTCCTCATGAAGATAAATAATGGTTACATCCGCACCTTCGCGCGCATAAAGCACGGCAACGGCTCGTCCTATGCCGGAGTCGCCTCCCGTCACGATGGCCACCTTGCCTTCCAGCTTGCCGCTGCCCTTATAGTGAGCGGCCTCATAACGAGGAGCGGGATCGAGATCACTTTCGTGGCCGGGCTTTTCCAGGTGTTGTTGGGGCAGGGGGGGAGTGGGGTAATCGCTGCCCGGGTGGCTTTTATCATGCGTGATGGGCTCGTTCTGGCCGACCCCGTTCTTGTCCTTCTGATCCTGCTGTTCTTGCAGGTGACGTTGCTCGTTCACTGTTTGACGCGTTGTCATGATGGCTCCTGAAATAGACAAAGAATGGGACAGGGCGCGGCGGCCCTGGTGGGTGCGCCGCGTCCAACTGGGGCTTGGCTAAGGCTTAGCGTCGCTGCTCCTGGGTGGCCTTGCCACCTTTGGCGCCGGCCTTGCGGGCCTCTTGCGGGGTGAACTCGTGCGCGGCGCGGCCGCCTTCGGCGGCAATCTCGCGCTGCTTCTGGTCGTTCATCGAGGCAAAACCGCGCTGATCCTGGCGATCCTGATTGTCTGTGTGTTTGGTCATAACACGCTCCTTGATTGAATGAACGCCAATCCCGTGATTGATCAGGACTCATCCAGCACAAAGCGTGCCTGGTCCGCCTGGTTTGGCAGGGGCACACAATTTGCTGCACGGGCTCAGGACTTGAGTCAGGAGAGCGAACATGATGGCAATGAGCGGATGGGCATGGCTGCTGATAGTGGCGGCTGGATGGACATCGCTGTGGCTGTTGCACTATCTGGGCGGCAAGCTGATTGTGCGTCTGGTTCCGGCTGAACACTTTCTGGGCCTGTTGTGCGCCCGCATTGTGTGGCCGTCCCGCGTTTTTCTGCTGGCCGTCTTTTTGCGGTTTTGTATTCCTCTGGCGCCCATCACGGCCAAGTGGCAGGCCTATCTGATTGTCGGCGACATGATGGTGCTGATTGTGTGCACCACCTGGATGCTGATGAGCGCAGTAGAGGCTTTGTTCCAGCTGGTTGTCGCCCGTCATCCCTTGAACGTGACGGATAATCTGCGCTCGCGGCAGATCTACACACAGGCACGTGTGCTGGCGCGCAGCACGCATTTTTTGCTGGTTCTTCTGGGGGTGTCGTTTGCCCTGCTGGTGTTGCCGGGGGCACGTCAGATAGGGACCAGTCTGCTGGCCTCGGCGGGGGTGGCCGGTCTGGTCGCCGGGATCGCCGCACGACCTGTGTTGGGCAACTTTATTGCGGGTTTGCAGATTGCTTTTACGCAACCCATCCGGATTGACGATGTGGTGATTGTGGAAGGGGAATGGGGGCGGATTGAGGAAATTACGGCGACGTATGTCGTCGTTCGCGTGTGGGACGAGCGCCGCCTGATAGTGCCTTTGCAATGGTTTGTCGAGACGGTTTTCCAGAACTGGACCCGACGCAGTGCGTCCTTGCTGGGTACGGTATTTCTGTGGGTGGATTACTCCGTCAATATGCAGGGCCTGAATACGGCTTTCAAAGCATTATGCGAGTCCTCCGAGCTCTGGGACCGTCGCGTGCAGGTCTTGCAGGTGATCGATACCAATGAGTGGGGCATGCAACTGCGTTTTCTGGTTAGCGCTGCGGACTCGGGGCGTCTGTTTGATTTGCGCTGTCTGCTGCGCGAGGGTCTGGTGGCCTATCTCGCGCAGCATCAGCCGCAGGCTTTCGTGCGGGTCAGGATGCTGGAAGCTCAGCCATCGCCGACTCAGCCTGTTGATGTGGCGCCTGACCGCTAAGATCGCCAAGAAACTGCTGGCACCATTGCCCCAGATCCTGTTGGCGTAGTTGCATCAACAAAGTCTGGTGGCGATGGCGACGCTCGGCTAAGGACATGTTCAGCGCCTCATACAGGCAGTGAGCGGTGCCTTCTATATCAAAGGGATTGACCGCCAGATAGCCGTCCTGTAGCGATTGGGCCGCTCCTGCAAAGGTGGACAGGACCAGCACGCCTGGGTTGGCTGGGTCCTGGGCGGCGATATATTCCTTGGCGACCAGATTCATGCCATCGCGCATGGGCGCGATAAATCCTACTCGTGCGCGGCGCAGCATGCGCATCAGCTGGGGGGCGGGAAAGGCACGGTTCATATAGACAATCGGGCTCCAGCCGGGCGTGGCGAACTGGCCATTGATCAGTCCGGCCAGACTTTCCAGCTCTTCGCGCATGAGCTGATAGTCGTGAATATCGCTACGGGTGGAGGGAGCAATCTGTACATAAGTGGCTTGACCGTGCAGCGTGGGGTAGCGACGCAGCAACGCATCAAATGTGCGCAAACGATGGGCCAGTCCCTTGCTGTAGTCCAGTCTGTCCACACTGATAACGGTTTCAGCGCCATTGAGCGGCTCTTCAGCGGCACCCTCGTGCGCCCAGGAGGACGCACTGGCCAGGGACTGAATCAGGTCCACATCCACCCCGATCGGATAAACGCCCGTACGTGTTCGGCTGTTCCCGGCGAGCGGTGGCGTGGCCTGCAGTCCTGCTTGCAGAGCGCTGTGGTCGCTGGGGCTTTGAACGCCGATCAGGTCATATTGATGCAGCATGCTCATCCAGGACTCATGTCTAGGGATGGCACGCAACACTTCCGGGCAGGGAAAGGGGGTATGCAAAAACAGTCCCATTGCCTGTGGCATCCCCTGTTCCCGGCAAAAATGCGCCAGGGGCATCAAGTGATAGTCGTGTATCCAGATCAGATCATCGGGCCCGGCAATCTGACTGAGGAACGTGGCCATTTGCCGGTTCACTTCCAGATACTGCTGGAAGTGATGTGTCTGAAAGTCCATCAGGTCCAGCCGGTAATGAAATGCCGGCCACAGGCAGGTGTTGGCGTACCCGCAGTAAAACTGCTCATATTGCTCCTGGCTGAAGGAAAAAGTGACTGCCTGGTAGCGGCCACGATCCTCGGTATGCAAGGTTCCCGCTGCCGGATCACATTGTCCGTTCCAGCCCAGCCATACGCCTTGGATATCTCGCTGACGCAGCAACTGGTCAACCGCCACTGCCAGTCCGCCGGTGCATGGCTGTTTTGCGCTGGCGACCCGTACCGATACCACGATGATTTTGCTCATGCTGATTCTCGCTGGTTGGTTAAAGGATGTACCCTGAGGAATCAGCAAATTGCGTACCCGTGCTAGTTTGCCGCCCTCTGCAAATGGGCGCCCAGCGCACGCAGACGGGCCCGTTGCTGGCGTTCGCGGGCATTGGGAATGCCTAGTTGCAAGCGGTACTTGGTCACGGTTCTTTTGGATAGCTCCACGCTGTTATTACGTAATGCTTGATGCAGCTCCACATCGCTCAGGGGAGTGTCGCCCGATTCGCTGGCAATCAGACGGCGAATTTGTTCCTTGACCAGAGCCGTGGAACAACTGCCGCCAAAATCCGTTTCCAGCTCACCTGAGAAAAAGTGACGGAAACTCAATGTGCCAAAAGGCGTGCTCATGAATTTGTTGGCGGTGGCGCGGGATATGGTGGACGGATGCAACGCCAGCTCTTTGGCCAGATCGTTGATGCGCATGGGTTGCAGGGCTTGTTCACCCAGCTCGAAAAACAGAGCTTGCCGCTGCACGATCTGTTCAGCCACCCGACAAATGGTGCTGCGGCGCATGGCCAGCCCCTCGGCCAGCCAGCGTGCTCGGGTTAACGTTTGCTGTAACTGTCGATCCTGGCGGGCGCGGGCCTGCTGTTCCAATGCGGCTGCGTAGTCTTGCTGGACCCGCACGCGTGGAAGGCTGCGTGGGTCTGCCACGATACGCCAGCGATTGCCTTCTTTATGGACATGTACATCAGGAACGATAGCCTGTTGAGGGCAAGGCAAATAAGCTCGCCCAGGCTTTGGGTCCAGGCTTTGCAGCTCGCGCAGCGCTTGTTCAAACACGGAGACAGACAGGCCCAGCCTTTGACGGGCACTTTTCCAGTTGCCCTGCGCCAGGCAGTCCAGTTCGGTGGCAATCAGTTTGAGCAGAGCACGCGTGACCGTCGGGTTAAGGTGTTTGCGGGCCTGGACTTGCAGTGCAAGGGCCTCTGAAACAGAGCGCGCTGCCGTGCCTGGCAGTGACAAGGCCTGCACCAGGGCCAGAGCGGTTTCCCATTCTTGCAAGGAGACCGCCTCACAGTTGGCAGGGAGCAGGTCCTCGAAGCGATCCTGCAGATAGCCGTTGTCATCCAGTGCATTGACAATAAGAGCGCATAAGGCTTGGCAACGTTCGCTGGCCCGGCTCAGCCGCACGTTCTCCATGATTTGTTCGTCCCGGCTGCGCAGGCTGCTGTTGATATCACCGGGGGCTGAGAAGTCATTGCTGTGACTGGAACGGGGCGGTGTGACCCCTTCCCGCACGGTATAGTCCAGTTCGGCCTCTGCCGTAGTCTCCAACAGAGGATTGTCCTGCAGACTTTCATGCAGTAGCGTCTGTAGCTCTTGCACGGAGAGCTGCAGAATGTGGGCAGATTGTTGCAGGCGCTGCGAGAGAGTGTGCTGCATCTGTAACTGTGGAACCAGCTCTAGCTTCATTTCTCGTCTCCTGGGTTATAGAGGGCCAAATGGATCATTTCCTGCAATCATCAACGAGGGCGTCAGGGCCTTTGCGCTATCTATATAGCAAGTTTTGTGCCTGTCGCCTTGCTCCTTGACGGCGGTACGTTTTTTGCTATGTCAGGAGCCGGGCTTCTCTTGCCAGACAGGTCCTGTGCTTGGGCATGGGAGGTCAGATTCTTTTTAGCGGACCTGTTTTCCTTCGGAGGTGTGTGATGCGACTGAAACAGATGGCGTGTTTGGCGGTAGCGGCTGGCGTGGTGATGGGCTTGTGTGTGCGTAGCTCGTATGCAAGAGGGTTGGCCGCGACAGACAAGGGCTTTATGAAGGACGCCGCGCAAGCGGGGCATCTTGAGCTTCAGGCTGCCCGACTGGCCCTGCAACGCAGCAGTAATGAGCGGGTGGCCGATTTTGCCACCATGATGATTCAGGATCATGAGCAGCTTGCCCAGGAACTGGCAGCGCTGGCCAAAGCCCGTCACGTGGAACTGCCTGCCACGCCCACGTTGATGCAGCGGGGCAAGCTCGCTTTTCTGCAGGAAGCCAAGGGCGAGCAGTTCGATGCAGACTATGCGAATGAGGTGGCACTCAAGGCGCATGAAACTACGATCAAGCTGTTTGAGGATTACATTGAAAAAGGCAGAGACAGGGAACTGATGGGATTTGCTCAGGATGCCTTGCCTTTGCTCAGGCAGCATTTGCAGCATGCTCATGTGCTGGCAGACTCCATGAAACCTGCCCTGGCTCAGTAAGTGGAGCTGTCAGGGCAGCACGTGCAGCGTTTACGGCAAGGGGTCCGAATCCAGATTGATGTCGATCTGATCCTGATTACTCATGACATAGCTGCGCAGCAGAACATTTCGTAGCTGACGGATATTGCCTGGCCAGTGGTAGTGCTCGATCTTTTTCACACTGGCCAGGCTCAGACTTCGGTTTTGCTGATGTTCTTCATTCATCTGTTCGATGAAATGTTGGGCAATCAGCACCGCATCGTCGCCCCGATCCCGAAGGGGCGGAATCAGAATGGGAAAAACGCCCAGTCGGTAATACAGGTCCTCGCGCAGCTTTTTTTCTTCAATGGCCCGCATGGGGCTGCGGTTGGTGGCAGCAATGATTCGTGCGTCGTGTTTGATGAGCTGGTCACCGCCTACTTTCATGTATTCACCGTTTTCCAAGGCTCGCAGCAGCTTGGTTTGTGCTTCTATGGGCATTTCGGTGATCTCGTCCAGAAACAGCGTGCCTTTGTCGGCCAGCTCAAAATAGCCCTGACGATGGCGATCGGCTCCGGTAAAGCTGCCTTTTTCGTGGCCGAATAGCTCGCTTTCTATCAGTTGTTCTGAAATGGCCGAACAGTTGATGGGCACGTAAGCTTGTTGGCGACGCGAACTGCAGCGATGAACTGCGCGTGCGGCCAGCTCCTTGCCCGTTCCACTCTCTCCAATCAGCAAGACGGGCAGTTCAGTGCGGCTTACTTTGCTCAGTTGGGTATAGAGTTTTTCCATCGGAGCGGAGCGGCCCACAAACTCGCCAAAATCGTAATGCTGTTCCGTCTGGCACGCCCAGGGGCCGGGGGCCTCATTGCGGTACTTGGACTTTAACTGTTCCAGCAAGGTGCGAAGCTGGGCATGGTCATGGCGCTCCGAGCCGCTCAAGGCTGGCAAAGTGTAGCTTTCCACTGCATCCAGACCTACCCGACGGCTGAGATCCTGAGCCTGTAAGGCGCTGATATTGGGTCCAAAAAGCAGGGCGTCCGGTATTTTCTGATGGTAACGGATCAGAGCTTCATCAGGTGTCCGGGCGGTGATGGCAGAAAAATTCATTTGCCGCGCCAGTGCCAGGAAAGTGCTGTTAAGTGCGGTATCTGTCTCCAGCAGTAATAGGTGGGGCATCGTTTTCCTCTGTAAACAAGTCAAGCCAGGATTCAGGGCTGATGTTTCATCCTAGACACGATCCTGTTCATGTCCGTTACCAGATATGGCAGGGCGGAAAGTATGTCCCTTGGGCAAAGGGCCGGTGGACGCGCCCTTGTGCCAAAGTGAGCCAGGCTCATTTTGTGTGCCTTGACATGCTCACATTCAACTTACACATCTGTTTACTGGTTCGGCCCCGCGTTTTATGGCTGGACACGAGCAGTTGACAAGGTGCATGGCGAAAGAGGAATGAGCGGGCCGGATCAGACGCTGGCCTGGGGGGCCTGCGTAACGTCAATCCACTGGGCGCGGGTCAGCTCGGCCAGGCGTTGGGGGGTAATGCGTACAGCAGAGTTGATCGAACCGGCCGCAGGCAATACGGTATCGAAGTCCTGCAAGGACAGGTCGCAGTAGATATCGAGCGCCGTAGCCAGACCAAAGGGGCATACCCCGCCCACCGGATGGCCCGTCAGGGCTTCAGTGCTGGCCAGATCCAGCATTTTGACGCGTGTGCCAAAAACGTTGCGCAGTTTCTTATTGTCCAGACGGGCGTCGCCCCGGGCGACCAGCAAAACCACTTTATCGCCCGCTTTCAGACTGAGTGTCTTGGCGATCTGCCCGGGCTCGACCTGATGGACCTGCGCGGCCAGCGCGACTGTTGCCGTGCTTTCTGTGGTTTCAATAATCTGGATATCAGCAGCGTATTCGCTCAAGAACTGTTTGACGGAATCAAGACTCATGATGATCGGAACGAAATAGGATGTTTTGTTAAACTTTTTTGCTGGGGCCTAGTCTTAGCCAAGTGCATGTGTGTGTCAACCAGAGCGCCCTGGCGCTGCAAAACAGGAATGTAATTGTGATTAAACCCTTATTGTTGTCGGCCGGCTTGATGGCCTTCAGTTCCCTGGCCCTGGCACAGGCGCCTGCCGTGACGGTTTACCAGGACCCCAATTGCGGCTGTTGCGAGGGTTGGGCCCAGCACATGAGCGAGGCAGGCTTCGAGGTCAAATCCGTCAAGACCCAGGCCATGTGGCAGGTCAAGCAGCAACTTGGCGTACCAGCCGAGCTGGCTTCTTGCCATACTGCGGTGGTGGAACAGACTGGCCAGCGGGTGGAGGGCCATGTGCCGGCCCATGTCGTCAAACGGATGATGAGCGACGCCAGCATCCGTGGCCTGGCCGCACCGGGCATGCCTGCCAATTCGCCCGGAATGGGTGAGCTGGATGGCAACTTGATCACAGTCGATTTCAAGGGCCGGCCTTACTCGCGCGACTGATCGTAGTCAGTAAACGGGTGGCATGCAGATACACGAAACTACATTGAGAAACTTGTAAGCTGCTGCCGCTCTTGTCATGATGACCGTTCATTGACTCTGTTCAGGAGGTTCCATCTATGCAGCCCTCAGTTAAAGCTTTTCTCGCTGCTACCGCAGTCGCATTTGGCATGTACAGCCCTTTTGCGATGGCCCAGGGCAATGCGGCTCCGGCCAACTCGGCAGCCCCGGCGGCTACCCAGATTGTTAAACCTACGGATTCTCAACTGGAGCAGTATGCGCGCACCTATAAAAAGGTCGCCCAGACTGCTTCGGAATATCAGCCGCGTCTGGATGCGGCCAAAAGTGATGCAGAGCGTCAGGCCATCGTTCAGGAAGCCGACCAGCGTCTGGTTGGTGTTGTGACCTCCAATGGCATGGATCTGGCCGATTACAACGGTATCAGCCTGGCCATTCAGCAGGACCCTGCTTTGCGTCAGCGCGTGGAAGGAATGCTGAAATAAGGTTGTTGATGCTCGGGTTTGGCAGAGCGCCGGGTGTCATTGTGTAGTGACCGTAGTGGGTAAATTTAAACCCCTGAGCCGTACCAGGCCCGGGGGTTTTTTTGCGCACCTCTACGCGGGCAAGAGGCATGCCCTGTCCGGCTCAGCTCACAGCCTGACGCCTGGCCAAAGCGAGTGCCTAATCAAAGTCTGCCGGCGCGCGTGGAATAGGGACACCGGCATCAATGCGTTGGGCCCACTCTTGCAGGGGCAGGGCAGGTACAGGCTCCCAGATGCGGCGCAGCACGGGCTTAAGGAGCGCCATATTGTGGCCGCCGGCCCAGCGATAGGGGATCACGGGCAGCCAGGAGTCTGGAGCAATCCGTTCCGCCACCACAAAGCGAAAGCTGTATTGGCCTGGGCCCAGGCTCATGCGGACATCACTGACCACCAGAAGGTCGTCAATAACGTCATAGCGCAGCCAGTTATCCGAGAACCAGCGCAGTTGCTCCAATTGTGTCAAAGGAGGAAACAATTGGGTGTAGTCGCTGTTCAGGGGCAGGCAGAGTGATTCGTACCGGTGCCCTTTGGGCGCGCGCAGGTGATCGAGCAGCCCCACCACCACCTCACATTCCTGGTCTTGCGCATCGCGTACCAACACTCGCCAAAGCAGGATGTTCATGGGTTGCGCGGCGGAATATACCCGTTGGATGCTGACCCCTTGCTCTTTCAATTGTGCCGTGGCTTGATGTTCGGCCCAGAACTTGGCTCCCACCGAGGCGGCCAGATACACACTGCTCAATAGCAGGGCCCAGTTGCAGGCTCGCGGCGTGATGGCGGCAGGGCCTCGTATCAAGCCAATGAGTGTTGCGATCAGCAGGGGGGCGGTATAGAGCGGGTCAATAATGAAAATGCTGGACCAGGTGGCTGGAGTGGCCGGCAGGGGCCACAGTAACTGGGTGCCGTAACTGGTAAAGGCATCGAGCAGGGGATGGGTAATCAAACTTAGCCCGACGGCCAGCCCTAGTCGCCCTGCTGACACGCGCGCCTGTGCAAACAGCAGTTTCCAGAGGATCGCGACCAGCAGGGTGGCCGCGCTCAGGACAAATAAAGAGTGCGAGAACCCCCGATGGCTGACCATGGCCGTAATCGGGTCGCCATATTGGATAAAGACATCCAGATCAGGCAGGGTGGCGATGATGGCACCGGACAGGACCGCCTTGCGACCATACTGACGCCCCAGAAGGGAGCCGCAAATGCTGGCGCCCAGAACGGCTTGTGTTACGGAATCCATAGCTCTCGTACGAAGAAAAACAGGGCCGGGGCCTGATGCGGCCTGCCGGCTTTAGCGTTATGATTTTAAAGTTGAATGCCCGGTCTTCCCTGTTTTTTTTGACAGGGCTCAAAGGCTCCAAGGGTATCAGTGGCGTATAGTGTACGATGGCCCGCGCTGTCCTACTGCCTGCGGGCCGCGCCATCGCTTCTATCCAGAGAATTCGTTTACCTATGTCTACCTACCTGATCGCGGCTTTATATAAGTTCGTGGAATTGCCCGATTTTGCCCAGATGCGTGATCCCCTGTTTGCCTTTTGTGAGCAGCACCAGGTCAAAGGCACGCTGTTGCTGGCACGCGAAGGAATTAACGGCACGATTGCCGGACCTGAGGAGGGTGTTCGTGCTGTCTTGGCGTACCTGAATTCGGATGCGCGCATTGCCGGTCTGGTCCATAAAGAGTCCTACGCCGACAAGGCCCCGTTTTATCGCCTCAAGGTCAAGCTCAAGAAAGAGATCGTCACACTGGGTGTGCCGGATTTGAAAACGGCCGAGATGGTGGGTGAGTACGTCGCCCCCGAAAACTGGAACGCCCTGATCAGCGATCCGGATGTGGTGGTCGTGGACACGCGTAATGATTACGAAGTGGGCATCGGGACGTTTAGCCGGGCCATCAATCCCAAAACCCAGAGCTTTACGGAGTTTCCGCAGTGGGTTGCCGAACAGTCCAAGGAAGGTGGCGTTTTACACGGCAAGCCCCGTGTGGCCATGTTCTGTACGGGCGGTATCCGCTGTGAGAAATCCACCGCTTTCATGCGCTCGCAGGGTTTTGAACAGGTCTATCACTTGCAAGGTGGTATTCTGAAGTATCTGGAAGAAATTCCGGCAGAGGAAAGCCTGTGGGATGGCGACTGCTTTGTGTTTGACGAGCGTGTGTCGGTCCGGCATGGGCTGGAGCCGGGTGATTACGATTTTTGCCGCGCCTGCCGCATGCCCATCAGTGAAGAGGAAAAGCAGTCAGCCCAATTTGAAGAGGGCGTCAGTTGCCCTTACTGTCACGGCCACAGCTCGCCCGAACAGATCGAGCGGTTTCGGGAGCGCCAGAAGCAGGTGGCTCTGGCTCGCGAACGCGAAGAGCGCCATATTGGCGTCAGCATGGATGAATTGGCAGAGCGCCGCGAAGCCGCCCGTCGCAAGGCCGAGGAGCAGCGCCTGCTGGCCCAGCAGGGCAAGGACCTCTAGCCTGTATCGGGCTGCTGTGTTACCTCTATCAGCTTGATTCTGGCCTTGGGCTGTTAACAAGTCGCCCTTCTTCCCTGGAAGGGCGACTTGTACACGCACCATCGCGCTAAGTCCGCGCTCATGCGCGGCTTTCCATCGGTATCGAGCATGTCCTTATCTGATTTACCCATTTTGTATTCTTTTCGCCGCTGCCCCTACGCCATGCGCGCACGGCTGGCGATTGCGGCCAGCGGCGTGTCTTGCCAGTTGCGCGAGGTCGTGCTGCGCGACAAACCGGACGCCCTGCGTCTGGCCTCTCCCAAAGCAACCGTGCCTGTGCTGGTCCTGCCTGATGGCAGGGTGATTGATGAAAGCCTGGATATCATGCGCTGGGCCTTGGCGATTCACGATCCCTGCCATTATTTACAGCCCGGACAGGGTCTGCACGAGCAGATGGAGGCCTTGATTGCTGCCAACGACGGCCCGTTCAAGAAGCATCTGGACTGTTATAAGTACCCGGATCGTCATACGGATGATGAGCAGTTCACGGAGGCGACGCGTTTCTCGGCCCTGCATCGGGCGCAAGCCAGTGAAATACTGATGGGCCTTAATGCCCGTATCGAGCAAGAGGGCTATCTGGTGGGTAAGACGCCTTGTCTGGCTGATCTGGCCATTGCCCCTTTTGTGCGGCAATTCGCTCAGGTGGATCGAGCTTGGTTCGACGCCCAGCCGTGGGCAGCCTTGTCGAGCTGGCTCGTGAATTTTCAATCCAGCACTTTGTTTGCGAGCATCATGGGCAAGTATCCCGCTTGGACGCCGGACAGCGAAATGGTGCTTTTTCCGGCAGGCTGACTGCCTGACTGACTCACTCTGTTTAGCAGTCCCTGCGGCCTTGTACTTGATGACTGCGTGTCTTAACACCTCGCCGGGCTCTTCTGCGTGGGTTTCGAGGCTTAATGACGAGTGAAAAGCAAAGCGACCCGCACGGCGAGGCAACTGCGACCACTCCGGCATGGGCCAGTAAAAAATGCCGGTTTTCAAGGGAAAACCGGCCTTTCTTGTCGCTGCGGGCGGAATCAGACCGCAACGCTGGCGCGAGGTTCGCTGCTTTCTTGAGCTGGAATCTCCTGGCCACCTCGTTGATGGAGGGTGACGCTGGTATCGAGGGGGGGCAGTTCCCCATTCATGGCGCTGTTGAGCTGATCGGTATTTAGCTCTCCTTCCCAGCGGGCGACCACAATGGTGGCTACGGCATTGCCCACCAGATTAGTCAGGGCGCGGCACTCGGACATAAAGCGGTCAATACCCAGGATCAGAGTCATGCCGGCAATAGGCACCGCGGGCACCACGGACAAGGTGGCCGCCAGTGTAATGAAACCGGCGCCGGTCACGCCAGCCGCTCCTTTGGAACTGAGCATGGCGACCAGCAAGAGTAGCACCTGCTCTTGCAAGCTCAGGGGAATATCGCAGGCCTGGGCAATGAACAGGGCAGCCATGGTCATGTAGATATTGGTCCCATCCAGATTGAAGGAATAGCCGGTAGGCACCACCAGGCCCACGACCGACTTGGCACACCCGGCCCGTTCCATTTTCTGCATCAGAGTGGGCAGAGCCGCTTCGGAGGAACTGGTGCCCAGTACGAGCAGCAGTTCTTCGCGGATGTAGCGGATCAGCTTGGTGATGGAAAATCCGTTGTAGCGGGCTACGGCCCCCAGAATGACCAGTACAAAAAGCACGGATGTCACGTAGAAGGTCACCACCAGCAGCGCCAGACTGGAGACCGACTCAATCCCATATTTGCCGATGGTAAAGGCAATGGCGCCGAAAGCGCCCACAGGGGCGGCCTTCATCAAGATGGCGACCAGCTTGAAGACCGGTGCCATCAAAGCCTGAAGGAACTTGAGCACTGGCTTGCCGTGGTCGCCCACGGCGGCCAGAGCGATGCCAAAGAGCACGGCCACGAACAGCACCTGCAAAATGTCACCCCCCGTAAAAGGGCTGATGAGGGTGGCCGGGATGATGTTCATCAAAAAGCCCGTCAGGGTGCTGTCATGGGCCTGCTGGACGTAGCCTTTGATGGCGCTGGAGTCCAGCGAGGCCGGGTCAATGTGCATTCCGTGGCCCGGTTGCACGATATTGCTCACCACCATGCCCACAATCAGGGCCAGGGTGGAGAAGGTCAGAAAGTAAATCATGGCCTTGCCGACCACCCGTCCCACCTTTTGAAGGTCCGTCATGGCGGCAATGCCGGTGGCGACCGTCAGGAAAATAACCGGTGCAATAATCATCTTGACCAGCTTGATGAATGCGTCGCCCAAGGGCTTCATGCTCTCGCCCAAGGACGGATAAAAATGACCCAGCAATATCCCGATGGTGATGGCGATGATGACCTGAACGTACAAAATTCGATACCACTTGATTTTGACAATCTGCGGTACCGGATGCTCTCCTGTGCTTATATCCATCATGATGTCGTCTCCGTGACTTGATGTAGCCGACCTGGCAGTCAGCTGGTGACCTGCTTGGAATTGTGTGTGGGCAGGCGGTTTACGCTCGCCGGAATCCGTGTTCCGGCCCATAAGCTCTTAGCTAAAGCAACATCCGTGCCAATCTGTTCGTAAACAGGAAGTCAGCAAATAAGCGGCTTGCGGGCAGGAGACTTCCCCGCTTTCTGTTTATGTGTGCGAAAATCCGCACAACGATTATGATTTTTTGGCGAAATTTCGCACGGATTTTATGAATTCCATTCCGGTTTCTTCGGGATTGCGGCGGCGCTTCAGGCTCGAATGGCTGTTTTTGCTGAGCGTGGCCGTGGTGCTGGGCCTGTTCGCTTTCTGGCGCTCGGCTGATTTGGGCACGGCCCGTTTGCTCACACAAAGCGAACAGCGGCTCGACTCCCTGATGCGTGGCAATGCGGGCTGGATTCAGACCATCCGTGACAAATTCCGCACATTGTCATTTGCCCTGGCGCAGGACGAGGCCTTGCGTCAGTACCTCATGGGCAACCCCGCCTATGGCGATGCCCAGGCACTGAACCGCAAGTTCGAGCAGTTGGCCGAGGACACCGGCGCACCGGTGCTGTATTTGCTGGATATTCATTCGCAGACGCTGGTCTCGAGCAATTGGCAGGCGCCCGACAGCTTTGTGGGCAATCACTATGGCTTTCGCCCTTATTTCACCAAAGCCCTGGAGCAGGGGCACGCTGAATACTTTGCTTTGGGAACCTCCAGCGGCAAGGCCGGGCTGTATATTTCCCGAATGGTGCAGGGGCAGGACGGCAAGGCCGTCGGCGTGGTGGTGATCAAGCTGGTGTTTGATCTGCTGGAAAAAGAGTGGGAAGGCTATGGCGACCGCATGTTTGTCAGCGATCCGAATGGCGTGATCTTGCTCAGTGGTGAGCCGGACTGGCGTTTGCACAGTCTGGATCAGGCCGCGCCCGAACAACTGGCCCAGCTGCGAGCCAGCCGGCAGTTTGGCAGCGAAGCTCTGGAGCCGGTGGGGCTGCGCATGTCGAACTCTGGAAACCGGGCCTCGTTCTGGACCTTGGGGCAGGAGCGGTTCTTGCATGTACAGCAAGCGGTGATGGGCAGCGACTGGACGCTACATGCGATGGCACCCATGGACGCCGCCTTGCGGACGCAGGCCTTTCAGTCCCGTCTGACCGTTATGGGCTTGTTGTGTGCGGCTCTGGTGCTGGCTGCCCTGGGCTTGCAGCGCAGTCAGCAGCGCCGTGAAACCCAGGCGCGTCAGGCCTTGTTGCGCGACGCTCTGGAGGAGGCCGTGGAGTCGCGCACCGCTCAGTTGCAGGTGGCGCGTCGTCGCCTGGAGCAGGAGATGCAGGCCTTGCAGGAGGCCCGCTCGCGTGCGCGCGATTTGCGAGAGCAGTTGGAGCAGGCCGAAAAATTGTCGTTTCTGGGGCAGGTGACGGCAGGAGTGGCCCACGAAATCAATCAGCCGGTGGCCGCCATTGAAGTCTACGCTGATAACACCTTGCGCCTGCTGGAGCAGGGGCAGACTGAGACCGCTCGCCAGAACCTGAGTCGCATCCAGGCGCTGACCCAGCGTATTGGCAGCATCACATCCCAGCTTTGTCATTACGCTCGCAAGCCGCAGGAGCAGGAAGGGCCCGTGCTGGTGCGGTCAGCAGTCGAGAGCGCCTGGCAGTTGCTGGAACATCGGGCGCGGGCGCAAGCGGTGGCGCTGGAGCAGGAGGGCATGAGCGAGCCCGTACAGGTATGGGCCTTGCCGGTCCGCCTGGAGCAGGTGCTGGTGAATTTGTTGCGTAATGCGCTCGATGCTCTTGAGGGGCGTTCTCAGGGACGTATTCGTATCGAGGTGATGAACGAGACGCGACATGTGCGCATCGTGGTGTCCGACAACGGGCCAGGCCTGAGTGCGGAAATTCGCCAGCGCCTGTTCACCCCCTTTAGTTCCAGCCGGCACCAAGGACTGGGATTGGGCCTGGTGATCTCGCACGATATTGTGGCGGCCCTCGGTGGCCGTCTGGAAGAAGGGCCGTCGCGTTTGGGCGGGGCCACGTTTCACATTGT
This sequence comes from Alcaligenes ammonioxydans, assembly GCF_019343455.1. Lineage (NCBI taxonomy): Bacteria > Pseudomonadati > Pseudomonadota > Betaproteobacteria > Burkholderiales > Alcaligenaceae > Alcaligenes > Alcaligenes ammonioxydans. The sequence goes on along the minus strand of NZ_CP049362.1, from coordinate 3,062,762 downwards.
GCTGCGGAATGCTGACAGCAAGCAGGACCAGGGAGAGGGTTGAAAATGGAAGTCGCGTTTGTTGATGATGATGCCGATCTGCGTGCTGCCGTTGTGCAAAGTCTGGAGCTGGCAGGCTTGAAGGTAATGGCTTTTGCCAGTGCTCAGGAGGCGTTGAGTCGCTTGCCCACGGATTATCCTGGGGTGGTGGTAACCGATATCCGGATGCCCGGGATGGATGGTCTGGCGCTGATGCGCGCCTTGCATGCCCGCGACCCGGATCAGCCTGTCGTTCTGATTACCGGCCATGGCGACATTGATATGGCCGTACAAGCCATGCGCGACGGTGCGTTTGATTTCCTGAGCAAACCTTACCAGGCAGAACGATTGTTGACAGTGATTCGCCATGCCGCCATGCAACGCAGTCTGGTCTTGCAGAACCGGGCCTTGCGCGAGGAGCTGGACGAGGATGGTCAGGGCCCGGCGCTTCTGGGCAATTCGGAGGTGATGATCAATCTGCGCGCTACGCTGCGCCACCTGGCCCAGTCCGATGTGGATGTGCTGGTGGAGGGGGAGACGGGAACGGGCAAAGAGGTTGTGGCCATGCTGCTGCATCGCTGGAGCGCTCGAGCTCAGCATCGGTTTGTGGCGCTCAATTGCGGAGCCTTGCCCGAAACCATTATTGAAAGCGAGTTGTTTGGTCATGAGGCGGGCGCTTTTACCGGTGCTCAGCGCAGACGGGTAGGCAGTGTGGAGCATGCTCATCAGGGCACTCTGTTTCTGGATGAGATTGAAAGCATGCCCATGATTGCGCAGGTACGCTTGCTGCGCGTGCTGGAAACCCGTTGCGTGACGCCTTTGGGCACCAATGAAGAGCACCCGGTCGATATTCGGGTAGTGGCCGCCAGCAAGGTGGATTTGTCCGATCCCGGACAACGTGCGAACTTCCGGGCGGATTTGTACTATCGCTTAAATGTGGTGACCTTGCGCCTGCCGCCGCTCCGAGAGCGCAAAGAAGATATTCCCATGCTGTTCGCGCATTTCGCTGCGCTCGCCGCCAAAAAATACGGCATGGCGCAAAAGATTCCCGATGCACACAGCCTGGCTTATATGCAGTCCCATCACTGGCCGGGAAATGTGCGCGAACTGGCGCATTTTGCACAGCGTGAGGTGTTGGGCGTGCAGCCTGTGCTCGCCAGGGAGGGGGTGGGAGAGGAGTTAAGTCTGCCCGCCCGCATGGAACAATTCGAGGCGCAGCAGATCCGGCAGGCCCTGGCACGTCATCGGGGTGATATCAAAGCGACACTGCAGGATCTGCGCATCCCGCGCAAAACCTTTTATGACAAGCTGCAGCGTCACGGTATTTCACGCAGCGATTTTGTGGAAGAGGGCCTGCCACAGAGCTGATTCTTCCGGTGGTGGCAAAGGCTTGTCTTTGACAGAGGTGCAGGCTGACGTGGTCGATGCTGCAGGCCGCCGTGGTTTTATTGTGTTTATTGATCGGGGAAGCTTTGCCGTAGCAAGGGGGCAAAGAGCGTGTGCGGGCCGACTTGTCCCGCGCAGCCGCAGGGTTCCTTAGCGGCGCAGTCACATAAAAATAGCGGCCAAGGCCGCTATTTTTTTATCGTACTGCCAGGCGGTGAAACCTTACTCCTGCATGCCGGGAACGATGCAGTTAAAGCCGGCGTCAACGTGCGTGATTTCGCCCGTGATGCCGCTGGCCAGTTCGGACATCAGGAAGGAGGCCACATTGCCCACTTCTTCGATGGTAACGTTGCGCTGCAGGGGGGCGTGGGTTTCGACGAACTTCAGGATGGTGGAGAAGTCCTTGATGCCGCTGGCAGCCAGGGTCTTGATGGGACCGGCCGAGATGGCATTGGCACGAATGCCGTACTCGCCCAGAGCGACGGCCAGGTAGCGCACGGACGCTTCCAAAGCGGCTTTGGCCACGCCCATTGTGTTGTAGTTGGGGATGGCCTTCTCGGCGCCCAGATAGGTCAGCGTCAGTACCGAACTCTTGCGACCCTTGAGCAAGGGCAGGGCGGCTTTTGCCAGCGCCGGGAAGCTATAGGCGGAAATGTCGTGAGCCACGCGGAACGACTCACGCGACAGACCATCCAGAAAATTGCCGGCAATGGCTTCACGAGGAGCAAAGCCGATGGAGTGAACCAGGCCGTCCAGACCGTCCCAGCGCTCGCCCAGCGAGGCCATGGCCTGTTCAATCTGCGCGTCTTCAGACACGTCACAGGGCAAGACGATATCCGTGCCCAGTTCCTGGGCGAAGCCTTCAACGCGTTCTTTAAACCGCTCGCCCACATAGGTCAGGGCAATATCAGCACCTTGTTGGCGACATGCTTGCGCAATCCCGTAAGCAATGGAGCGGTTCGAGAGAACGCCTGTGACCAGGATGCGTTTTCCTTGCAGGAAACCCATGCTGAAAATCCTTTATGTAATTAGTGGGTGGACTTAGCCACGAATATTGGAACCGGGAACACGCAAACGTGTGCCCCTGGAAAGAGAGTTGCCTTTGAGATTGTTCAGGCGTCGCAGTTCAGCCACCGAGGTGTCGTACCGTTTGGCCAAAGCGTAGAGTGTATCGCCCTGGCGGACTGTGTGGGTACGGACATTGGCTCCGCGGCGCAACACAACCGTGTCGCTCTTGCGGTTGACGCTGGCCGTTTGCGCGCGCGCCTGGCGGGCACTCTGGGCAACAGGAGCGGCCGGTGTATTGGTCAGGGAGGCCAACTGCAGACTGCCTTCACCCAAGGTCGTGCTGGGGACCAGCAGTGTCTGGGCGACCGCTTTGCTGCGCTTGCTGCTCAAGCCGTTAATGGAACGCAGTTGCGACAGGGTAATGCCGTGTCGCTGGGCGATGGACAAATAGCTTTCGCCGCGTTTGGCCTGGTAGGCTTTCCAGTTGCTGAGCTTGCCTTGGTAGGCTGCCAGATTGGCTTTGAAGATGTCTACTTTGTTGGCGGGCAACAGCAAGGTGCCGCGCTCGGCCGGAATAGTGGGGCGATTGTGGGCAGCATTCAATGCCTTGAACTCGTCCACGGAGATCTCGGCCAGTTCGGCCGCCAGGGCGACGTCAATGTCCTTGTTCTTGCGCACCGCAGTGAAATAGGGCGTATTGCTCACTGGAGGCAAGGTGATGCCGTAGCGCTCGGGGTTGGCCACAATATTTTTGATGGCCTGCAACTTGGGGACGTAATTGCGCGTTTCGTCCGGCATTTTCAGTGATAAGTAATCAACGTCCAGGTTGGCTTGTTCGTTGCGTTCCATGGCGCGTCGTACCGACCCTTCGCCCCAGTTGTAGGAGGCCAGTGCCAGATACCAGTCACCCTGAAACTCGTACAGATACGACAGATAATCCAGGGCAGCACGGGTGGACTCGACCGGGTCGCGGCGCTGGTCTACCCACCAGTTCTGCTCCAGCTTGTATTGCGTGCCGGTGCTGGGAATGAACTGCCACAGACCCGAAGCATGAGAGCGCGAATAGGCGACCGGGTTATAGGCGCTTTCCACAAAAGGCAGCAGCGCCAGTTCCGAGGGCAGACCCCGGGCATCGAGTTCGTCCATGATGTGATAAAGGTAGCGCGAGGCGCGCTGGCTCATGGTGCGGATGGACTCGGGGTGGGAGGCGTAATAATTGGTCCAGTAATCGACCAGGTCGGTATGCAGATTGGGGATGGCAAAGCCTCGGCGCATACGGTCCCAGGCATCTTTTGGGGGGTGGGTCAGATCAATCGTGCGAGACGTATCGGCGGCAATGCTGGTGGAGGTTTTGGCGGCTTTTTGGGGGCTGACTTTGGGGCCTGTGGCGCAACCTGCCAGCACGAAAGCGCATAGCAGCGCAAAAAGTCTCATTAGGTTCATTGCGGAATCTTCAGAAATTGTTTTTCCAGTCGCGCAGGCTGGCAAATACCTCGACAGGATTATTCAGAGGCCGGGCGGCGTACTGCTCGGCAGCCTTGATAACAGCAGTCGTCTCGCAACGCAGAAACGGATTGGTAGCCAATTCTGTTTTCAGGGTGGAGGGCACCGTGGGCAAGTTCTGCTGACGCTTGAGCTTATCCTGTTCCCAACGTTCATGCAGGTGGGGACTGTCTGGCTCTACCTGCAAAGCCCAGCGTAAATTGGATAAGGTGTATTCGTGCGCACAGCAGATCAGGGTGTCCGCAGGCAGTGTCGCCAACTTGCCCAAGGAGTCCATCATTTGAGCCGGGGTGCCTTCAAAAAGACGTCCGCAACCGGCGGCAAACAAGGTATCACCACAGAAAACAAAGGGCTGTTTTACCTCATTTTGACCAAAGTACGCAACGTGTCCGGCAGTGTGACCGGGGATATCCAGCACCTCCAGCGTCAGTTCCAGGGTGGGCAAATCGACTTTGTCGGACTGTCCCACACGCACGTCACAGACGGGCAGACGCTCGTGGGCCGGGCCCCATACGCGTGCAGGATGCTTTGCCAGGATATCCTTGACACCGCCAACATGGTCACCATGGTGGTGTGTCAGTAAAATGGCATCCAGTTGTAAGGATTCGCGCGCCAGCCATTCCAATACCGGGGCGGCCTGGCCGGGGTCCACAACCAGAGCGTGACCGGCTCGAGCCAAAGCCCATATATAGTTGTCATTTAGAGCAGGAAGTGGAATCAGGCGAACATCGCTTGGCACAGGCCAGGTAAATGCATTCATCATGGTAGAGGGGGAAAGCGCCAGTGGAGCAGACTTTGAATGATCAATTTGCCCAGTGGTTGGAAACCGTACCGGGGCGATATGTGCGGGCCTGGGAACAAGCCGCGATTGATGCGGAGGTGGTCAACACCTTCGGGTATCATGCCATACAAATCGGATTGCCGCATTGGGACCTCCTGGCGCAAAGTCGGGTCTGTTTCAAGGTGTGTACCGCTCAGGCCGGCGTCTTGCCTGCCGATCAGAAAAATCTGGTTTATGCCCAACCTGAACATCTGCCTTTCGATACGCAAAGCATCGATCTGCTGATTTTGCCCCATACGCTGGAAAGCGCCAGTGATCCACATCAGGTGTTGCGCGAGGCCGAGCGTGTGCTGGTGCCTGAGGGGCGCATTATCCTGACAGGCTTCAATCCCGTCAGCCTCTGGGGAGTTCATGACTGGATACCGGGTCTGGATCGGGGTACGCCCACCCTGCCTGGCGATGTCATCTTTCCTTGGCGCTTGCGCGACTGGTTGAAACTCCTGTCCTTTGATGTGCAAAGCGCGCAGATGGGTTGTTATGCCCCCTTGTGCCGTCAGCAGGCCTGGCTGGATCGCTGGGGCTGGATGGAGCGCAGCGGTGCACGCTGGTGGAGCTTTGCCGGGGCGGTTTACATGGTGGGTGCCGTCAAGCGCACACCCGCCCTGCGCCTGGTCGGCCCCAAATGGAAGAAAAATCGTCGACGTGTGCGTCGGCCTATGGTGGTTGCCGGACGCGCTGCCGATGAAGGAATAAGCAAGACATGAGTGATGTTGTTGAGATCTGGACAGACGGGGCCTGCAAGGGCAACCCGGGTTTGGGTGGCTGGGGGGCTTTGCTGCGCCACGGTGGGCGCGAGAAAGCGATCTGTGGTGGCGAGGCCAATACCACCAATAACCGTATGGAACTGATGGCCGTGATCGAGGCCTTGAAAGCCCTGAAACGTCCTTGTCAGGTGCGGGTGCATACGGATTCGCAGTATGTGCAAAAAGGCATGAACGAATGGTTGCCGGGCTGGAAGGCCCGTGGCTGGCGCACGGCAGATAAGAAGCCTGTCAAAAATGCCGATTTGTGGCAGGAGCTGGAACAGCAGGCAGCCAAGCATGAGCTGACCTGGCTGTGGGTGCGCGGTCACGCTGGCGATCCGGGTAATGAACGGGCAGATCAGCTGGCCAATGAAGGGGTGGAAATCGCCAGGCAGTTATAAGATCGTACGCAGATTCCCGGCCTGCAGATAGTACTATTAGCCACTCGTCATATTTTGTCAGACTGCTGTGCCGGCCTGACCGGTCAGGATAAGCCGCCCATGATTTCCACGCTGCGCCTCACGATTTTTCCCTTGTTTTTTGCGCTGTTCCTGAGCAGTACGCCAGGCTGGGCGCAGTCCGGAGCCACGCGAGTAGAAGTGCTGCCTGTGCGACAAAGCGAATTGATTCGTGATGTAGCCGCGGTAGGGACCTTGGTGGCCAGGGAATCGGTCATGCTGCGCCCCGAGATTAGCGGTCGCATTTCAGCCATCAGTTTTGAGGAAGGCCAGCCCGTCAGCAAGGGGCAACTGCTGGTTCAACTGGACCCAGCCATGGCGCAGGCACAACTGAATCAGGCTCAGGCCAATTTGAATCTGGCCAGTAGTCAGCATCAGCGCTCTGCCCAACTGAGCCGTCAAGGCTTTATCAGCCAGCAGGCCAAAGATGAGTCAGGCAGTCGCCTGGCCGTGCAGCAGGCCGAAGTGCAACTGGCACGGGTACAGTTGGACAAGACCCGTATCCGTGCCCCTTTTGATGGAGTCACGGGTTTGCGCAACGTGTCTGTGGGCGATTACGTGGGGCCGGGCACCGATCTGGTGCGACTGGAGGCGATCTCCAGTCTGAACGTGGACTTTCGCATTCCCGAACAGTATCTGGCCGATGTGAAACCGGGCATGCCCGTTGAACTGGGTTTTGACGCTTTTCCAGGCCAGACCCGCAAAGGCTCGGTACTGGCAGTCAGCCCGGTGGTGGATGCCGCCGGCCGTTCGATTCTGCTGCGGGCGCAGGTACCCAACGAGGACGGCGCCTTGCGCCCCGGCCTGTTCAGTCGGGTCCGGCTGGAACTGTCGCGTTATCAGGCCTTGATGGTGCCGGAAACGGCATTGGCGCCTGCTGGTCAGGACCAGTACGTCTACGTGGTCAACGATGGTCGGGCAGAGCGTCGTCAGGTGCAGGTGGGCGTGCGAGAGCAAGGCTGGGTACAGGTGACGGGCAATCTGCAAGCGGGAGACAGCGTGTTGGTGGCGGGGCTGCAAAAGGTGCGTGATGGTGTGCCCGTCGACATTCAGGAAGTGATTGACGTGCAAGCACAGCCGCAGCAATAGGACAGGATCATGGTGCTTTCCGATTTATGTATCCGCCGTCCGGTATTTGCCACGGTGCTGTCCTTGGTGATCGTGCTGGTCGGTTTCATTGCTTATGAACGTCTGACGGTACGCGAGTACCCTGCCATTGATGAGCCCGTGGTGTCTGTCATCACCAATTACAAGGGCGCGTCGCCGGAGGTAATTGAATCTCAGGTGACCAAGCCGCTGGAAGATCAACTGTCGGGGATTGAGGGCGTCAATGTGATGACCTCGCGTAGCCGCTCCGAGCGCAGCCTGATCAATATCAAGTTCAATCTGGACCGGGCCCCGGATGCGGCTGCGGCCGATGTGCGCGACAAGGTCTCGCGCGCTCGACGCTTTCTGCCTGACGAAGTGGACGAGCCCATCATCAACAAGGTGGAGGCCGACTCCACTCCCATTATTTATGTGGGGGTCGACACGGGCAACTACAGCATGCTGGAGGCCTCGGACTACATCAACCGGTATATCAAGACGCGTTTGTCTGTTCTGCCCGGTGCGGCCGAAGTCCGGGTGTTTGGCGAGCGGCTGCCTGCCATGCGTATCGATCTGGACCGAACCCGCCTGGCGGCCTATCAGTTGACGGTACAGGACGTGGAAGATGCGCTGCGCAAACAGAACGTGCTGATCCCGGCAGGACGCATCGAGTCGGATGCGCGCGAATTTTCGGTGGTGTCATCGACCGACCTGGAAACGCCCGAGGAGTTTCGCGACATCATCATCAGTCAGGCGGCCGGCTACCCGGTACGTATCTCCGATATTGCCGAGGTGCGGATCGGGCCTGCCGAAGAACGGGTGCTGGCCCGTTTCAATGGACAAAACAGTTTGAATATTGGTGTGACCAAGCAGTCCACGGCCAACCCGCTGGATCTGTCCAAGTCGGTGCGCGCGGAAGTTGAGCGCATCAATGAAAGTCTGCCGGGCAATATGAAGCTGACCGTGGCTTACGACAGCTCCATCTTTATTCAGGAATCCATTGATTCGGTGTACACCACGATTGCCGAGGCCATCTTGCTGGTGGTGCTGGTGATTGTGTTCTTTCTGCGCAGTTTCCGCGCCAGTCTCATTCCCATCGTGACAATTCCGATCTCCTTGATCGGGGCGTTTGCCATCATGTACATGCTGGGTTTTTCCATCAATACCCTGACCTTGCTGGCGATGGTGCTGGCCATTGGTCTGGTGGTGGACGATGCAATTGTGGTGTTGGAAAACGTGTATCGGCATATCGAAGAAGGCAAAACTGCCATGCAGGCTGCTTTTTTAGGTGTGCGTGAGATTGCTTTTGCCGTGATTGCCATGACGCTGACCCTGGTGGCGGTGTATGCGCCGCTGGCATTTGCCACTGGACGCACGGGACGGCTGTTCATTGAGTTTGCCCTGACGCTGGCGGCTGCCGTGCTGGTATCGGGCTTTGTGGCCCTGACTCTGACCCCCATGATGTGCTCGCGTATGTTGCGCCCTCAGGGGGCAAAAGTAGGCCGTGTCAGTCAGGGGATCGAGAACTTTCTGGTCTGGCTCACGCGAACTTACCGCCGGGCCTTGATCCGGGCCCTGCGCTGGCGCTGGCTGGTTTTGCTGATCGGCGTTGCCGTAGCGGCCAGCAGTGCCTTGCTGTTTACGGTTATTAAAAGCGAACTGGCCCCGGTTGAGGATCGTGGCGTGATCTTCGGCATTGTGAGTTCGCCCGAAGGCGCTACATTGGACTACACCTTGCACAATGTGGAGCGAGTCGAAGCCTTGTATCGCGACATCCCGGAAACCGAGGGCTATCAGTCCATTATTGGTTTTCCCACCGTGACAGACTCGTTTGCCATCTTGCGTCTGAAACCCTGGCAGGAGCGCTCGCGCACTCAGCAGTCGATCGCGCGTGAACTGCAGCCGCATTTCTCGGCCATCCCCGGCGCACGGGCCTTTCCCACCAACCCGCCTTCCCTGGGGCAGCGGGCCACTTCCAAACCCGTGGAGTTTGTCATCATGAGTCAGGCTCCCTATCCGGAGCTGGCTCGAATTGTGGACGGCTTTCTGGCGGAGCTGAAGGATTATCCGGGACTGTTGAATGTGGATACGGACTTACGCCTGAACACGCCTGAAATCCGCATTGATGTGGATCGCGACAAGCTGGCCGATACGGGCGTTTCGGTAGAGGTCGTGGGACGCACCCTGGAGTCCATGCTGGGCGGGCGTCAGGTGACCCGTTACAAGAGTGATGGTGAACAGTACGATGTGATCGTGCAGGTAGATAAACAGGCTCGCTCCAGCCCGCAGAATATCCTGGATATTTATGTTCGCACCAAGGACGGCGGCATGGTTCAGGCATCCAATTTCCTGAAAGTTCGCGAAAGCGTGTCCCCTCAATCGCTGAACCACTTCAATCGTTTGCGTGCCGTGATTGTGGAGGCCTCGGTGGCTCCTGGCTATGCCTTGGGAGAGGTGCTCGAACACATGAATGAGGTGGCGCGCAAGACGCTGCCCGAAACCGTGCAGACCGATCTGGACGGACAATCGCGTGAGTTCCGGGACTCCTCGGGCAGTATCTATCTGGTGTTTCTGATGGCGCTGGCCTTCATTTACCTGGTGCTGGCTGCCCAGTTCGAAAGCTGGCGCAATCCGCTCATCATCATGCTGTCCGTGCCTCTGTCCATGACAGGCGCTTTGCTGGCTCTGTGGCTCTCAGGCGGAACCTTGTCCATTTATAGTCAGATTGGCTTGATTACTCTGGTGGGCCTGATTACCAAGCATGGCATTTTGATCGTGGAATTTGCCACCCAGCAGCGCGAGGCCGGAGCCAGTTTGTACAATGCCGTAGTGCGGGCCTGCGAGATGCGGCTGCGTCCCATCCTGATGACGACCGGCGCGATGGTGCTGGGGGTGTTGCCCCTGGCCTATGCCACCGGAGCGGGGGCTGAATCGCGTCAGCAGATCGGCTGGGTGCTGGTCGGCGGTTTGACGTTGGGTACCGTGTTAACCCTGTTTGTGGTGCCTGTTGCCTATACGCTGATAGCAGGGCGCAAAGCGGGGCAGGACGAGCAGCTTGAGCTGATTGATAAGCCCCAGGCCTCTCTCTAAACTGAGGGTCGGGGCGGCTACGGGGCGTCTGTCCAGCCAAGGCTTTATGCCGTGATCGACTATTGTAGGAAAAGTGAATGCGTCAAATTATTCTGGATACTGAAACCACCGGTCTGGAGCCGCGTGAAGGACACCGTATCGTTGAAGTGGGTGGGGTGGAGCTGTTCAACCGCAAATTGACTGGCCGCCATTTGCACCTGTATCTGAACCCGGATCGGGACTCCGATCCCGAAGCGCTGGCCATTCATGGTTTGACCACCGAGTTTTTGGCCGGGCATCCACGTTTCAAGGATGTGGTCGACCAAGTGCTGGATTTTGTGCAGGATGCAGAGGTCATTATTCATAATGCCTCGTTCGACACGCGCTTTCTGGATGCCGAACTGGAACGAGTCGGTAAAGGGCCTTTCTCGGAGTATTGCGCCAGCATCACCGACTCCTTGCTGGTGGCCCGGGAAATGCACCCCGGCAAGCGTAACTCCCTGGATGCCTTGTGCGAGCGCTACGGTATTTCCAACTCTCACCGCACCTTGCACGGCGCTTTGCTGGACTCGGAATTGCTGGCCGATGTCTGGCTGGCCATGACGCGGGGTCAGGATGCCTTGTTGATGGACTTTGACGAGTCCGATGGGCAAGGAGGACAGGGCAGCGATTTGAGCCTGGGCAAGTTTGATCCCAGCGTGTTGAAAGTGCTGCGCGCTTCGCCAGCCGATCAGGCCGAGCATGAAAAATACATGGACCTGCTGGAAAAGCAGAACAAAAAGCCACCCATGTGGCGCGAGATGCTCCAGCCAGTTACCGAATAATTATTCAGGAAAAATAGCAGGCCAAACCTTGTTAATCAGGCAAGGCCATGCTATAGTCTTTTTCTTCGCAGTTTGCAGCTCTTGCAAGCTACGGGCGGTTAACTCAGTGGTAGAGTGCCACCTTCACACGGTGGAAGTCACAAGTTCGAACCTTGTACCGCCCACCATCTTCGCTTTTCTTTATTTCCCCCCCTTTGCTATCGAACATTGCCCTTATTGCGGCGGCGTGCCTGCGTCCTTGTCCGGCCTGTGTCCGCTGAGGTGAGCTGAGTTCAGGTCGTCGGTTGCCGACAGCCGATGGTTGAGGTGAGCAGTGCTGGCCCGTGCTTGAAAACAAAAACGCCCAGTGACGCATCACTGGGCGTTTTTTGTTCAGTCAGGCCTTGATGTTAGATCAAGGCAGACTGCTTGGCGTTACAGCCAGGTCAGACCGATCGAGATCACGATGCCCGAGACAATCAGTTGAATCAGGCAAAAGCCCATGATGTCTTTGGCTTTCAGGCCCGCAATTGCCAGCACTGGCAGAGCCCAGAAGGGTTGCAGCATGTTAGTCCAGGAATCGCCCCAGGCAACGGCCATGGCAGTACGCGCCATATCGGCGTCCAAGGCCTGGGTGGCAGCAATTACAACCGGGCTTTGTACCGCCCACTGTCCACCGCCCGAAGGTACAAAAATATTGACCAGACCGGCGCTCATGAAGGTCCAGAAGGGCAGGGTGGTGGCGGTTGCAAAGGACACCATCCATTCGGACAAGCTGGCCGCCAGACCGGAATCAATCATGATTGCCATGATGCCGGCGTAAAAGGGGAACTGGATCACAATACCGGCACCGCCGCGAATGGCCTCGTCCAGACTTTTGAGTAGACGTCGAGGGGTACCGTGCAGCAGGATGGCCAGAATCAGAAAGGTGAAATTGATCACGTTCAGGTTCAGAGTGGCCCCACGCAGCACGTAGTAATCAAACAGGTACGCCAGGCCCGCCACACCAATCACGATTGAGATCAGGCGACTGTTTTCCAGTCGATCTGCGGGACGGTCCGTGGTTTGTTTGACATCATCGGGCGCATCTTCCAGCAGGCTTGGGTCTACATAAATGCTTTCCTTGTCGCTGGGCAGCATCAGGCGATTGACGAGCGGGACCAGAATGAACAAGGCGATCACGATCGCCAGGTTGAAGAAGGCAAAGATAGTGTCTGATGTACTGATAATGCCAATTTTGTCTTCGGAGAAATGTCCCGAGGTGGCAATGGTCAGCGGTACGGAACCGGCCAGGCCGCCGTGCCAGACCAGAAAACCCGAGTACGCACTGGCAACCAGCAGACGGTAATCAACGCGAACCTGACGCGCCAGCTCCTTGGCAAACAAGGCGCCGACGACCAGGCCGAAACCCCAGTTGATCCAGCTGGCGGCCAGCGAAACCAGGGTGACCAGAATAATGGCCGAGCCGGCAGAGCGGGCCAGAGAGGCGAGTCCCCGCAACCAGCTTTTCACCAAGGGTGTGCTGGCCAGCATGTGTCCGGTCAGCAAAACCAGCAGCATTTGCATGGCAAAGGTCAACAGTCCCCAAAAACCGTTGCCCCAGTACTGGATGATCTCCATCGGAGAGCGTTGCTCGAAAGCCATGGCGGCAATGCCGGCAATCAAGGTGAGCAGGATGACGAAAATATACGGATCGGGAAGATAGCGTTCAACCAGGCGGACCGAACCGCGCGTCATGGCTTTAAACATAGAGTGTGCTCCTGTGGACTTGCGCCAGTATTTGCGCGGGTCCAGATGTTTTGAGAGTGTATGGATGCCTGTTGGTCGGGCATCTTGCTGACAGCATTCCGATAAGAATGCTCAGTACGGCCGTATTGTTGGCGAGATGTCGCTCATTGTGAAGACGGGAAAACCTGCACCCTCATGTTCTGGACCCTTGTTCTCTTGCGTTATGTGCTTTACTATATAACGGTGTTTTCGAAAGAACCGTCACTCATCGCTCGATGATGGGTTCTGTTTACGGGCCCCTGGGGCCCGTTTTTTTTGCCATGAAATGTGTGGTGTTGCCATTGGGCTTTCTCTCGGGCGCAACCCATAGAGAAATGGGATGAGACAAGCGCCCAGACTTCTTGCTGCCGCAGGCTTTTTTGTTGTGCATGAGATCGTGGCGGCAGTTGGAGCCAGTCTCCGACTGCCAGCGCACACGGTTGAATTACCGGTTTGATATGCGCGAGGGGCCTGGGGCCCCCCGAACTTCTCACATGTTCTTCAGCGCAGCACGACCATACTGATTGTTGTGCTCCACCACGCGCGTCAGCATGGTCATAAACGTCTGACGCTGTTTGGCGGTCAGTGGGTCCAGCAGCCGCTCTTGTGCCCGGTTCATGCCGCTACTGATTTCCTTCATGGCCGCCAGACCGGCTTCGGTGATGTACGTTTGGCGGGAACGGCGGTCCTCGGGGTTGATGCGTCGCCCCAGCAAGCCTTTTTCTTCCAGCCTGCGGATGACATCGGCGGAGGTAGTGCGATCCAGGCCTAGCTCGTAACCAATCGTGGTCTGATCCAGCCAGGGGGAGCCCATCAACACCGACAGGACTCCGTGCTGGACAGGCGTGAGGTCGCTTTTGCACTCCTCGTAGAACATGGCGTAGTGAATCTGGTTAAGACGGCGAACCAGAAAACCGGGCCGGGACCACAGTTTGCGTCGATACAGCTCGGCATTTTCTTCTTCCACTGGACCCAGGATTTCGGCCTCGTCGGCTTCCAGTCGTTCTTCTTGCTTTAGCTCGGCGTGATTCTTCATGGATAAGTCAGTCATCGATTGAGTGGCCTTCAGCCTGTTGCCCAGAAAGGCAGCACACTGAAAGCGGGACGACCTGCAAAGGGTACGGCTGCAAGGTCGGCGTCTACAAGGAAAGCAGGGCTACGCTAAGGTGAACAAAAGCCCTGATTTCTGATTTGTAGTCATTTCTACAGGCGCTGTCCACGCCCCAAAGTATATGTGATTTCCCGACTTGCTGAAAACAATAATAATCAGCATACTGATAGATATTGTTGGGGGGTCAAACGATTGACCTTATGTAAATCAATAATTTAGGGAATATTTACGGTGAAACGTATTAAAAAAATAGCACTGGAGGAGCACTTCAACGCCGTGGGCTTTGAGGATTATTCCAAGGCCTTTGTCAAACATATCGACAGTGCCGACGCGCGCGAATTGATGGCCCGTTTGCAGGACTTTGACGCGCAGCGTCTGGAAGTGATGGACCGCGCTGGCATCGAGTATGTCGTGCTGTCCCAGACCGGTCCTGGCGTGCAGGTGGAAAAAGACGTGTCAGTGGCAATCGCGCGCGCTCGTCAGAATAATGATTTCCTGGCACAGCAAATTGCACACCACCCCGATCGTCTGGGTGGTTTTGCCACTTTGCCCATGCAGGACCCGGCAGCCGCCGCGCAGGAGTTGACGCGTGCCGTGCAGGATTTGGGTCTGAAAGGGGCCCTGGTCAACGGTCACACCCATGGCGTGTATTACGACAGCCGCGAATATGACGCGTTTTGGGAAACCGTGCAGAAGCTGGATGTGCCCTTCTACCTGCATCCCTTTGATGCCTATGAAATGCCACACGCTTATTCCGGCCACCCGGAGCTGATGGGCGCAACCTGGGGGTGGGGGGTAGAGACCGGTACCCACGCATTGCGCATGTTGTTCGGTGGTGTGTTTGACCGCTGCCCGGAAGTGAAGCTGGTGCTGGGTCATATGGGCGAAGGCCTGCCATTTCAGCGCTGGCGCTACGACAGCCGTTTTGCGGTCTACCCACACGGTGTCACCCTGAAGCGCAAGCCGTCCGAGTACATCGGCAGCAATATTCTGATCACCACTTCTGGTGTCTGTTCCGCCCCGACCCTGATGGGCGCGATTGGTGAAATGGGCGCCGAGGCCGTGTTGTTCTCCGTGGACTACCCATATGAATCCACCGAGCTGGCTGCCGATTTCATCGAGTCAGCGCCGATGGATGACAAGACCCGCGAGCTGGTGTGTTACGGCAACGCGGCTCGTCTGTTCAAGCTGGACCGGAGCTAAGGATGAGCACATTTTTGTATGGCGGCCATGTTCACGCCAATGGCATTCGTCAGCACTATTTGCGCTACGGTGGGTGGGCCGACGGTCGCGATCAGCGTCCTGCGGTCATCATTGTTCCCGGCATTACCAGCCCGGCGGTGACCTGGGGTTTTGTGGGCGAGCAGTTCGGCCAGCACTTTGACACCTATATTCAGGACGTGCGTGGCCGCGGTTTGAGCGAAGCGGCCGAAGGCATGGACTACAGCCTGGATGCGCAGGCCGATGACCTGATTGCCTTGGCCCAGGCCCTGGGCCTGAAGGACTACATCGTGGTCGGTCACTCCATGGGTGCCCGCATTGGTTTGCGTGCCGCGCACAAGAACAGCGAAGGTTTGAACCGTCTGGTGATGGTGGACCCGCCCGTCTCCGGCCCTGGTCGTCGGGCCTACCCGGCCAAGCTGCCCTGGTACGTGGATTCCATGGCCATGGCCCGCAAAGGGTGTACCGCAGAAGACATGCGTGCCTTTTGCCCGACCTGGACGGAAGAACAATTGCAATTGCGTGCCCAGTGGCTGCACACCTGCCACGAGCCGGCGATTCTGGCCAGCTTTGAAGGTTTCCACACCGACGATATCCACGTGGACTTCCCGCACTTGACGGTGCCCGCCTTGTTGATGACGGCCGAGCGTGGCGATGTGGTGCGCGATGAGGATGTAGCCGAGATTGAGCAGTTGGCCCCGGGCGTTCAGCACGTTCGTGTGCCCAATGCCGGCCACATGATCCCTTGGGATAACGAAGCAGGCTTTTACGAAGCCTTTGGTGACTTCCTGGGCCAGCGCCTGGTGTGATGTTGAAAGGGCCGCATGGGCGGCCCGTTGTGATGCAGAGGTTCCGCCTCAGTGCCGGAGCCTCTCACAAGGAGAGACAAGATGGCAGTTAGTGATTATCAACTCATCGAGGCCTGGCAAGAAGTGCTGCGCCTGTCCAAGCTGGAGGCGGGTCAAACGGTGACTTTGCTGACCAGCTCGACCACGCACCCGCAGACCCTGCAGTGCGCGCAGATTGCCGCCCAGTCCATGGGAGCGATTGTCAATCGCCTGGACTTGTTGCCGGTCAACGCGGAAAAAGCCTTGAGCCGTGACTCGCTGGCGTACTTGGGTACCACGCCCTTGACGGGTAATGAGGCGGCGATCGCCGCCTTGAAGGCCAGTGATCTGGTGCTGGACCTGATGACCCTGTTGTTCTCGCCCGAGCAGATCGACATTCTGAAGTCGGGTACCAAGATTTTGCTGGCCGTGGAGCCACCTGAAATTCTGGTTCGCACGGTGCCCACCGAAGCCGATCGTGCGCGCGTGACCGCGGCAGCGGCCTTGATCAAGGCCGCCAAGGAGATGAGCATTACCTCTCCTGCCGGTACCAATCTGCGCTGCCCGCTCGGTGAGTTCCCGGCGATTCGTGAGTACGGTTTTGTGGACGAGCCGGGTCGGTGGGATCACTGGCCCAGCGGCTTTGTGCTGACCTGGCCCAATGAGCGGGGTACCAACGGCACCATCGTGATCGACAAGGGCGACATCCTGTTGCCACAGAAGAAGTACTCGACCGAACAGATCATTCTGACCGTGGAAAACGGCTACGCCACCAAGATTGAAGGGGGAGTCGAAGCCGAGCTGCTGGACGAGTATATGAAGTCCTTCAACGATCCCGAAGGTTACGCGATCTCCCACATTGGCTGGGGTCTGCAACCGCGTTGTCACTGGTCTACGCTGGGCCTGTACTCGCGTGAGAACACCATTGGTATGGATGCCCGTGCGTTCGAGGGCAACTTCCTGTTCTCTCTGGGCCCAAACAACGAGGCGGGCGGCAATCGCACGACAGCCTGCCACATTGATATTCCTTTGCGCCATTGCACGGTCAGCCTGGATGGCCGGGCGGTGGTGCGTGATGGCAACGTACTGGATGGAGGTGTTGGTGAGTACGAATGAAGGAGCGGTGTACGCTCAACAAGGGTTTGGATCGACGCTGGAGCCTCAAGCTCCCTACGGCTTGTTGATTATTGATCTGGTGAATGGTTTTGCTGACCCGGCGGTGTTTGGTGGCGGCAATATTCCTGAGGCGATCGCGAACACACAGAAGTTGCTGGCAACGGCGCGTGAGCAGGGCTGGCCGGTGGCGCACACACGTATCGTGTATGCCGACGATGGCGCTGATCACAATATATTCAGCATCAAAGTCCCCGGCATGCTGGGTCTGACCGAAGATGCGCACAACAGCCACATCGTGCCGGAGCTGGCTCCTGCACCGGGTGAATTTATTGTTCGCAAGAACGTGCCGTCGGCGTTTTTTGGTACGCCCCTGGCGGCGTGGCTGACCCAGCGTGGCGTGCAAACACTGCTGGTGGCGGGCGCGGTGACCAGTGGTTGCGTGCGCTCCAGCGTGGTGGATGCAATGCAACTGGGTTTCCGCCCCCTGGTGGTGTCGGACTGCGTGGGTGATCGGGCAATTGGCCCGCATGAGGCCAACCTGTTCGATATGCGTCAGAAGTACGCCACGGTGGCGACGCGTGAAGAGGCCATGAAATTGATAGGTCTTTAAAGCGATTCAAGCTCTTGAATGTTTGAGAAGAACAAGATGGTTCATCATGGCCTGGATGGGCGTCCGTGCTTGATGGACATGAGTCGTCGTTAACAAGTCTGTCTCGATAGTCTTGTGATTGAGTATCGATGGTCTGCCGCTTGGGGGCGGGCCATCGGACCTGTGCCCCTGGGAGCCGTATGGCTCTCGGGGGCTTTTTATTTCTGGTCGCCTTATGGGTTTGCAGGGCTTGCTGTCACCGGACTTGAGTAAGGGGATGGTATATCGACAGATTGTCTGTCGGGAGGGCTGTCTTGTGAATCTTTTTAAGAAGGGTGTGGTGGAGCTTTGGGAGCACTAGAGGAGTTCTTCTGGACGTTGCTGTTTGGGCTTTGTGTCAGAGAGGGGGAGCTTTCTTGTGGGGCCCGTGTTCGGCTTGTCTTGGCGGGTCCCTTGCCCACGCTGCGCGTGGGTGCCCTTGTCAGAGTCCCGGGGCGGGCGGGTCGTGAACTCGGAGCGCGGTTTGTCCCCCGGACAAACCGCAAGCGTGCTCCTCAAACAGCACGACCCTTGCATCCCACCCCGGTACTCTGCCCGCGGCAAGGGCCCTGACTCGCCCGCCAAGCCGAACACGGGCCCCACAAGAAAACAAGCAACATTGTTTAAAGCCTAAACGACACTGGCAGAGGGGAGTGGAGGGTAGGGACTCAGATTGGATGGGTGGAGAACGGAAGGGGAGATGGGGTTTGCTTTGGCAAAGGCCAAAGGCTTGCAGCTTGTCAGTTTAAATTGCGGGGCTTTTGATGGTTTCTTTGTGTTTGGAGGGAATGTAAAACTCATCGTGACAGTGGAGTGTTTGGGGGAGAGGTGATCGTTGCGTGTGGGAGAGAGCTAATGTTCTTTATGCTCATCTGCTTACTGCCTATGGCTTATTACGCGAAGCAGATCGCTAGGCGCTTAGGAAACGCAGAAGAGCAAGGTAAAGGGCCCTATTTGTTCAAAGAGCCTGTAAGAGATGGGTAGATAAAAAGCCATCGTGAGCCGTTCAGTCGGTCTGCTGGGGTGTCATGGCGGATCAGAGTACTTGCCGCGGGCAGGAGATAGCGTAGGGGTGCAAGCATCCTGCTGTTTGAGCGGGGCGTTTGTGGTCCGTCCGGGGGCGGATCACCCCGCGAGTTCAGGATGCGCCCGTAGCTATCTCCTGACAAGGGCACCGGTGCGCAGCACCGGCAAGTGCTCAGCCCGGATACCCCAGCAGACCGACTGAATGGCGTTTTCACAGAGACCTTTTATTCCCGACCCTGACTAAGCTGAATGTCCCCAGGTCTGATAGTCCTCCCAAGCCTGCGCTACCCGTCGTAAAGACTCATATCTCTGACACTGCGCCAGCCATAAGCCCTGTGCCCAGTAAATAAGCAAAAAAAAGCACCCCTCAACAAAGAAGAGTGCTTAAAAGAATCAGAAAACCCTCTGACTCAAGTGGCTCGGAAACAGCACACAAAAAACGGTTTTAAAAATACAGGCAGACACCAGGTCTAGACGGGGAACACCAGATCGTTCGCCAGAATGGACGTATCAAAAATCACCTGACGCTCCTTGAGCATCAAACGACCGTCCACACGTGTGAACGTATCGAAGTAATTGCCCACCAGATGCACGGTAGAAGGCCCTTCCACCAGCGTTTGCATCAGCATGAAATTGGCCTCGGCTTCCAGATCGCCATTGTCAGCCTCGCTGATGACTCGTACATCGGTGACCAGATGCAGCATGTAGCGCGGGGCGTACATCTGCGTGCGAGCAATCGCCACGGCACGATCGTGCATCATGTCGCGACCTTCTGCATAAACCAGACCCACGGGCAGATTCAGATCTGCGTTCTCGCGTGAGGTCACCCGGTACAAGGCATCCTGCACAAAAAACATTGGCCAGTCTTCGACATTGCCCCGATCCAAGGTGGCACAGTACTCGGCATTGAACAGCTCGATTTCCGCCTTCAGGGTCACAGCACGCTCAAGAGGCACCTGGGCAGGTTTGAAAGAAAAATCCATTTTCATAAGTCAGCTCGTCTTACAGATCCATCACTTGGCGGTAGTACTGGTACATGGAGCGAATGGCCGCTTCCGAGATCAGCGTATTGGACGTGCCCAGCTTGCTCTCATCCAGCTTGATGATGTTCACCTCGCTACTGGAACGACGTACGCCTTCTTGCACAAATTTCATGGCCTCGTTGTCTTCCAGGCCCAGGAAACCGGCCGGTCCCATCAGGTTGCCCTGACGTAGACGATGTCGCGTCATCTCCTCAGTGTCGTCCTCATAGCCGAACATGGTCCATTGCATGATCAGGCTGTTGGGGCCATTGGGGACAATCTGACGCACGCCCAAGGTGTTCATTTCACGCTGAACAATCAGGTTGGGCCAGATGGTCTGCATGGTTACTGACCAAGGCGAATCAAACTCTTTGATGTAGTCCAGGAAACGTTCGTCGCGCAGACGCATATCGTCCACAAAGGAACGCATTTCCTTCTTGTTGTCCTCGCTGACCTCGGCGTACTTGTCCTCGGACTTGGCCGAAGCCATATAGCCATGACGGCCATGCACAGGGTCCACATACATCTGCGATTTGTTGCCCGCTACGAGCAGGCCAAAGACCACCAGGAACGAATGCAGCAAGGTCGCGTGGTAGGGGTCCTTCAGATTCTCGTGGTACATCTTCCAGTTGCAAGGCAGCTCGTTGCGGTAGTAACCCAGAATCTTGAGTTTCTTGCCGGGAAACACGGCCTCAAAGTCCTTCAGAATCTCAGGGGTCAGGTACTCCGTAATCGGCTCGACCTTATCGCTGTAGGACGCAAAAATCACGCCATTGTGCGTTGTCACATGCAGCTTTTTCAGGCCATGCTCGGAATTTTTGAAACTGCGCGGCATGCCGCCTTCTTTATTAGCGCCGCGCTTGAAGGGAATGCCTTGCAGGTCGCCCTTCAGGCTGTAGGACCACTGGTGGTAGGGACACACAAACTCATTAGTGTTGCCCTGGTTGTGGCGACAGAACTCAGCGCCACGGTGTGCACAGCGATTTTCGAAAACGTTGATGCTGCCATCTTCGGCACGAGCGACCACCACGGGTGTGGCGCCCACATACGAGCGCTTGTAGTCACCCGAATCGGGAATTTCGGCCTCCAGGGCCACGAAATTCCAGGTGTCACCGTGGAAAATCCGCTCCATCTCGCGGTTGTAGATGTCATTGCTGGTGTAGACCCAATCGGGAATCGTGTTGAGTACATCCTCGGGCCAGGTGCATTGCTCGACAGGGCGGTCTTTGGACCCGACCGTCTGGCCTATCACCGTTTGCGTCTGATACATGGGGTTCTCCTCTGATAACTCTTTAATGAATCGTGATGACAAGGCGGCGCAGGCCGCTTCTGTTTTTTAGACGTGGGCTGTACGCAGCGCTTCTTTCACGTACTGGCGCAGCTTGGTCGATGGGTCCAGCACGATAGCTGGATCGACGGGCAAGTTCTGCTCCATGATGCTGCGCAAGGCGCGCAAGTCCGCTCCGGCATTGACGGCGATTGCATGTCGCAAATAGGGGCCTTCGAAAGCCAATAGCATGAAGCTGATGGCATCGGCCTGGCTGTCCATGACGCCGCGTACCTGATAGTCCAGATCCGGACTGCCCTGACCGAGCATCTGAATGTTGCAACCGAGCACATCTGTCCAGAACCAGCTCACGGGCGCGGCAGGCGCTGGCTGTGCGGCAATCACATGGGCCACCTGACGGGCTTGCTCGTTGGCGTTCTGCCAGGATTCCGTGCGAGTGCGCACCGCCGTCTCGGGGCAAATCTGTGTGGTGCAATCGCCTGCGGCATAAATGCCCGCCACACTGGTGCGGCCCTGACGATCCACAATAATCCCGGCGGTCATCTCGTCTACGGCAATGCCGCTGGCTCGGGCCAAGGCGGAGTTGGCGGTCAGGCCAGCGGCGACCAGCGCTACATCACCCTGTAAACGCTGACCATCCTTAAGCTCCAGTTCAACCGGATGTTCCTTGTCCGTTGCAAAATGAGCCTGGCTTACCCCCTGGCCCAAACACACCGTGATACCTTGCGATTCAAAGCGCTCCAGCAACCAATGCGATAGCAGGGCAGGGGCGTTGCGGGCCAGCAAGCGCTCATTTGCCTCAACCACGGTGACCTGTGCACCGGTTTCATGGGCGGTCGAGGCCAGCTCCAGACCCATGAAGCCTCCGCCAATCACCAGCACACGCACGCCTGGATGCAAACGGGCCTGCACACGCAAGGCATCATCCAGCGTGCGCAGGTACAAGGCGTTAGCCTGGGTCGCAGGCAGCAGCGCCAGTTCGCGGGCCGCGCCGCCCGTGGCGAGCACGGCGTGTTCAAAACTCCAGGTTTGACCATTGCTCAGGTGGGCTTGGCGGGACGCACAATCGAGAGAGTGCACCGAGGTGCCCAGTACAAGCTCAATATTCTGTTCTTGATAGAACTCGGCCTTTTGCAGGAAAACGCTTTCGGTGGACGCGCTGGCTTTGAGCACGTCTTTGGACAGTGGCGGGCGCTCGTAGGGAAGGTGAGTCTCCTCCCCTACCACGGTAATGCTGCCGCTATAGCCCAGGCCGCGCAGTTCGCGTGCCAGTACCGACGCCGCTTGGCCTGCGCCGATGATCAGTACGGAGGTGTAGTGTGCCATGATGTTGCTGGTTTCGTCCGCTGGAAAAAACTCAGGCCTGACTGAGGTCGGCCAAAATATCATTGCCTTCAATGCGTAACGGATAGACCTTGATATCCACCGTGGCCGGCGCGTTCATGGCCTTGCCCGTGCGCAAACAGAACTTGGCCTGATGCAGGGGGCATTCCACACAGCCATCTTCCAGATAGCCGTCAGAGAGCAGGGCATATTGGTGGGTACAGACGTTGTCGGTCAGGTAGAACTCGTCGTCCAGTTTATGCAGGGCCAATTTCTTGCCTTGCCAGTCGATAGCCAGGGACTCTTCGTTGTCGATGGCGTCGGTTTCGGAAATTTTTATCCAGTTCAAAGTCGTCTCCAGATTATGCATTCAATTTAGTCAGTATACTGTATAAATTGAAAAATAAAATATCGTTTTTATAAGGGATTGCGCTAGTTGAGGCTTAAGCTATTGATGCGTCTTTCCTTTATCCCATCAAGGACATGCGTCAGTAGTTTCCCTGCTTGACCAAAAATTAATTAATCAGCACACTTACTATTATCGAAGCGGTAAGTGTGAATTTCACAGGGCAGTTACACCGCTTGGAACGTCCGTCTGGCCCCTCGGGGGGACGGTTTGGCAAGGTTTGGACCGCTGCTGTCCGGGCATCAGGCCAGACTGGCGGGCACAACCCAGACCCCTGTCGAGCAAGGGGTGTAAATACATTAAAAAATACAAAGAGGTGAGTGATGGAGCGTCGTAGTTTTCTGTTGAAATCGGCAACGGTCGCCGGTGCGGGTCTGGCAGCGGTAGCTGCCCCTGCAATTGCACAAAACAGTCCCACCGTGCGCTGGCGCATGTCCACCGGCTGGCCCAAAAGCCTGGACACCATTTATGGCTCGGCCGAGGCACTGTGCAAACGTGTCAGCGAACTGACCGAGGGCAAATTCGAGATTCGCGCTTTTCCCGGTGGTGAACTGGTGCCTTACGCGCAGAATATGGATGCCATCAGCAATGGTACCGTCGAATGCAATCACGTGCTCAGTACCGCTTTTGTGGGCAAGAACACCGCCGTGACGTTTGACACTGGCCTGTCGTTTGGCATGAATGCCCGTCAGCACAATTCCTGGATCCACTACGGTGGCGGCCTGAAATTGCTGCGTGACATGTACAGCCAATACAACATCGTGAACTTTGTAGCCGGTAACGTGGGCGTGCAGATGGGGGGCTGGTTCCGCAAGGAAATCAAGGACCTGGAAAGTCTGCAGGGCCTGAAGATGCGCATCGGTGGAATTGGCGGCATGGTCTTGTCCAAACTGGGCGCGGTGCCTCAGCAGATTCCTCCCAGCGATATTTACTCCTCGCTGGAAAAAGGCACGATTGACGCTGCCGAGTGGATTGGGCCTTACGACGACGAAAAGCTGGGCTTGAACAAAGTTGCTCCCTTCTACTATTCCCCCGGTTGGTTTGAAGGCAGTGCGTCCTTGACCTCCATGGTCAATAAAGATGCCTGGGAAGCATTGCCTGCCAATTTCAAGGCTGCTTTCGAGACCGCCTGTAACGAGCAGTCCATGCTGTGCCTGGCCAAATACGATGCCCTGAACCCCGGCGCCCTGCGCAAGCTAGTGGCCGATGGCGCCAAACTGCGCTACTTCCCCAAAGACGTCATGAAGGCTGCCTACGACAAGTCTCAGGAGCTGTGGAAGGAGTTGTCGGATAGCAACGCCGATTTTGCCAAGATTTATCCAAGCTGGAAGACCTTCCAGGAGCAGGAAGCCAGTTGGTTCCGGGTGGCAGAAAGCGCCCTGGACAACTTCACTTTCAGCGAGTTGGGCAAGCGCGGTTAAGCAGTACATTCTTAAGGTAGTGAAATGAGTCAGCACAGTCACCCGTCAAGCCTGGGTGGCCAAGGAGTGGGCGCGCGCGTTCTTCGCAAGGAGGATGCGCGCCATCTCAATGGCCGGGGCAACTTCATCGGCAACATGACCATGCCGGGGCTGCAGGAAGTCGCCTTCTTGCGCAGTCCCATGGCCCATGCCCGAATTCGTCAGATCAATATTGAAGACAGGGCACGTGCGCAGGTGATTACCCGCGCCGATATGCCCGATTGTCAGGATATTTACGCCGCTTCCACCCTGCCCAGTTATCAGTCCTCCCGCATGCCACCGCTGGCCTTGGGCAGCGTGCGCTATGTTGGCGAACCCGTTGCCCTGGCCTTTGGTGAAAGCCGTGCCGTGGCTGAGGACATTCTGGAGCAGATAGAGGCTCTGTACGATGAGTTGCCGGTCTATGGCAGCGTTCAGGCGTCCTTGGCCGCGCAAGGTGAGCTGTTGCATGAAGGCTGGCAGGACAATGTATTTGTGACCTTGCGCTCAGACATTGCTTTTGAAGAGCATGCCGCCCGTGCCGACCGCGTGATCGAGCATTCGGTCAGTCTGTCGCGACAGTGCATGTTGCCGATGGAAGGCAAAGCGGTACTGGCGTACTGGGACTTCCAGGCCGATCAACTGGTGGTGTATTGCGGCAGTCAGATCCCTCACATGCACCGCACCGGTATTGCCCAGTTCCTGGGGATGGATCAGGCGCAGGTGCGTGTGATTTCTCCTGATGTGGGCGGTGCCTTTGGTTATAAGTGCGTGCTGCATCAGGAAGAGCTGTGTGTGGCCTGGCTGGCCAAGACCTTTCGCAAGCCGTTCCGTTTCATGGAAGACCGCCGCGAGCATTTGATTGCGGGGGCCAATACCCGGGAGCACCAGTACCGGCTCAAAGCACACATCAGCGATGAAGGCCGTTTGCTGGCTCTGGATGCCGAAATTGATATTGATGGCGGAGCGTATTCCGTCTGGCCCTTTACGGTGGGTCTGGAGGTTGGTCAAGCCTTGGGCAATCTGCCCGGCCCTTACGATTTTCGGGGGTACCGCTGCCGCACGCGCGGCGTGGGAACCAACAAGCCGGGCTTTATGCCGTATCGCGGCGTTGCCCGCACGGGTGTTTGCCTGGCCATTGAACAGATGATGGATCAGATCGCGCTGGCGGTAGGCAAGACCCCGTGGGAAATCCGCCTGATGAATCTGGTGCAAGGCGAACAAATGCCTTATGTCAACGTGGCCAATAAGCACTACGACTCGGGCAATTACCCGGAAAGCCTGCGCCGCGCCTTGGCGGCCGTCGATGTGGATGGGGTACTGGCGCGTCAGGCCCAGGGCGAACCGGATGGCCGCCTTATTGGTCTGGGGGTGGCGTCCTACACCGAACAGTCCGCGCACGGCACCTCTGTGTTTGCCAGCTGGGGGACAGCAGTCATTCCCGGTTTCGACCAGGCCTTTGTCCGCATGACGCCGGATGGTGGTTTGGAGGTGCGCGTGGGAGTGCATTCGCATGGCCAGGGTATGGAAACCTCTTTTGCTCAAATCGCCAGCGAAATCCTGGGCATTGCCGTAGAACGCATCAAAGTGGTGCATGGGGATACCGGCCGCACGCCGTTTTCCACCGGCACTTACGCCTCGCGCTCGCTGGTGATGTCGGGCGGCGCAGTCTCGAAAGCCTGTAAGGCATTGCTGCCGCGTGTGCGCAAGATTGCCGCCCATATGCTCAATGCCGATGAGGACAGTCTGCAGCATCAGGGCGACACGTTCAGCGCCCAGGGTCGTCAGGTCAGCATCGCTCAAGTGGCTGATGCTTGGTACATCAACCCGCAGTATTTGCCAGAGGATGTGGACCCGCAGGGTCTGGAACTGTCCGTGGGTTACAAGCCCAAGGTCGATACCGGCAGTTTTACCTATGCCAGCAATGCCGTGGTGGTGGCGGTTGATCCGCGCACGGGCGGGGTGGAGGTGCTCAAGTATGTGGTGGTCGAAGACTGTGGCGTGATGATCAACCCCATGATTGTGGAAGGGCAAACGATTGGCGGGATTGCCCAGGGGATCGGCACCGCTTTGTATGAAGAGATGCCTTACGACGAGTTCGGGCAGCCATTGGCATCGACCTTGGCCGACTATGTCATGCCAGGTGCCTGCGAAGTGCCCAATATCCATATCGAACACATGGAAAGCCCCTCGCCCAATACCGAGTTCGGTGCCAAGGGCATGGGAGAGGGTGGGGCGATTGCGCCGCCGGCCGCCATCATGTCCGCCATCAATAATGCATTGCGCTCGACGGGGGCACAGGTCTCGCATACGCCTGTGACACCGCATCGGCTGCTGAGCGCCATTCGCGCCGCCGCCCCGTGCGCCACTCAGCAATACAAACAGCCCGTGTCGGAGGTGCAGGCATGAAGGCCGCCAAGTTTGAATACGAACAGGCCCGCAGCCTGAAACAGATCCAGCAAGCCTATGGCAGCGACCCGTCGGCGCTGCGCCTGATGGGGGGCAGCCAGTCTCTGGGCCCTATGTTGAATCTGCGTTTGGTGCGTCCCGGCCGTGTTCTGGATGTGTCGGCTGTGCCGGAGCTGCGTCAGGTACAGGCTGCACAGGGATGGGTGCGTATTGGTGCCGCCGTCACGCATGCCGAGATTGAGGACGGGGTCCACGAGCTGCTGCGCGGTCACATGATGCAGAAAGTGGCCGGTCGTATCGCGTACCGGGGCGTGCGCAATCGTGGCACCCTGGGCGGCAGTCTCGCGCATGCAGACCCAGCTGCCGATTGGGTGCTGACCTGTACCGCCTTGGGCGCACGCATTAATGTGCGTGGTCCCCACGGTAGCCGCAGCGTGCCCATGAGTGAATTCATGCTGGCCGCCTATACCACGGTGCTGGAGGCCGGTGAGTTCATCGAGTCCGTGGATGTGCCCGAGGTATCAGGTTCGGCTCGCTGGGGCTATTACAAGTTCACCCGTAAAGTGGGCGAGTTTGCCGATGCCAGTTGTGCCTGTTACTTCGATCCGGCCACGCGCATCGCCAAAGTGGTGATGGGGGCAATGGAAGGCGCGCCGCGCTCCGTGCCCGAACTGGCTGTCAAGGTGGCGGCACAAGGAGCGGCCGTTCTGGACGGGGACACGATTGCAGCGGCCTTGCAGCCGTATCTGGCACAACGGGATGAGGCCCATCAGGTGCTGTTCCGTACGGTCGTAGAGCGCAGCCTGAAGCAGGCGCTGGGCGTGAAAGGTTAAGACATGGCAGAAATTTCGATTCAAGTTAACGGTCGCCAGCAAAAGCACGAGGCCGAGCCACGCACCCATCTGGGTGATTTCATACGTGAAAAAAGTCGTTTGACCGGCACCAATCTGAGCTGTGAACACGGTGTGTGCGGCGCATGTACGGTGCTGGTGGATGGCCGTCCAGTGCGCTCCTGCATTACGTTTGCCGGTGCTTGTGATGGACACGAAGTCACCACCGTAGAAGGCTACGACGACGATCCGATCATGAGCCGTCTGCGTACGGCTTTTTCGGAAAAACACGCCTTGCAATGCGGCTTCTGTACGCCTGGCATGCTGGCCACCAGCCGCGACATTGTGCTGCGTTTGCCCGACGCGGACGAAGCCCGTGTGCGTATTGAGCTGTCCGGCAATATTTGCCGCTGCACTGGCTATCAAGGCATTACGGCCGCCATTTTGTCCGTGCTGCAGGCCTT
The DNA here is from genome assembly GCF_019343455.1 of Alcaligenes ammonioxydans. Taxonomy (NCBI): domain Bacteria; kingdom Pseudomonadati; phylum Pseudomonadota; class Betaproteobacteria; order Burkholderiales; family Alcaligenaceae; genus Alcaligenes; species Alcaligenes ammonioxydans. The sequence continues at coordinate 3,034,970 of NZ_CP049362.1, read as the reverse complement.
GCGCGATCAGCCCGATGCCCAGGTGGAAGCCTTGCGCGCGGCTGTCGTGCAGAACGTGCCGCAAGACTGGGACCAGAACAGCTTTACGACGTTTGACGCTGTCCAGGAAGAAGCGCAGATGCCCGCTCCGGTGGCTGCGGCTGCGCCCGGTAATGCCGACAAGGGCAAGGGGCAAGCCATTCAAGGTGGTTTTGATGCCCGTTTCCCGGCCGATCAGGTTTGGGCTTTCATGAAGGATCTGCCCAAAGTGGCGGCTTGTCTGCCGGGGGCGATCATCGAGTCTCAGGAAGGGGCCACGGTACAAGGAAAAATCGCGATCAAGTTTGGCCCCATGTCGGCTGCGTTCAAGGGCAATGCCACGCTGGAAGAAGACAACGAGCGTCGTGCCGCCGTGTTGCGGGGCGAAGGGGTGGACTCCTTGAGTCAATCGCGCGCGCGCGGTGACGTCAGCTATCAGGTTCAGCCAGACGGTCAAGAGCGCAGCCGCGTGCACGTGGAGCTGGTGTATTCGTTGCAAGGGCCGCTGGCGCAGTTCTCGCGTTCCGGGCTGGTACAGGATTTCGTGCGTCGCATGATTGCGGAGTTCGGCAAAAACGTGAACCTGCGTCTGGAAAACCCCTTGGCTGAAGGGCATGAGCCAGTGGTGGCCGAGTTCAATCCGGTCAAAATGTTTTTCAGCATTTTGTGGGACCGCTTCAAGGGGCTTTTCCGACGCGCCTAGGCGCTGGACAAGGCAAAACGATTAATAAAACGGGACTGAGGAGATGACAGAGCGCATCGCTTTGGGGGGGCGCGTGCGCCCCCTGACCGGGGCCGCCAGCAGGCGGCGCCAGAGGGATGGCGGATCGCGCCCCGCACAAGCCTGCAGCCCGTTTCCTGTCCAATGAGATTCCAACTAACGTCAACGCAGAAAATCTGGGGGATTGATGCAATTTCTACTCAAACTATCAAGGGCGATTGACAGCCTGAATCAGCTCTGTGGCCGGGTGGTCATGTGGGTGGTTCTGCTGGTTGTCGTGATCAGCTCCTATAACGCTTTCGCACGTAAATTCTTCGATACCAGCTCCAATGCCTGGCTGGAGGTGCAGTGGTATCTGTTTGGTGCCCTTTTTCTGCTGACTGGCGGTTATACCTTCTTGCGCAATGAGCATGTGCGGGTGGACGTGCTGGCTTCGCGCCTGTCCGAGCGCACACAAATTGTGATTGAGGCCGTGTGCGTGGTGTTGTTCATGCTGCCCGCCTGCCTTGCCATTATGGCCTTGTCCTGGCCGGTGTTCATGGACTCTTACCTGAGCCAGGAAGTCTCCTCCAACTCGGGAGGGCTGATCCGTTGGCCTGCCAAACTCATCATTCCCATCGGTTTTGCCCTGATTTCCTTGCAGGGAATCTCGCACCTGATCAAGTGCATCGGCTTCTTGCGCGGGGCCTGCCCCAATCCCAACAAGAAGTTGCTGGAAAAAACGCCTGAGGAATTGCTCGCTGAAGACATTGCACGGCAAGCCCAGGCCAAGTTAGCGCAACAACACAAAGGCTGAAACCGATCATGATGGATTTATTTGTCGCCAATATGGCGCCAGTGATGTTCGTGTCACTGATTATTTTTCTGCTGCTGGGCTTTCCAGTTGCCTTCGCGCTGGCCGCCAACGGCATGGTATTTGGCCTGATTGGTGTGGAGTTGGGCCTGTTTAACTGGTCCTTGTTTCAGGCACTGCCGCTGCGCGTATTCGGCATCATGGCCAACGACACGTTGCTGGCCATTCCCTTTTTCACCTTCATGGGGTTGATTCTGGAGCGTTCGGGCATGGCTGAAGACCTGCTCGATACGATTGGCCAGCTGTTTGGCTCCATGCCCGGTGGCCTGGCTATTGCGGTGGTGTTTGTGGGCGCCATGCTGGCGGCAACCACGGGGGTGGTGTCGGCCTCGGTGATTTCCATGGGCCTGATCTCCTTGCCTATCATGCTGCGCTACGGTTATAGCCGCAGGTTGGCAACGGGAGTGATCGCGGCTTCGGGCACCTTGTCGCAGATCATTCCCCCCTCGTTGGTGCTGATCGTGCTGGCTGACCAGTTGGGACGTTCGGTAGGCGATATGTACCGTGGCGCAATGGTACCCGGCCTGGTGTTGACCGGCTCGTACCTGCTCTACATTCTGATTCTGGCCGTGTTGCGTCCCAAAGACGTGCCCCCGATTCCGGCAGAGCACCGCACTTACTCCCAGGCCAATGGTCGTTCCGGCGCACGCTCTTTGTGTGTGCTGCTGTTGATCGCGCTGGTGGCCGGCTATCTGCTGGACGAGTACTGGGTAGACCCGAACGGGCCAGTCGACGAAAAAGTCATTATCTGCATCCTGTTGGTGGGCGGCGTGGCCTTTGTGCTGGCCCTGATCAACAAGTGGCTCAAGCTGGGCTTGTTGTCGACCCTGGCCGAACGGGTGGTCTTTGTCATGATTCCTCCCCTGGGACTGATTTTCCTGGTTCTGGGCACGATTTTTCTGGGCATTGCCACCCCTACGGAAGGTGGGGCCATGGGAGCGGTCGGTGCGATTCTGATGGCTGTCAGTCGTCGGCGTCTGAGTGTTGATCTGCTCAAGCAAGCCATGGATACCACGGCCAAGCTGTCCTGCTTTGTCATGTTCATTCTGATCGGCTCCACGATCTTCTCGTTGACCTTCCGGGGTGTGGACGGCGACCTGTGGGTGGAGCATCTGCTGATTGATCTGCCCGGCGGTGAGTACGGCTTTCTGGTACTGGTCAGCGTACTGGTGTTTGTGCTGGCCTTTTTCCTGGACTTTTTCGAGCTGGCGTTCATTATCGTGCCTTTGCTGGGGCCGGTTGCCGACAAGATGGGTATTGATCTGATCTGGTTTGGCGTGCTCTTAGCCGTTAATATGCAAACATCCTTTATGCATCCACCATTTGGCTTCTCACTATTTTATTTGCGCTCGGTGGCCCCTAAGGATGATTACATCGACAAAGTGACGAAAAAGAAGATCCCGGGTGTGGCCACAGGCGACATTTACTGGGGCTCCGTACCCTTTATTGGTATCCAGATTGTGATGATTGCCGTGGTGCTTCTGTTTCCGGGCATGGTCACGCACTACAAGGGAACCGGCGCCAAAGTTGATCCGAGTACGGTCACGATTGAAATGCAGGATGAATACGGCTCCGACCTGAATCCCTTTGATGATTCGGGTGGCGGCATGCCGGTATTCAAGTAAACACGGGAAAGACAGGAGACACGTATGGAGAGCCTGGATGTCAGGGTTTTGCGCCAGTTACAGCAATGGCGCGCACAGGGACGGGACGCGATATTGGTCACCGTCGTGCAGACCTGGGGCTCGTCCCCCCGTCCGGAGGGCTCCATCATGGCTCTGGAAAAAGGAGGGGCGGTGGTCGGGTCGGTCTCGGGTGGCTGTATCGAGGACGATCTGATCCGCGCTTACCACGAGACTGCCGGGGCGGATAAGCGCTGGCAGGATGAGGACCGTCCCCAACTGCTGACCTATGGCATCAGTGCTGATGAAGCACACCGCTTTGGCTTGCCGTGTGGCGGCACAATCCGTCTGCTGGTCGAGTTCAACCCTTGTCCGCAGGCATTGGCGCAGGTGCTGACCTTGCTGGAGCAGCGCCATTTGGTGCAGCGGCACGTGGATTTGCACACGGGCCGCGCTTGGAGCAGTGCTGCCCGTGTGCCGGCGGCCTTGCATGTAAGCGAAGATTGCTTGTCCGTGACGTTCGGGCCGTCTTACCGGCTCTTGCTGATCGGCGGCGGACAGTTGTCCGAGTACGTGGCCACCATTGCCTTGTTCAATGGTTTTGACGTGACAGTGTGCGATCCGCGTAGCGAACATATTCAGGGATGGAGTGTGGCCGGAGCACGGGTAGTGCGCGGCATGCCCGACGACGAAGTGATTGCCTGCGTGCCGGATCGAAGAACCGCTATTGTGGCCCTGACGCATGATCCCAAGCTGGACGATATGGCGTTGCTGGAAGCCCTCAAGAGCAGTGCTTTTTACGTGGGGGCCATTGGATCGCGGCGCAATAATCAGAGCCGTCGTGAACGTCTGGCCGAACACTTTGACCTGACGCCTCAGGAAATCGATAAGCTCAAAGGTCCGATTGGTTTGTATATAGGCAGCAAAACGCCGGCAGAGATTGCGGTCAGCATCATGGCGGAAATCATCGCTGTTAAAAACGGGGTGCAGGTGCCACGGGAGCTGTCGGTAGCTTCTGTCAAAGACAGGCAGGAGCAGACTTCCGCTTAAGAGGGTGGCGCTGCCAGCGTGTTGTATTCGGACAATTGGCACTAAGATAAGAGAGCGGGCGGTGACCCGTTCTTTTTTTTGTAGATGGCCCGCCCCGGACCTGGGAATCATGGTGCTGGAACCTTGCTGACCAACAGTCGCCTATGCCCTCAGGAATGGATTTGATTTCTGTTTTTGTGAGCCCGCTATGCCTTTTGTGTCCCAATATGGTTTTTTGCCCCTGAGCGCGCCCCCAGGAAAACAGGCCTTGTACAGTCCTGCTCAGTGCGCCCGCATGGATAGGGCGGCCCCGGGTTTTGGAGTGTCGGTCGAGCAACTGATCCGGGCGGCCGCAGGCGCGGTGGCGCGCACCGTGCAGCGCCATTGGCCGCAAGGAGCGGTGCTGTTTCTATGCGGGCCGGGGAATAACGGTGCAGATGCCTTGGTGGCCGCGCAGATTTTGCGTGAGCAGGGAAGACAGGTTTCAGTCTTTAGCCTGGTAGACCCATCCCGACGGCAAGGAACGGCAGCCTGGGCGCAATCCCAATGGCAGGGCCGTTGGGAGAGTCAGTGCCCGGATTTCCGGCGCTTTTCCGTCGTCGTGGATGGCTTGCTGGGTGCGGGTCTGGATCGGGATGTGCAAGGTGAGACGGCAGGGCTGATTCAGTCTCTGGCCGACTCCAAAGTGCCCGTCTGCGCCATCGATATCCCTTCCGGGCTGGATGGTGCCAGTGGACAAGTGAGGGGAGTGGCCGCTCCCGCGACGGTGACGGTCAGTTTTGTGTGTTACAAGCCCGGTCACGTTTTGTATCCGGGCCGGGCTTTGTGTGGTCAGTTGGAACTGGCCGATATTGGCATGCCGGGCCCGTCCTTGCCCGAGCCCGATACCTGGTTGAATGAGCCAGCCCTGTGGCAGGCCGATCTTCCCCAGCTCAATGCACAAAGTCACAAGTACACACGCGGACACGCGCTGGTGGTGGGGGGCGAACGCATGACGGGTGCCAGCCGACTGGCGGCCCGCGCAGCGCAGCGGGCAGGAGCAGGGCTGGTCAGCATGGCGGTCCCCTCTTCAGTCTGGTCGGTGTATGCCAGTGCGATGGACAGCATCATGGTGGCGCCTTGGGATGACGCCTTGACCACCGATCAACGCATCCGAGCCTGGCTGGTGGGGCCGGGAGCGGGCCTGGGAGAACAAACCCGTCGTCTGACACTGGCCCTGCTGGCAACCCAGCGTCCTTGTGTGCTGGATGCCGATGCCATCAGCAGCTTTGCCCAACAGCCGCAGCAGTTATGGGCGGCGTTGCACGAACAATGTGTGCTCACGCCCCATTCAGGCGAGTTTGCCCGCGTCTTTGACGTGGCGCCTGATCGTCTGGAAGCGGCGCGGCTGGCAGCCACCCAATGCGGGGCCGTGGTGGTGCTCAAAGGCGCGGATACGATTATTGCCGCCCCCGACGGTCGGGCCTTGATCAATGCCTGCGCACCGCCCTGGCTGGCTACCGGCGGCAGCGGAGATGTGCTGGCCGGGCTGGTGTGTGGTTTGCTGACGCAAGGCATGCCAGCTTTTGAAGCGGCGGGGGCCGCAGTCTGGCTGCACTCACAAGCGGCACTGGAATTCGGTCCTGGGCTGATTCCGGAGGACCTGCTAGCGGTGTTGCCGCGTGTCTGGCAGCGACTTTTGTCCAGCGCCTGATTCTTACGTGCGGGGCGTGCGCCGGTAGGCCAGGGCGACAATACCGCTGAGCACGATGGCTCCGCCCAGCAGTTGGGTGGAGTTCAGGGTCTGCTTAAGGATCAGCCAGCCGAGAATCAGGGAGGCGACCGGCTCCATATTCATGAAGGGCGCATTGCGGGTCATGTCCAGGCGGGGTGCCAGCACAAACAGCGTTACAAAACCCGTGGTGTACAGGACACAGACCAACGACAGGGCTATCCAGCCTACCGCATCGTGGGGCAGGGAAGAGCCGCCGGGCAGCAGGCCCAGGGGGCTGAGTGCAATTAGGCAAACCAGCGTCTGGCTAATCGTACAAAAGCTGCGCACCAGACCGGGCAGCGGTGCCAGTTTGTTCTCGGTAATCCACAGGCCAATGGCAAAGGCCAGTGCGGTTAGCAAGCTGCACACCACGCCCAGAATCCACTGGGCATCAACGGTGGCGCCTTTGATCAGACTGGGCGTGTCCAGCGCCAGCAGCAGGCCTGCCAGAATGGCCACCATGATGATGGCTGTCTTGCGAGTGGGACGGTGTCCGCCCAGTACCCAGGTAAGCAAAGCCAGCAATATCGGGTACATATTGGCCACCAGCAATGCCAGGGCGACGGGGATGCGGGCAATGGAGGAATAGATCAACATGCATTGCACAGTGATCAGTGCGCCCAGCAGCAGTTGCCAGCCCAGGTAGGGGCGTGGCACGTACAGGGCCTGCTTGCGCCAGATCAGCAGCACGCTCAGCGCCAGGGAGGCGGCAGCCGAGCGCAAAATAACAGAAATGATCAGTCCGGTGCCATGGTCCAGTGCCACTTTGGCCGCAATATGGTTGGCGGCAAAGGAGCTGCCCAGCATTAACAGCAACATAATGGCAAGGTGGCGGGGCAGTAAGGCAGAAGATTGGGCGGTGGGCATGCTACTTGTTTCAGGCTTAAAGAATAGGCGGGTGCTTTATTGTTGTCCGCCCTGTCACGGGCTGCAAGTGGTGATTGTGACACGGGCTGGCGGTTGGGGCGCCAGGGCGGTGCTACTATGTGGAACGATGCCCATGTCCACAGAGATGCCTTCATGAAAATCGACCCCGTCAAAAAGCCAACGTTACCCCGCTTGCGGGGGCAGGCTGCGTCCAGCGTCTGGCGTACCCTGATTGCGGGGGGAGCCTTGCTGGCCGCTTTGACAGGCTGTGCCTTACCCTCTCTGGAAGGACGCAGCCACAGCGAAGCGCTGCCTCTGGAGCAGGCTCGTGACACTGCGATCGGCCGGGCGGTGGACCCTCTGGCACAGCAGCATCCCGGTTTATCGGGTATTTATCCGTTGTTCGACCCGCACGATGCGTATGCCGCCCGTGCCCTGCTGGCGTTTGCGGCTCAAAAAACGCTGGATGTGCAGTATTACATCTGGCGCGGCGATACGACCGGCACCTTGATGCTGGGCATGTTGATGCAGGCGGCCGAGCGGGGTGTACGGGTGCGCCTGTTGATTGATGACAATGGCATCACGGGCCTGGACGACACGCTGGCGGCCATAAATGCCCACCCCAATATCGAGGTGCGCCTGTTCAATCCCTTTGTGTTGCGCTGGCCCAAGCCCCTGGGCTTCCTGACTGACTTCTCGCGTCTGAACCGGCGCATGCACAACAAATCGTTCACCGTGGACAATCAGGTCACCATTATTGGCGGCCGCAACGTGGGTGATGAGTATTTTGGCGCCACGCAGGACATTCTGTTTGCAGATTTGGATGTGATGGCGATTGGGGCGGTGGTGCAGGAGGTCTCCAAGGACTTTGATCTTTATTGGGCCAGCCAGTCTGCGTATCCCATCGATCGGCTCGTAAAGACTGAAAGCTCTCAAACCCTTGCGGCGTTTCAGGAGCAGTTGCAGGATGCCGAAGTACAGCCCCGCGCCAAAAAGTACCAGCAAATATTACGTGAATCGAATCTGGTCAGCGCTTTGGTGCAAGGCCAGCTGGATTTTCAGTGGGCGCGTACCACCATGATTAGCGATGATCCGGCCAAGGCCCTCGGGCCGGTCAGTCCGGAAAAACTGCTGGTTTGGCAAATGGATGAGCTGTTGGGCAAACCCGCTCATCAGGTGGATCTGGTGTCCTCGTATTTTGTCCCTACCGCTGCGGGGGTGCGGGCGTTTGAAGGGCTGATGCAGCGGCCAGGGATGCAGATTCGTGTTCTGACCAACTCGCTGGCCGCCACGGACGTCACGGCTGTGCACGCCGGTTACGCGAAGCGACGTAGAGCCTTGCTGGAAGCGGGTGTGCAGTTGTTCGAGTTGCGTCCCACGATGGACAAGCCGACCCGTCATGGCTCGGGCCCCTTTGGCAGCTCTGGCTCAGCCTTGCATGCCAAAACCTTTGCCGTTGATGGCAAACGTCTGTTTGTGGGCTCCTTTAATTTCGACCCGCGCTCGGTCAATTTGAATACTGAGCTGGGTTTCATCATTGAAAGCCCTGAAATGGCGCAGGCCCTGTCCAGAAGTTTTGAACAAGTGCTGCCTTACCGCAGTTATCGGGTGGAACTGGACGACAAGGGTGAGTTGGTGTGGATTCAGCTCAATGAAGACGGCACCCAGCGCAGGTTCACGTCCGAACCCGATGCCAGCATCTGGCGGCGCGCGGGCGTGGGTGTGTTGTCCGTCCTGCCGATTGAGTGGCTGCTGTAAGCCGTTTTCCTGCCAGTTCGAGCTCCGCTATCCTGTTTAAACGGCGCAAGGCTGCTGCTGGCAAGCGCACCGGCAAGGTGGGGCTAGACCTTGAGCTTTTGAACGGCTTGCCGACGGTCCCGAATCCAGTCGGCGTAGCGATACAGGCCGTGTTTTTCCATCTGCTGTTCAGCCAGATTCCATTCCTGCAAGGCCTGTGCGTTTTCCCCCAATGCCATCCAGGCGTCGCCACGCACACAATGCAACTCGGCCCCCATGCTGCCCGTGTCATAGCGCAGCCCCTGAGCGGCAGCCTTGTCCAGCCAGGGCATGGCTTCATTGCTGCGTCCCAGGCGAATCATGGCGCGGGCAATTCGGCTCATCAGTCCATCAGTGCTGATGGGCAGGCCGTATTGGGCAATTTGCACACAATCGAGCAGGAACTGCATGCTGCTTTCCCGTCCGTACAACATGACCTGGCAGTAGTACAGGAACGAGCGGCTCAGCGCCGACCAGGGCTCGGGATTGTGTGACTTCTGAAGCTCGTGCAAGGACAGTTCGGCCACTTGCAGGCAGTCTTCCAGTTGCTCCATCAGGTAGTAGGCCTGCATCACGAACAAATGGGTGATGGCGCGTAGCGAAAAAATGGTGTCCGAACGCAGGCTTTGCAAGGCCAGGCGCGCGTGCTGTTGAGAGGCATCCTGATCGCCCTTCAGGGCCAGGGCCACACTCAAGGTTCCGAAGGTAATCGATTGGGGAAAATGCTCGGCAATCGCGCGTCGGCTGTTTTGCTCTTTCAAATCATCAAAGACGGCCAGGCTCAGATTCAGCGTCTGAATGGCATTGTTGATGTTTCCTTTCCACAGTTCGTGTTGACCGATCGCGTACAAGGCCCAGCTGCGGTTCTGGTCATGGTTGGTTTCATTGGCCAGCGCCAGCAGTTGGCGTGCTTTGTGCAAAGCCTGCTCAAAGTTGCCTTGTGCATGCAATGCCGACCAGGCCGTCCACAGGCTGATCATGACCTGGTCGGAATCCTGCTCGTCCTGAAGCTCATGACCCAATTCATAGGCCATGGCGGTCGAGGCCGAGGCCGGGCCGTACAGGGACGATTCAATCGCGCCTTGCAACATGCGACATTCAAATTGCAGGGTTTGACGCACCTGCAGGTCTTCAATCAGCTCACTGCGGTTGAGTGAACGCTGCAAATACTGACTGGCCTGACGCAGATCGCTTTGTGCCAGGGCCTCGCGGGCCGCACGCTGCCACCAGAAGGCCGCTTCAGGGCTTTCCGCCTCGCACAGGTGCAGGGCAATATGGGCGGGCGCCTGGCGACGGCGTATGCCGTGTTGGGCAATGGCATAGTGAGCCTGACGCAACTCCTCCTGCATGGCCACACGCTCCAGCGCCTGGGCGATCAGCGGCAGGCAGGATACGTGTTTGCCGTCTAAATCAATCAGGTCCAGCGTGGCCAGTGTATCCAGGCCGCTACTCAGGGCCGTATTGTCCAGACGCAGCATCAGGCCAAGCTCGTTGATGCAAATAGCCTGCTCATGCAGGGCAATGCTGGTCAGGATGTGTCGCGTCGCGGGCAACAGGCTGTGGTATTGCGTGCAGATCAGGTCAGTCAGGCGCAGCGCGTGGCTGCATTCGCAATTGAGCTCATGGCAGCGCAGCAGTTCATTGGCATGGCCCGGGTTGCCGGCACTGAGCTTGACCAGCCGGCTGCGTTTGTCGCGTGCCAGACGCTGCCCGCGCTGCCCGCTCAGAAGGCTGTTGATGCTGGAGCGGTCCAGTGCCCGTAGATTCAGGTGTTCGGCGCGTTCCATGCCGTGGCCCGGTTTGCGGCTGGTGGTCAGCAGCAAGGTTGGATGACGGGGCGTGGTATGCGAGAGCAGTCGGATCAGACGCTGGGTGGGCGGGTCGGCCCATTGCACGTTTTCGATAATCAGCAGGCGACGGCGCGGGGCGCTGCCTGGGCCGCTGAGCAGATTGAAAAGAAGGTCGGTATGCGCCGTAGAGGGCTCGTTCAAGTCCTGTTCGTTTGGCCCGCTGTTTAGCCACTCATGCAGGGATTGCGCTTGCTTGGGACTCAGTTCAAGCGCTTCTTGCAGGGTTTGAATGGAAAAGGGGTCGCGCTGTTTACCGGTTTGTGCGGTGATGTAATTGGCAATTTGCTCGTGCAGCCAAAGACGGATGGGGTGCCAGGCTACACGGCGCTTATCTTCGCGGCAATGGAGGACGATGCAGTGATGAGCGGTTTTTTGTACATAATCTGCCAGAGACTGGACCAGCAGGCTTTTACCAATATGGGCTCGGCCATGGATGGCAATGTGATGCAGGGACCGGTTGGGGCCTATACACGACCAGGCCTGCACCAGATGATCGAACTCTTGAGAGCGGCCGTAGACACGGCTGGTCAGCCGTACAGCGTCAATGTCTGAGGGGCTCAGGTTGAGCCAGAGCGCTTCATTGTGGCGACCCACCGGGCCTTGTACATCTTTGGGCTCCAGGCGCAATGCGGCCTGAAAGGTGACGCGCGGCGCCCCGGGGGCCGCCTCCCAGCTCAAGGGCAAGACCACCTGGGCCAATTGTCCCCACGGGTCTGGACAGGGGCTTTGATCGTCCATGACAAGGTCTGCATGAATGGCGATGCTCAGCTTGATATGTTCATCCATGCGCACGGTGGCCGCAACCCGTGCCAAGGTCGCCGCCTGGGTGATGGGCGACTCCAGTAGGTCCGGGTAGCCAAAATAGGCCAGCACTTGACTGGGGCCCGCCTCACTGGCCCAGCCGCCATGATCCTCGATCAACTGGAGCAGGGTCTGGCGGCTTTGCTCGAGCAGTTGACCGCCTTTTTCACGGGCATGACGATGGCCGGGTTCAAAGCGCAGGCAAAAGCCGACCGCGGCCAAGGGACGCAGGCGCAATTGGACGGTGGTGGACAAGGCTTTGGCATGGGGGGCCGAGCGCACGGGCAGATCGACCAGACTGCGTGTTTGGGCGCTGGGTTCGCACCCCAGACGATCGGCCAGCAAGACCGAGCACTGTTCATACGCTTGCAACGCGGCTTCGTGTTGGCCTTCTTGCTTGAGCAGGCGGATCAGCGCTTGATGCAGTTTCTCTTCTTCGGGCCAGATCAGCAGCCAGCGTTTGAGATAACTGATCGCTTGCGCGGGGGGCAGCGTGTCCAGCCCGGACTCGATATACCGGTCGCGGCAGTGCGACAGGGTTTGGCGAATGGTTTGTTGCGTCTCTTGCAGCCAGTCTTGCAATTGCTCGCCATGATGCAGTTTGACCTGTCCCAGCAAAGGACCCTGATACAGGTTCAGGCGTTCCAGATCGCTTAAGGCTGGCTGGCTGGGGTGTTGCAGCAGACTCAGTACGTCTACCTGGGCGTGACAGGGGTCCAGTGCCAAGGTGTCATTGGTAATGTGCAAGACCTGATCGCACCCTTCAAAGGCCCGGCGCAAGGCATGCAGTGCATGACGCAAACGGGCACGCCCGACGCTGATGGGGTCTTCGTGCCAGATTGTTTCCGCAAGACGGCTGCGGCTGATGGGTTTGCCCTGCGCCAATGCGAGCATGGACAGCAGAATCCGCGCTTTATCGTAATTGATAATATTGGCGCGACATTGTCCTTGAACCCGTAATCGGTAGGTGCCGAGTAGGTAAATTTGGGCCAAGTGCGAGGCAGAGGAGGGCAGAACATCCATGGGCTCGGGCTCGTATCAAGAGTTAAGCAATGATTGGGATAATGTATCCGATCCGTTTAATTTTCGTTTACGAAATTTTGCAAAAATAAACGCCTTGGCTGACCTGCATTAAACCTTTTTTGCCCTATCGGCGACCCCGCACATCGCAGGCTATGATGTGGGCTGATTATTTTCTTGGGCTGGCATGCCTATTTGTATGGTGGACCCTACACGCTCTTCACTGCGCAAGCAGTCCAAATTGCCTCTTTCTCTGAAAGTGAAATATACCTTGCGGGCGCGCCTGGAACGGGGGGAGTGGCCTGTGGGAACCCGCATTCCCACGCTGGAAGAGCTGATGGAGGAATATGGCGTTTCTCGTGCCACGGTCCGTGCCGCGCTGGACGAGCTGGAGCAAGAAGGCCTGATCGAACGCACGCGAGGCAAGGGCACCTTTGTGATTGGCGACGTTGCGCAGGATCATTGGCTGATGTTGCCAACCAACTGGCAGGCCCTGATTGAGCATCTGACGCGTCTGGATTCGGTGATGGTGGAGCTGGGCCAGGGCCGGGGGCCCTTGCCTATCGAGATTACTGGCCAGTCCCTGCCTGATGATTATTGGTGGACCAGCCGCGTTAACTATACCGACGGGGTGGCCTATAGTCTCAATACGGTCTATGTGCTCGATTCCTTGGCTCAGGCCTTGCAGCCTGATTTGAGCCAGGAGCCGGTGCTTTTGGTGCTCAACCGTCTGGCGCGTGAGCAGATCCATACGGTTCGTCAGACCTTGACGGTCCGGGTAGCCGATGCGGATCTGGCTCGTCATTTGCATATGGACATAGGCATGCCCGTAGTGCGGGTCATTCGTTTGATTGTGAATCGTGACAATCAACTGGTCTATGCCGCGCAGGTCTTTTACCCGGCCAAGTATCTCAGCATTCAGACTGAGTTGACCCCCGGACTTTACGCTCCTTAATCCAGGCGTGGCGCGCGTCTGTCCGCCTTCTAGGTAAAAACACCAAGTTATTCGTCGTGAGGGCAGAGTGTACACTTTTCCTATAAAGTCCTAAAAATAGAACTTTATGACTTTATGGAAGAGGCACGGTTCAGGTGCCGGATATTTTTATCAGTTTGAAGGAGTTTGACGTGAAGATAACCATGCTTGGCACCGGCGCTGCGCTGCCAGATCCCGACCGTGCCCAGTCGTCCATTTTGGTGACCCTGGAAAACGGCAAGAACTATTTGTTCGATTGCGGCGAAGGCTCCACGCGCCAGATGGTCAAGGCCAATATCAATCCGGCGGATGTGCCTTGGGTATTTTTAAGCCATTTGCACTATGACCATGTTTGCGGACTGCCCTTTTTTGTGCTGTCCAGCTGGGTTTTTAACCGCGAAGGCAAGCTCAAGGTCTTCGGCCCGAAAGGCACCCAGGATTTTGTGGATCATTCTTTCGAGAACGGCGCGTTTCGCGTGGATATCCAGGCCCGTGCGGCTTACCCGGCTCGTCAGAAGAACATCGAGGCTGTGCGCCCAGAGGTGTTCGAGGTGGAGCCAGGTCTGATGTATGAAGATGAGGACGTCAAGATCTACATTGACGTGGTTGACCATATCCCCAGCGAAATTACGGACTGTTTTGGCATTCGTATGGAAGCCGAAGGCAAGGTGGTGGCATTCAGTGGCGATACCGCGCCGTGCGAATCCATGATCCGTTTGGCGCAGGATGCCGATTTGCTGATTCACGAATGCACCTTCCCCGAGTCCTTCCTGAAACATCGTGCCGAGTCCGGGGTGGGCACCTTTGCCCATACCAGTCCGTTGCAATTGGGGGAAATTGCACGCCGTGCCAATGTGAAGAGTTTAGTGGCCACGCATTTCGGGCATTACGACTCTACCAGTCCAGTGATTAAACGTGCGGCCGCGAATCACCTGCCGGTTGATCTGATGGGCCCGGAGCGTCTGGACGAGGTGGCTCGGGATATTCGCAAGAGCTATAAAGGCGATTTGCGACTGGCAACAGACTTGATGCGTATAGACCTGTAAAAGGCACGCGGGGGAGACAAAATGCAGGTAATCAAACAAACAGTTTTGGGCCTGATGGCCACGCTTTGCATGGGGGCGGCGGCGCCGGCCTGGGCGGATTATCCCGATCACCCTGTGCGGGTGGTGATTCCTTACCCTCCGGGCGCGGCGGGGGATATTATTTTTCGTATTTTGCAGCCCGAACTCTCCCGCGAGTTGGGGCAGACGGTGATTACGGATTACAAAACCGGGGCGGGCGGTAATATCGGCACGCAAATGGTGGCCCGCTCCAAGCCGGACGGCTACACCTTGTTGTTTTCGGCGACCAATAACTTTGTGATCAATCAGTTCTTGTACAAGAACATGGGTTACGACCCTTTCAAGGATCTGTATGTGATCAATAAGGTGGCCGATGCGGCGGCGCTGGTTTATGTGAATGGGCAATTGCCGGTCAACAACATGGCCGAGTTCCGGGAGTATGTTCAGCAGCGCAAAGGCCAGGTGAATTATGGAACACCAGGAGCGGGAACCACCCCCGAGTTGTCGGCCTGGAAGCTGTCCGAGGTGATGGAGGGCGACATGCTGGGCATTCATTACCGGGGTTCGGCACCGGGTATTCAGGCTTTGCTGAGCAATGAGGTGCAGATGTTTGTCAGCAGCTATGGACTGGGCGCCGCCTTTTTGCCAGAAGGGCGTCTGAAGGCCTTGGCGGTGGCCTTGCCAGAGCGTCTCCCGGTCTTACCCGATGTGCCGACTTTGGACGAGCTGGGCTACAAAGATGTGGTGATCAGCAACTGGTGGGCCCTGGCTGTTCCGGCAGGGACGGATACGGACATTGTGGGCAAGATTGAAACTGCCTTGGAGAACGTGCTGGCAAATCCCGAGATTCGTCAAAAGCTATTGGATCAGGGCTATCTGCTGTCCAAGGTGTCTGCCGAGGAGTTTCGCAAGGGATTGCCTGCGGAGGCGGATTACTGGCATGACATCGTCACTAAGGCTGGGATTAGTTTGGACTGATGGAGTGCTGCTTGATCCGGGGCTTGGCGTGTCTTGGCAGGGCGCTTGCCCACGCCGCGCATGGTTGCCCTGGTCAGCGTGCTGGGTCGGGCGCCACGTCGCACCCGGCCTCCAAGGGCTCATGCCCAGGCCATTCAAACGTGGTGTGGTGCTGTGTAGACGGAAGCGATGATGAGCGGCATCGTGACCATCCCTTGTGTTTTCACCTCAAGACAAGGCAACGAAGCAAGCAGGCCCTCAGTCATGTCTTTGCACTAGTCTGCCCATAAAAAAGGGCCCCTGAAATCAGGGGCCCTAAGCTCAATGATTACTGATCAGAGCGAATATTGTTGTCGCGCACGATCTGCTCCCAGCGAGCGCTGCGTTGCTGCACCCACTGGGCCGCAGACACCTTGGACGAGTCGTACGCCTGAATATCCAGCATCCGCAAGGTTTCTGCGGTAGAAGGACGCTTGACGATATCGCTCAGCAGCGCGTTCCAGGCCTTGACCTTCTCTGGGGGCGAACCCTTGGTGGTGAAAACCAGGTACGAGAAGCTCTCGTCAAAGTTTTCCAAACCTGGCAATTTGGCTTCGGCCAAGGTCGGGACCTCGGGCAGCAAAGGATTGCGCTTGCCGCCAGAGGTTGCCAGGGGCGTCAACAGGCCTTCCTTGATGGGGCCTAAAACACCGGCAATCGTCAGAAAACCGCTGTCCAGGCGCTCGCCATACATATCGTTGACCACCGCGCTATTGCTGCGATAGGGGATGTGATCGAGCTTGATGCCGCTGTCCTGTGTCAGGGCAGACATCATCAAATGACCGGGCGACCCCATGCCTGCGGAGCCATAATTCATCGGTTTCTCGCGGGCGCGCTCCAGGAACTCTGCCGGAGACTTGATGCCGGTTTTGCTGGGTACCACCAGAACCTGGTCAAAAGTGCCCAGCAAGGAAACCAGTTCCAGAGACTCGTCAATCTTGAACTTGCTGTTGACGTAAATGTGCGGGTTGGCCGTGGCCACCGTATCGAGCGTCAACAGCAAGGTATTGCCATCCGGTTTGGCTCGCCCTACGGCTTCGGCCGCGATGGTGCCGGCCGCACCGGCACGGTTCTCCACCACAATTGTCTGGCCCGTCGTTTCGCTGGCCTCGCGGGCCAACATGCGACCCAGGACATCCAGCGGACCGCCTGCTACGGAGCTGACCACAATGGTGGCCACCTCGGCACTTTGGACGGGTGTAGCCAAAGGTAGGATCAGCGCACAAATGCTTACGTTGCGCAGCAAGGAAAGGGTGGGCATAGATGTCTCCAGATAAGGATGGTTAAGAGTAGTCAGCTCACGCTATCGCCAAAGGCAAGGGACTGGTTTCACTGTGAGCCATCATGGTATCGATCAATTGACACAAAAGCCTGGTTTTCAAGGCTTGCGCATCGGGTTCATTCCACAAATTATGTTGTTCCAGCGGATCGGCGTGCAGGTCATACAGCTCGCCGATCTGTCCACCCTCATACAAGCTGATGCGATGCTGTGGCGTCACAAGTGAACGCAGTTTGGTGCGGATCGGGGTATTAAACAGTTTGCGCTGGTTTTCCTCTTCGATCAGCACGCCGCTGCGCCAGGTCTGGGCGTCATTGTGCATGAGTTTCAGCAAGGAGCGGCCCTGAATGCCGTTGTAAGGTAACTGGTTTGCACGCTCCAGCACGGTAGGCGCGATATCAATGGTAGAGCAGACCGCTGCACTGGTGCCTTGCGTTTGCGCAGCTCGGGGATCAAACCAGATAAAGGGACTGCGAATAATGCTTTGGTAGTGCAAGGGGCCCTTGAGCAATAACTGATGATCGCCCATGAAGTCACCATGATCGCTCATGAACATGACGATGGTGTTGTCCGCCTGTCCCGTATGCTCCAGATGGTCCAGAATGCGACCGATCTCGGCATCAATATGAGTGATGGAGCCATAATTCAGGGCGATGGCCTCCCGGGCCTCGCGCTCGGTGCAGGCAAACAGCGTGGGGGTATGTTTGACTGCCTTGCCTTCATCGCGCAATTGATGAAGCAGTTGCAGGTGGGCCGGCAAGGGGTGCGAGCCCAGGTGGAAGGAGTCGGGCAGGCTGACGTCTTCCGGCTTGTACATATCCCAGTACTGGCCATGGGGGGTGAAGGGATGATGTGGGTCGGGAAAGGAGCACTGAATGAAGAAAGGTTGCTGTTCCTGTGCATAGTGATCCAGCATGGCGCGGGTGCGCTCCCCAATCCAGGCCGTGGTGCTGTACTCTTCTGGCACGCGGGTGCGCCAGGCCTGTCCAATGCGGCTTAACGCATAGTCCGGGGTCGAGATGGCGTTTTCAGGGCCAGATAGGGCGGCGATGTCAGGGTGTTCGTTTTGCAGCCAGCGTCCATAGTCGCCCCAGACCTGATCGCCGTGATCGATAGCCAGATCTACGTGCTCGTAGCCGTAAAACGGCAGTTGCACACCGTGATCGGCGCGATCACGCCACCATTGCCCGCATTCCTGTCCGTAATCGTTGGTCGCTAAAGGTGCGCGTGCCTCGCCCCGGGTAGGGGGATCTTCCGGGCGTGGGTACAAGGGCGGAGTATCCGTTATATTTTGCAGATGTGCCTTGCCCACCAACGCGGTGCCCCAGCCGGCCTGGCGCAATACATCGACGAAGGTATTGGATTCCAGCGGCAGGGGAACGCCGTTGTGACGGGCCCCATGCAAGGAAGGCATGCGGCCCGTCATCAGCGAAGCACGATTGGGCATGCAAATGGGGGTGGCGACGTAAAATCGCTCAGCACGCCAGCCGCGGGCTGCCAATGCATCCAAATTGGGTGTTTTTATTTCTTTATTGCCATAACAAGCCAAATGGTCCGCGCGGAGTTGATCGGCGATGATCAGTAAAAAATTGGGTACGGATTGAGACATGCATTGCCTATTTTGTAGCTTTGGGTATACCCATTATGGAAGCTGTGGCCATAATGTTAAATTGAATAACTGGCAGGTATCTATACCCCTTTCATATAGGTAAGTCATGAGCTGGAGTGAACGCATTCGCTTGAAGCATTTGCAGGTTTTAATTCGTTTGTGTGAACAAAAAAGCATGAGCGATGTCGCCCGGCAATCCAATATGACTCAGCCTGCCTTGTCCAAATGGCTCAAGGATTTTGAGGACAATATAGGCATGCCCTTATTTGAGCGCCATGCGCGGGGTATTGAACCGTTGCCCGCTGCCTTGGCATTGGTTTCCCAGGCGCAGGGTGTGCTCAATCGCCTCGATCGCATGAATGCCACGCTGGAACAATACCGGCAGGGTTTTCGTCAGCAGTTCACGCTGGGTATTTCACCGATGGTGGCCGCAGTTTATTTGCCACAGTTATTGGTGTATTTGTACCAGCGTGATCCCCAGTGCCATATTCGCATTCAGGAGGGCACCCTGGATGTCTTGAGCCGCAATCTGGAACAGGGTGAGCTGGATCTGGTGATTGGCCGGGTGGATGAGGCCGGGCGCAATCCGGCAATGGCCTATTTGCCGCTAGGCATGGTGCCGTTGGGCGTGGCCGCCTGGCGCGAGCATCCGCTGGCCCAGCAAAAGGAGATTACCTGGGAGCAAACGCTGGACTATCCCTGGATACTGCCTCCTCGGAATAGCCCTATGCGACGCAGTTTCGAGTTGAGTCTGGATGCCAAGGGTCTGACTTATCCCACTTGTGCCATTGAATCGGCTTATGCACATACCAATGCGCGTGTGGCGGTAGGCAGTGATTTTCTAGTCCCCATGACGCGCAGCATGGTGCCGGTCTACCCGGAACTGTGCATCCTGGAACTGGATTGGAGTGATCAGCGTTTGCACGGTCAGTTGGGCCTGTTGTGGCGCCCGCAGGATTCGGGCGAACCGATGTTGGAAGAAGTGATTAGCTGGATGAGTCAACAGGCGCAAGCAGCGTGAATGTAAAAGGGGTCGGCGCTGGCCGACCCTGAAAGAATTGACAGCTTGTTTTTTATATCCGTGTAACTAAAAATTGCCGTTATGTTACTTTGTTTCTTCTTGGCGAATTGATTGATGGGAACAGTTCTGAAAGGCTGGAAAAACTTGCAAGCAATCAGTATTAGCTCGGTGCGCGACACACTGAGCGGGAAGTATCATTCTCGTGACTTCATTCATGCCCGTATGGAGTATTTGCGCAGCCGGGTAGTTCTGGTCGGTTTGCTGTTCGCGTTGCTCACCCCGCTGTGGACCTTGATGGACTGGCTGGTTTTGCCCAGTTGGCCTGCTCACCTGATGGCAGTCCGTATCCTGAGCCTGGCGGGCCTGATCGCGTGTGTCTGGCTGGCCTTCCACGGCCATCAACGCATTACCCGTATTTATGTATTGAGTGGCCTGGTGTTTATTTTGCCAGCTTCCTTTTATGCATATATGTTGTTGACTCTGTCAGGGGCCGCGCATTATGTCGTGCTGGGGTATGGCTTTATCCCTTTTTTGCTGGTGGCCACGTTAAGTATTTTTCCGTTTACGCTGCTTGAATCCGCTTTGGTGGGGGGCGCCCTGATTGCCCTGCAGATTCTGGCGAGCGTCAGCTCGGGGACCTGGCTCAGCGCGAAAGGCTTGCAGGACCTCTGGCTCTTGAGCGCCTTGCTGGTGGTGGGCCTGACCGCCAATTACTTTCACCTTGGCTTGTTATTGCGGCTGTATCGACAAGCCACGCACGATACCTTGACCGGCTTGCTGAACCGGGGGGCGGTTAGCCGCCAACTGGGGCAGGGCCCGGTACAGGAGCGTTTGCATGTATTGATGGTGGACCTGGATCATTTCAAACAGATCAACGATACGCACGGCCATTCGGTAGGGGATGATGTCCTGACGCGCACTGCGGCTTTGTTCAAGGCGCATTTGGGAGCCCATGATCTGGCGGCCCGGTATGGTGGCGAAGAGTTTGTCTTGATTCTGGCTGGCCGCAGCGACGCGCAAGCCTTGAGCTTTGCCCATATTCTTTTGCAGCAGGTCCAGGCACAAACCTTTTATAACCACGACCGTGAGCCTTTTCAGATTACGGCCAGCCTAGGCTTGGCGCCGTGTCAGCCTGGGCAGGCCATTGAAGAGGCCTTAATGCGGGCTGACCAGCTTTTGTATCAGGCCAAGCGGGCGGGACGCAATCAGGTGGTGACCCAGGAATCGATCCCTACCGTCTTCTCATAAGACAAGCGGACCTGATGTGGTTCAGGTCCCGTTTTTCATGGCCGTGTTAGTAGTGCAAGGTCTGGGTGGTTTCACTGGCGCTGTCTATGTCTGATGCGCTGATGGCATCGCGCTTGCACTTGAACGAGGCAAACATGTCCAGCTGATCCGAGTAATGCGGATCGGCTTGCCCTTTGGGGTTGATAAAGCCGCTTTGTCCTGGCGGCATGATCGAGCACATACGCACCCCGCTTGGGTCCATTACGTACTGGAAGTGAGCGCTGCCGGTGTTCAGATACGGCGTCACACGATGCTCATAGGCTGGGTCAGACCACGGCACCCCGATCGCGTTGCGAGCTGCAAACAACATGGAAACTGCCGGGGCACGCCATTGTGCGGGCTGTGCGCCTTGCAACTTTTGCAAATGGACGACGGCCTTCTCCAACGCTTCCAGGACCAGCTCCGGGGCAGGGCGGCCCTGGAGAAAATCAATTGTTTGCGGGACACCGGCAGCCGGGCCCTGGATCGCATTCCAGATCAGTTTGGCCGCAGCGGCTGGCTGCGCGCTGCGCGGGTCATCCATGGCGGGATACAGGTTTTGCGTGTAGGTCTTGTAGATGCTGTCAGGCAAACGACCTTGCAGAAAGACGGGCACCGCGGCATGCATCCAGGCTTGCATGATGGCCGGGGCACTGCCTTCGTAGTGCTTGCCATCGTTGCTCACGTGCAGCTTGTAATCCCAGCCTTTCAATTGTTCGGCAGCTTGACGAGCCAAGGCACTGGCGTGGGGTAGTTGGGCCGCCTCCTGAATGAAGGGCACAAAGTAACGCGCATTCAGGTCAGAGCGAGCGCCCAGGGAATCGATACCCCAGATCTCTTCGTCGCTCAGGCGTTGTTTGGCTTGCAAAGGAGCCAGCAATTCCTGCACGCGGTCCACATAGGAAAAGTTGGAGTTGTCTGCCAGCAAGGCGCTATAGGCCTTGTTGTTCCAGCTGGCAATATAAGCTTGCTGCGGATTCAGGATTTTGGGGTTGTGGTCAAAGCTCAGAAAGCCCTGCCATTCCATGCTGCCATCGCCGGCGGCAGGGAACTGAATGGCCTGCCTGGCCGGGCGCTGGGGTAAAAGACCCAGTGCGGCGGCACCGATATTGTTTTTGGTATCCGCATAGAACCAGGTAATGGAGGCGCTGACGCGGGTAGCCTGGGCCATGAACTCTTCCCAGTTCCTGGCTTTGGCCGCATGAGCCCAGCCCAGCAGGGTTTCAATTTCCCGACCCTCCCAGCTGCGGCGGTTGGCGTAGGCGGTGTTGTTTTTCTGGTCCCAACTGCTGACATAGCCTTGAGCCGCACGGTATACATCCAGCATCACATCGTCTTGCCCGCGCACTTTGATACGCACCTGCTTGTGCTCCATGGGACGCCAGGCGTTGTTGTACCAGTAACGGTGCGGGTCGCCTTCTTTCAAGCGCAATTGGTAGACGTCGTTGGTGTCGAGCGAACCGACGGTAGAGCCCCAGGCAATTTGGCCATTGGTACCGAACAGGATAGCGGGCAGGGCAACGGCAGTGCTGCCTGTCAGATCGTAACCGGCTCCGTGCAGGCCAACGCTATAGGTAATGGACGGGGTGTACCAGCCTTGTTGAGGACCGTTGTACAGCACGGCATGACCATGAGTCGTCTTTGCGGGGCCCAGTAGCCAGGCATTGCTGGCCGTAGGCGTGCCAGCGGCCACGGTGGGCCCCAGGGCCAGGGCTTGCTTATGCAGATAGTCTTGCGCCGCTTGCGAGGACAGAGCTTGCAAATGCCTGGGCAGATCGGCCAGCGCGGTCTTGGCCTCGGGCTGGGGAATGATGGTGGGGGCGGTGGGGTCGTTCAGCCAGCGCAATTGCTTGTACAGTTGTTCGCCACGCTCCGCACCCTGATCAGCCTTCAGGGTTTCCAGCAGATTCAGATTGGCCACTTCTGCCGTCCCGGCAAAGAAGCGGTTCAGAATCAGGCCCACCCAAACCATGGCAATGTCTTCGGGCTGCCATTCGGTCGGCTCAAAGCCCTTATCCAGAAACTCCTTGGGCATCAAGGTATCTGGCTGGGCTTTCACCTCGCGCACGCGCTGGGTAAACCCGGCGGCATAGCCTTCAAACATGGCGCGATCCTCGTTGGACAGGGCGGCCAGTTGCTGGCGGATGGAGTCCGGGTCGATATTGGTGTGGGTGACTTTGTCCAGCTCCAGAAAGTCCGGTCCCAGCACTTCGGCTACCGTTCCCCAGCCCGAGCGCTTGGCAATTTCCATCTGGTACAGACGGTCAGTGGCCACTGCATAGGCATAGCCATAAAACAGGCCGTAGGTGCTGTCCGCATAAATATGCGGTATGCCGTAGTGATCGCGTTTGATGGTGACACTGCGATCCGCAGGAGGCGTGGTGGCGCAGGCGGCCAGTAGCAGGCTGGTGGTCAGCAGACCCAGGCCTAGCCGGGATGGGAAGCGACGGGGGGAAGTCAACATCAGGTCTCCTCATGAGCTGCCTTGCAGGCGCACGTTTTTTTATATTCTGAGAATATAACGTCAAAATTCTTTAGGTATTGATATTTCCAGTTGAAGCTTTATAGAGGATTTCCCCAGTATCCGAAGACGGACAGGAACAGAAGTTGCTGGGTCACGGGTGTCTATTTTCCTGAGGGAGCCAAGTCATGGAACGCATTATCGCCGCGCAGTTCGATACTTTTGAGCAAGCCCAGCAAGTGGCCGGAATGCTGCGAACCCAGGGTGTGGTAGAGCGAGATAGGCAGATTTTCTATCTCAAGCCTGGAGGCCAGCATGCCCAATACCCGATTGGAGGCGACAGGACCCTGGACAAGGCGGCGCGTGGCGGCGGGCTGGGAGCCATGGTGGGCGGGGTGGTGGGGGCCGTGCTCGGCTTAGCGGTGGGTTGGTGGTTGCTTGGCATGACGGGCTGGCCACAGTTTGTGCTGATTGCCTTTCTGGCGCTGGGGGCGTATGTGGGTGCCATGGTGGGGGGAATTGTGAAACTGGGAGGCCGCAAACCTGTCCGAGAACCTTTGAACCGAGTCTCCGGAGTCATGCTGGCGGTGCGCCTGGGGCAGGCCGATGAGGCCGCGCTGGTGCGTCAGATGCAGCAGGGCGGTGGTTATGCCATCGAATGGGCGGATGGCACCTGGAGCGAGGGCCAATGGCAGGACTTCAATCCTACCCGTACCCCCCAACTCTATGATTTGCCTTCCGCGGGGCAAAACGTGCATGAGACACGCAGTGGATGAGATCGGGCCCAAACCGTGGCTGACGTGTCGGGTCGCCCCCCTCATCCCGGGTTTTTTAGCCGATTAATGCCCCATTGCCGGATATGATGGAGCAGTTTATGAAATCCATGATTCGGCGCGTGCAGGAACGAAGCGGGGTGCTAGTGTTGTAATCCTTGGGCTTATTGAGTGTAGTCACTGTATATCGGCAATTTCTCGAGCCTGGGGCAAACAGCTTTTTCTGCTCATTTTCTTCTCGGTTTCCTTGCTTTATCGGCTTTCTGCATGGCTTGTTGTGTTTTATGTTTAAAGTGTTCAAGGGTATATCCCTAGGTCTTGGCCGATTTACTCGCAAAAATACCATGTGTACACTTTAAATCACTAAAACAAGACAAGTTGCTGAGTCGTGTTTCGCCTCACAAGCCCACGGAGAAGACAATGAACAAGACATTTGCAGGGGTAGCACTGGCAGGAACGATGATGTTGCAAACCTTGGGGAGCGCCGCTGTTGCCCAAGACGTGATCAAGATTGGGGAGCTGAACAGCTACAAGTCCCAGCCTGCATTTTTGGGGCCGTATCGAAACGGGATGGAGCTGGCGGTTGAGCAGATCAATCAGGCCGGGGGGATTCACGGCAAGCAGTTGCAGTTGATCATCAAGGATGACAATTCCAATCCCGGCGATGCAGTACGCGCTGCCGAGGAATTGATCTCGCGTGAGAAGGTGGATGTGCTGACCGGGACTTTCCTGTCCAATATCGGTCTGGCCATTACGGACTTTGCCAAGCACAAGAAAGTCTTTTTCCTGGCCAGTGAGCCCCTGACGGACAAGATCGTCTGGGCCGATGGCAACCGCTACACATTCCGTCTGCGCAATTCCACCTACATGCAGGTGGCCATGCTCGTGCCCGAGGCGGTCAAGCTGAACAAGAAGCGTTGGGCGATTGTGTATCCCAACTACGAATATGGTCAGTCGGCTGTTGCCACCTTCAAGACCTTGATGAAAGAAGCCCAGCCCGATATCGAGTTTGTGGCCGAGCAGGCCACGCCGCTGGGCAAAGTGGATGCGGGTGCTGTGGTGCAGGCCTTGTCCGAGGCCAAGCCTGATGCCGTCTTTAATGTGCTTTTTGCCTCCGATCTGGCTCGTTTGGTACGGGCGGGCAATCAGCGTCAGTTCTTCAGCCCGGCCCTGCCCGTGGTCAGCATGTTGACCGGCGAGCCGGAATACCTTGACCCATTGGGCGAGGAAACCCCCGAGGGCTGGATCGTGACAGGCTACCCCTGGTATGCCATCGACACCCCTGAACACAATGCGTTCCTGAAAGCCTATCAGGACAAATACAACGAGCACCCGCGCCTGGGCACCATTATTGGCTACAGCACCATTGTGTCGATTGCTGCCGGGATTGAAAAAGCCGGCTCTACGGACACAGAGGCCATGATCAAGGCCTTCCGTGGTCTGGATGTGATGACGCCTTTTGGCCCCATTACCTACCGCACGCAGGATCATCAGTCCACGCAAGGGGCGTATGTGGGTGTGCTGGCCAAGCAAGATGGCAAGGGCATCATGACCCATATCCGTTATGCCGATGGCAAAGATGTACAGCCTACGGATGAGCAGGTCAGCCAGTGGCGTCCTGCCGCGGCCAATCAATAATTCCAAGAACGCAGTATTTCGTAGATCGGCGCGCCGTCTGGCGCGCCACTTCTGACGCGAGGCAGTAATGGCCTTATCGGGTTTATGGGTGCAGTTCCTTAACGGACTGGCCGAGGCATCGTCTTTGTTTCTGGTGGCGGCGGGTTTATCCCTGATCTTTGGGGTGACACGCATTGTCAACTTTGCACATGGCTCCTTGTATATGCTGGGTATCTACCTGGCGTATTCCACGGTGCAATTTCTGGGCGGTTCAGCCCTGGGTTTCTGGGCCGGCCTGATTGTGGCGGCGCTGCTGGTGGGCGCCCTGGGGGCATTACTGGAAATCGTGCTGTTGCGGCGTATTTATAAAGCGCCCGAGTTGTTCCAGTTACTGGCTACCTTTGCGTTGGTGCTGGTCATCAATGATGCGACTCTTGCCGTATGGGGACCGGAGGATCTGCTCGGGCCACTGGCCCCGGGCCTGACCGGTTCCATTTCCATTGCAGGACGCTTCTTTCCGGTTTATGACCTGGTGCTGATTGTGATCGGCCCGGTGGTGCTGGGCTTGCTGTGGTTGTTGCTGACCCGTACCCGCTGGGGCGTGCTGGTGCGTGCTGCCACGCATGACAGGCAAATGCTGGGCGCGCTGGGTGTCAATCAGGCCTGGCTGTTTACCGGCGTCTTTGCCCTGGGGGCTTTTCTGGCTGGTTTGGGGGGAGCCGTGCAGTTGCCGCGTCAGCCCGCCAATCTGTTGCTGGACTTGAGCGTGATCGGTGACGCCTTTGTGATTGTGGTGGTCGGAGGCATGGGCTCCATCCCCGGTGCTTACGTGGCGGCGTTGATCGTTGCTGAATTGAAGGCGCTGTGTATCGCTCTGGGTACTGTCACCATGTTTGGCGTGGATTTTGCCTTTCCCAAATTGACGCTGGTGGTGGAGTTTATTTTCATGGCCGTGGTGCTGGTGTTCCGGCCCTGGGGCTTGTTTGGTCGCGCCCAGGCGGTCAGCCGTAATTCGGCTCCGATTGAAGCTCCTCTGCGGGCCGGGAGCACGGCCTTCCAGATCATGGTGCTGCTGGTTCTGGTCGTGATGGCTGCCTTGCCCTTACTGAGCGACTGGTTCCCCTACGCGCCTGTGCTGGCCCTGGATATTCTGGTCTTGTCCCTGTTCTCCTTGAGCCTGCATTTCATGATGGGGCCAGGTGGGATGAACTCGTTTGGTCATGCCGCCTACTTTGGGCTGGGTGCCTATGCGGCGGCCCTGCTTTTCAAGGCTGCGGCCTTGTCCATGGGCTGGTCCCTGATCCTGGCTCCGGCCGTTGCGGGTCTGGGGGCGCTGGTTTTTGGCTGGTTCTGCGTGCGGCTGTCCGGGGTCTATCTGGCTATGCTGACCTTGGCCT
The DNA here is from genome assembly GCF_019343455.1 of Alcaligenes ammonioxydans. Taxonomy (NCBI): domain Bacteria; kingdom Pseudomonadati; phylum Pseudomonadota; class Betaproteobacteria; order Burkholderiales; family Alcaligenaceae; genus Alcaligenes; species Alcaligenes ammonioxydans. Next base: position 3,008,204 of record NZ_CP049362.1, on the reverse strand, counting down.
TTGCGCAGATTGTGTGGTCAATCGTGTATCAGTGGGACAGTTTTACGGGCGGCTCCAACGGCGTGGTGGGCATCTGGCCGGCAGAGTGGTTGTCGGGTGATCGCTACTATTACTTCGCTTTGTTGTTGGTGGCGGTTGCCGCCTTCCTGCTGCGGCGTATTTTGTTCTCGCCCTTTGGCTATGCCATGCGTGCCAGCCGTGATTCGGCCTTGCGGGCCGAGGCGATCGGCATACCTGTCAAGCGGGTGCAGTGGTTGACCTTTATTCTTGCGGGCACATTTGCAGGGCTGGCCGGCGCCTTGTTCGTCTTCTCCAAAGGCAGCGTATCGCCCGAGGTGATTGCGGTGAACAAGTCGGTGGACGGTCTGGTCATGGTGTTGCTGGGCGGTTTGCAAACGCTGGTTGGCCCGGTGGTAGGCGCAGCGGTGTTTACCTTGTTGCAGGATTTCTTTCTGGGCGTCACGCAGTATTGGCGGGCCTTGTTCGGTGGCGTGATTTTGCTGCTGGTTCTGGCTTTCCCGCAGGGCATTGCTGGCTTTTTCAAGCGCTGGGCGCATCGTCCCGTGGCATCGGAGGCATCGTCATGAGTTTGTTGCAAGTACGGGGGCTGAAAAAAGCGTTTGGCGGCAATCTGGCCGTGGACGGTATCGAGTTCGATGTGCAGGCCGGCGAGTTTCTGGCCTTGATCGGGCCCAATGGCGCAGGCAAGACGACGACGTTCAATATGGTAGGGGGGCAGTTGACGCCCACGGCCGGGTCAGTGCGACTGGGCGACCAGGAACTGGTGGGGCTGGCGCCCCGCAAGATCGCGGCCATGGGCGTGGGTCGCACGTTTCAGATTGCGGCCACCTTTGCGTCCCTGACCGTGGTGGAGAACGTGCAGATGGCTTTGCTGGCGCATCAGAAAAAGCTCTTCTCTTTCTGGCGTCGGGCGGCTCAGTTCGAGCGTGCGCGAGCGTTGGACTTGTTAAATCAGGTGGGCATGCTGAGCCAGGCCGAGCGGCCCTGCAGCGAGCTGGCTTACGGGGATGTGAAGCGGGTGGAGTTGGCGATTGCGCTGGCCAATGATCCGCGTCTTTTGCTGATGGACGAACCCACAGCCGGCATGGCGCCCAAAGAGCGCAATGAGCTGATGCGTCTGACCAAGAAACTGGTGATCGAACGCAATATGGGCGTGCTGTTTACCGAACACAGCATGGACGTGGTGTTCGAGCACTCGGACCGCATGCTTGTGCTGGCTCGGGGGCGACTGGTGGCACAAGGGGATGCAGACTATATCCGTCAGCATCCCAAGGTGCAGGAAGTGTATTTTGGTACAGGTAAAACATTCGAGAGCAAGGAGTCAGCATGACGCAGGCTGTGTGGGCCGGTTCTGAACGGGCTGGCGAAAATGGGGCGAACGGGCAAGCCCTGCTGCGTATTGAGGGCCTGAATGCCTGGTATGGCGCGGCGCATATTCTGTTTGACCTTGCCTTGACCGTGCAGCGGGGCGAAGTTGTTGCGCTGATGGGCCGTAACGGCGCGGGCAAGTCCACGACCTTGAAGTCCATCATGGGTTTGATGGAGCGCGCCAAAGGCCATATCGAGTTTATGGGTCAAGTCATCCACGATAAGCAGCCTTTCGAAATTGCACGTGCCGGCTTGGGTTTTGTGCCCGAAGATCGACGTATTTTTACTGACCTGAGCGTCACGGAGAACCTGGAGGTGGGCCGTCAGCCGGCTCGGCGCTGGCCGGATGGCTCGGCAGCTCCTCACTGGCAGCCCGAACGTTTGTACAGCCTGTTTCCCAATCTGGGCCAAATGCAAGACAGGCCTGGCGGACAAATGAGCGGGGGTGAGCAGCAAATGCTGACCGTGGCTCGGACCTTGATGGGTAATCCGTATCTGGTCTTGCTGGACGAACCTTCTGAAGGGGTGGCGCCTGTGATTGTGGAGCAGATGGTGAACATGATTCTGGAACTCAAGCAGGCCGGTGTCAGTATCTTGTTGTCCGAACAGAACCTGCACTTTGCCGAACTGGTTTCGGATCGGGCTTATGTGCTGGAAAAAGGGCAAATACAGTACAGTGGCACGATGCAGGAATTAAGCGCCAACGAGCAGGTGCGGCGCACTTACCTGTCTGTTTAAGGTCACGCTCCGATTAGGAGGGCGTACCGTTTCCAGGAGAACACCATGGTAGATGCACGTCCCCATCCTCAGGCAGTGATAGCCTTCTGGGTCGAATCAGGGCCAGAGAAATGGTTTCGCAAGTCCGATGACTTCGATCAGGAGTTTCGCGAACGATTTTTGGACTGGCATGAGCGTGCGGCCAAGGGCGAGCTGGACGATTGGGCGCAGACCGCAGAAGGGGCCTACGCCTTGCTGATCTTGCTGGACCAGTTCCCACGCAACGCCTTTCGGCACACTCCTCGCATGTATGCGACCGACGAAAAGGGTTTGGCGATTGCCAAGGAGATGGTGGCCAAGGGGCTGGATAAACACATTCCGGCAGAGCGTCGTGTGTTTTGCTACCTGCCGTATTCCCATGCCGAGAATCTGGCCGATCAGCAAGAGGCCGTGCGCCTGAATCAGGAAATTGGCCGTCCCTGGCTGGATCATGCCCAAGAGCATCTGGATGTGGTGGAGCGCTTTGGCCGCTTTCCGCATCGCAACTCGATTCTGGGGCGTACTACGACAGCGGAAGAACAAAAGTTTCTGGAGACTGGTGGTTTTTCGGGTTGATGGGTGCTGAGTCTGGGCTAGGCTGGGGGCTTGGTCTTGGTCTTGGTCTTGGTTTGGATTCGGGGCCTGATGCTGATTTGGGCTGGGCCTAGAACTGAGCCAGGATTGCGATTGGCGCTGGAGCTTAGGCTTGCTGGGAACACAAGTTTCGATTGTTGGCCCATGCTTTGACCCAAACCCAAACCCAAACCCAAACCCAAACCCAAACCCAAACCCAAACCCAAACCCAAACCCAAATATCTACGTAAACTCAAGCTCCCGATCAATCCTTCAGCGTGCTGGTCGAGAGCCTGCCTTGAGAGTTCCTGGTTTTATCCAGTTTGACGGCAATGAGCCCAAAACAAAGGCGGCCAAGTGAAAGCTTGAAGCCGCCTTTGTTTCATCTGCCGTGTGTCTGAACACAATCGACGGACACGCCCTGTCTACAAGTGACCTTTCTGTTCTCGTATGGTCGCAATCTTGTCTTTTAATCCCGTCCAGGCCGGTTTGTCCGGTGCAAAACGCGCCCGCATATAGTTCAGCAGGTCTTCCATCTGCTCATCATTCATACTGTTCTTGAAACCGGGCATGGAACCCAGGGTGGGCTGCGCCGGACGGGTAATGCCGTGCATCAGTACCTGAATCGTATTGTCGGGGTGCTCACTGTGCAGATTGCTGTTCAGGGCCAGAGACGGACGGGCGCCAAATAGCACCGGGCCACCTCGCGGGTCATGGCAAACTGCACAAGCGCCGTTGAACAGGTTTTCGCCCGGCATCACCATCACTTCCTGATTGCTGCGGCTGTTTTGCTCCAGTAATGCAGCCTGCGCAGCATGGGTTTGTTCCTGTTGAGGATCGACCGGGTTCAGGCTGCTCAAGTAATGGGCCATGGCACGCACGTCCGACTCAGGCAGTTCAGCCAGTCCTGCGACTACCGGGCCCATGGGCCCGGCGGCCACGCCATGACGGGGGGAGTAGCCGGTGCGCAGGTATTGGTACAGCTCCTGTTCTGTCCAGGGGATGGGGGCTTTGGACAGGCTGTTGAGCGCAGGTGCCTCCCAGTTGTCCGCAAAACCGCCGGCCAGGAAATTCGCTTCACCGCTTTTTTCTGCGCCCAGCATATTGCGCGGACTATGGCAGGCGGCACAGTGTCCGCTGCTGTTGACCAGGTACGCTCCGCGGTTCCATTGCACGGTTTGCGTCGGGTCGGGCACATACGCATTGGGGTCTCGATGAAACAGCAGATTCCAGCCCGCTACCAAAGGCCGCATATTCATGGGGAAAGGCAGTTTGGTTTCGGGTGGCTTGGCCTTGACCGGCTCTTGTGTCATCAAATAAGCGTAGAGCGACTGCATGTCCTCGTCGCTGATTTTGGCAAAAGCGGTGTAAGGAAAGGCCGGGTACAGATGACGACCATCCTGATGGATGCCCTCGCGCATGGCGCGTTCAAAGGCTTTGTAGCTCCAGCCCCCAATGCCGGTTTCTTTGTCTGGGGTGATGTTGGTGGTGTAGATCGTTCCAAACGGGGTCTCCAGACCCAGGCCGCCCGCATTGGGCTTGCCGCCTTCTGCCGTGTGACAGACCATGCAGTCACCCGCAATGGCAACCAGCCGCCCACGCTCGATGGCGCGCTCCGAAAAGATGGATGTATCCACGTGCCCCACTGGAGCAATGGCGGGCCGCCAGGGCAGGGCGCTCAGGATGGTGCCGGTTGCCACCGCGGCTAAGGCTCCCCACCAGGCTTTGCGTTTTTTACTGCTGGCGCTGGTGGTGGCCTGATAAGCCAGTGCCAGAGACTGTTCGTTAAAAGGAGCACTGGTCAGGCGGATGCCACTGGCATTGAAAATGGCATTGGCAATGGCGGCCGCAGCGGGTAGCTCCACGCCCTGATTCCAGGCCAAGGGCTGGCCGACGGCCGCTTCTCGTTTGACCAGTTGGACGGTAGGTTTGCCGGCAGATTTATCTATCGCTTCCGTGACAGGGGGCTTGCCGCTATGAGCGCCGCTTTTGCCCAGATCCTGGTTCAGCAGTTGCTGCGCCCACCGCCCCAATCTGTCAGCCAGGGCAGGGGCCGATTCCGGTACTCGTTCCGGGTTGTCCTGTTCCGTACTGTCGTGCCCAACGGTCAGCCTGTCTATGCTTAACGTCCCCTGGCGGGTGTCGACGCTCACGTCTACAGCCCACGCTGACCACTGCTCACGGGCTGCCTGTCCAGGGATGTGTTCCACAGTATGACTGTAGGCCAGCCCGCGACCTTTGCGTATCGGCCCCTGGTGAGCCGGCAGGGGTCCGGACCAATCCGACTGTTGCGCAACGCGTTGCAGCAATTCGCGCCCTTGCGGGCTGCGGACATGCTCCAGTCGTGCCTCCAAGGGGTCCAGTCCCAACTGGTGGCAGGCCTGATCGAACTGTGACTCTTGGGCAAAGACGGTGGCCTGGGCCAGACTGTCGGGGTCACTGCTGGCGGCAGCGCCATCACTATTAGGAAGGGGGGCGGAAAAGTAGTCGCTTTGTACTGCCAGGCCACTGCTGGGCAAGCCTTGCTGGCCGCAAAGAATGGCGGCCAGGGAAGGACGCACACCGGACAAGGTGTTCAATTGCCAACGGCACGCCTGCAAGTGGGCAGTCAGATCGTTTGGCTCGGCGGCGCCTTGATAGACGCTCAGGCGAATGCTGGTTTCGCTTTGGCTGGCCCGAACTTGCACGGCCTGGGGGCGGCCAAAGGCCATGAGCGCTGCATCCATCGCGCAGTCGTAGGCATCGGCTTGATTGTCGGCCGTATCGTGCAGATGGATCTGCTCACTGGGCAGGCCGCTCAAGGCTTGCAGTTCTATCAGCAGAGCCGCGGGGCGCCGGGTGTGCGCCCAAACAAAAAGCTGCTTGTTGTGATAGCAAGCGCGGGCCCAGGCAGTATGCGGGTGCTCGAGGGCAGGCTGCCACTCATAGCCTTGGTCGGGGGGACTAAGCGCGGACGCGCGGGCGTCATCCGCTGGCAGAGCGGCTTGGCTTGCCGCGACGGGCGTGACCCAGCGAGCATCCAGCAAGGCGGCGCCTTGTTGGGCCTGCTCGGCTTGAACAGCCAGCACGCCCAGGTAATTACCGATATGTACACAGTCCACGACACCGGGCACTTGCAGGGCGGCCTGTTTGTCGACGGTCTGTAATTCCGCACCCAGATACTGGCCGTTTTCGTAGGACCAGTAAGGAGGGCGCACAACAACGCCATGCAGCAAGCGGGTGTCACTGGGCAGCTCGGGCCACAGCGCTCGGGAAAAGTCCTGTACTGAATGACTCATTGCCGGGCCTTTGCAACACGCAGGGCGGCCTGCATGATCTCTACATGGGTGCCGCAACGGCACAGGTTATAGCGCAGTTCATCCCGAATCTGTGCTTCCGTGGCTTGCGGATTACGGTCCAGCAGAGCCTGGACAGTCATGACCATTCCATTGAGGCAATAGCCGCATTGTGCCGCCTGGCAATCAATGAATGCCTGCTGAACATCATTGGCTTGTCCGTTGTGGGTCAGGCCTTCCAGCGTGGTGATCTGGCGATTCTCCACCAGGCTGACGGGCACTACACAGGAGCGGGCGGCCACGCCGTCGACCAGAACGGTGCAAGCGCCGCACTCGCCCAGCCCGCAACCAAACTTGGGGCCGTTGAGCTCCAGATCGTTGCGCAGCACATAAAGCAGCGGGGTATCGGGTTCCACCTCGATGATGTGGGTCTCTTGATTGACCCGCAAAGTGTGCGGGCGAGTACAAGGGTTCATGGGTTTCACCTTGGGTAGATCGCACCTTGTTGTCGGACAGGATGGGCGGTGCTTTTATCAGTTCGGTATTGATATGCTTAAATTAAGTGTATACACTTTAATTTATTGAGTAAATAGATTCTACTACTCCCTTGAGGTATCAATCAAAGGCCTTGTGGGAAGTCATGAAAAATTCCGCAAAATCTCATTTAGTATAGGGTTTACACTGATTATTGGGCCCTTGATTTTATCTTTATAGTAGTTGTGGAAAATAAGATCTGTTGCGGTTTATTTGTTTTATTAGGGCGTGTACGCTAGTAATTGAAGGTTTGTCGAGCGCTTGGGTGGATTGTCAGGGGCCGAACCCGGACTGTCCCGTGCCAGACCCTCTATAAAGAGCCCAGCCAGGAGAGAGTGATGTCTTACGATGCGCCGCGTCACCAGCAGCAGGATTTGCTCAGGGCGTGCGGCACCTTGCTGATTTTAGCGGCACCGGTACGGCCTCCCAAGCCTTCGCCCGGTCAGCCCGGCGTGGTGTCCGAATATTTGCAGGCGCACGACGATGTTTTTGTCGCGGTGTCCGAGCAGGGGTGGGTGCGCGCGTTTCATGGACATGTGGATCTGGGTACGGGGATTCAGACCGCACTGAGCCAGATTGTGGCAGATGAGCTGGATGTGTCCATGGCCCGTGTGCAAATGGTGCTGGGGCATACCGATGCAGTGCCCAACCAGGGTCCCACCATCGCCAGCGCGTCCATTCAGATTCATGCTGTACCGCTGCGCAAGGCGGCGGCTCAGGCACGTCAATTGCTGCTGGCACAAGCCGCGCAACGCTGGACGCTGCCCGCCGATCAATTGCGTGTGGATGACGGCACAGTCATTGCCCCGGACGGGCGCAGCCTGACGTACTGGCAATTGCTGGAAGGCCAGGAACTGCGGGCCTATCTGGATAAGGAAACTCCCACCAAACCGGCCGAGCAATTGCGCATTGTCGGGACCGCCCAGGCGCGTGTCGATATTCCGGGCAAGGTCGCGGGGCAGTGGGTCTATGTACACGATGTGCGTGTACCCGGCATGTTGCATGGCCGTGTTGTGCGCCCTCCTTATACCGGACGTGATAGTGGCGACTTCATCGGTTGCAGCCTGGAATCCGTGGACGAGGAGTCCATCCGTCATATTGCCGACGATGTGCGTGTCGTGGTGATTGGCGACTTTATTGGGGTGGTCGCGGCTCGTGAAGAACACGCCATGCGTGCCGCCCGTGAATTGAAAGTGCGCTGGAAAGCGATTCCTCCTTTGGAGGATATGAATAATCTGGAGCAGTTGATTCGTCGTCAGCCCATGACGGAGCGCTTGCTTGTCGATAAAGGGCCGGACTTTGATGCATTGCCGCCCGAAGGCAAACGCTTGAAGCGTACTTATGTCTGGCCTTTTCAGTTGCATGCGTCGATAGGCCCTTCTTGCGCAGTGGCGCACTATCAGCCAGGCCATAGCCGGATCTGGTCGGGCACACAGAACCCGCATATGTTGCGCGTTCACTTGAGCCAGTTGCTGGGCGAGGACGAGGCGGATCTGGAGATTATCCGTCATGAAGCGGCGGGTTGTTATGGTCGCAATTGCGCTGACGACGTGTGTGCCGATGCCCTCTTGCTGTCACAGGCGGTGGGGGCGCCGGTACGCGTGCAACTGACGCGTGAACAGGAGCACGGTTGGGAGCCTAAAGGTGCGGCTCAGTTGATGGACGTGGTCGGTTCCATGGATGTTGAGGGGCAACTGCGTCACTACGAGTTCGTGACCCATTACCCCTCCAATGATGCGCCGAATCTGGCTTTGTTGCTGACCGGTCGGGAGTCGGCGGCGCCCCGGCAACTGGAGATGGGCGATCGCACGGCGGTGCCGCCTTACAGCTATCCCAAGCAGCGCATTGTGTGCCAGGACATGCCCGCGATTGTGCGTGCCTCCTGGTTGCGCGGCGTGTCGGCCATGCCCAATTCGTTTGCGCATGACTGCTTTCTGGACGAGCTGGCGGTGGAGGCGGGTGTAGACCCGCTGAGTTATCGCCTGCGCTATCTGGATCAGGATGTGCGCGCCCAGGAGCTGCTGCAGGCAGTCGCGGACAAAGGCCAGTGGCAGATTGGACATCGTGGTTCGCGCGGGCAGCCCGATGCGCAGGGCTATCTGTATGGTCGTGGCCTGGCGTATGCCCGTTATATACACAGCAAGTTTCCCGGTTTTGGCGCAGCCTGGTCGGCCTGGTTGCTGGACCTGCGAGTGCATCAGGATACGGGAGTGATCGAGGTTCAGCAGATTTACGTCGGTCAGGACACGGGCCAGATGGTCAATCCTGCGGGAGTGCGTCACCAGATTCACGGCAATGTCATTCAATCCTTGAGCCGCAGCCTGTATGAACAGGTGCGTTTTGACGCGCAAGGGGTGGTCAGCGCGGAGTGGGGGGCATACCCGATTATCGATTTCCCGCGCATCCCGCCCATTGAGGTGATTTTGATGGACAGGCAGTCTGAACCGCCGATGGGGTCGGGCGAGTCTGCCTCCGTGCCCTGTGCCTCGGCGATTGCCAATGCTTTGTTTGATGCAACTGGCCGACGTTTTCGGCAGGTGCCCTTTACACCGGATGTGGTCCGGGCCGCGCTGGCTGCTACGCCCCAAACGGTGTAGGCAGCAGCAATTTTCAAGGATCGGGTTCAGGGCCTTTTAGCAGTACCGGGCTTTGGACCTGACGGTTTCAATCCAAGGACAGATTAATGAGTACCTTTCTTTACGGCGGCCATGTTCACGCCAATGGCATTCGTCAGCATTACCTGCGTTACGGTGGTTCCGTCGGTGGGCGCGATCAGCGTCCTGCGGTCATCATTGTTCCCGGCATTACCAGCCCGGCGGTGACCTGGGGTTTTGTGGGCGAGCAGTTCGGCCAGCACTTTGACACCTATATTCAGGACGTGCGTGGCCGCGGTTTGAGCGAAGCGGCCGAAGGCATGGACTACAGCCTGGATGCGCAGGCCGATGACCTGATTGCCTTGGCCCAGGCCCTGGGCCTGAAGGACTACATCGTGGTCGGTCACTCCATGGGTGCCCGCATTGGTTTGCGTGCCGCGCACAAGAACAGCGAAGGTTTGAACCGTCTGGTGATGGTGGACCCGCCTGTCTCCGGCCCTGGTCGTCGGGCCTACCCGGCCAAGCTGCCCTGGTACGTGGATTCCATGGCCATGGCCCGCAAAGGGTGTACCGCAGAAGACATGCGTGCCTTTTGCCCGACCTGGACGGAAGAACAATTGCAATTGCGTGCCCAGTGGCTGCACACCTGCCACGAGCCGGCGATTCTGGCCAGCTTTGAAGGTTTCCACACCGACGATATCCACGTGGACTTCCCGCACTTGACGGTGCCCGCCTTGTTGATGACGGCCGAGCGTGGCGATGTGGTGCGCGATGAGGATGTAGCCGAGATTGAGCAGTTGGCCCCGGGCGTTCAGCACGTACGCGTGCCCAATGCCGGCCACATGATCCCTTGGGATAACGAAGCAGGCTTTTACGAAGCCTTTGGTGACTTCCTGGGCCAGCGCCTGGTGTGATGTTGAAAGGGCCGCATGGGCGGCCCGTTGTGATGCAGAGGTTCCGCCTCAGTGCCGGAGCCTCTCACAAGGAGAGACAAGATGGCAGTTAGTGATTATCAACTCATCGAGGCCTGGCAAGAAGTGCTGCGCCTGTCCAAGCTGGAGGCGGGTCAAACGGTGACTTTGCTGACTAGCTCGACCACGCACCCGCAGACCCTGCAGTGCGCGCAGATTGCCGCCCAGTCCATGGGAGCGATTGTCAATCGCCTGGACTTGTTGCCGGTCAACGCGGAAAAAGCCTTGAGCCGTGACTCGCTGGCGTACTTGGGTACCACGCCCTTGACGGGTAATGAGGCGGCGATCGCCGCCTTGAAGGCCAGTGATCTGGTGCTGGACCTGATGACCCTGTTGTTCTCGCCCGAGCAGATCGACATTCTGAAGTCGGGTACCAAGATTTTGCTGGCCGTGGAGCCACCTGAAATTCTGGTTCGCACGGTGCCCACCGAAGCCGATCGTGCACGCGTGACCGCGGCAGCGGCCTTGATCAAGGCCGCCAAGGAGATGAGCATTACCTCTCCTGCCGGTACCAATCTGCGCTGCCCGCTCGGTGAGTTCCCGGCGATTCGTGAATACGGTTTTGTGGACGAGCCGGGTCGGTGGGATCACTGGCCCAGCGGCTTTGTGCTGACCTGGCCCAATGAGCGGGGTACCAACGGCACCATCGTGATCGACAAGGGCGACATCCTGTTGCCACAGAAGAAGTACTCGACCGAACAGATCATTCTGACCGTGGAAAACGGCTACGCCACCAAGATTGAAGGGGGGGTCGAAGCCGAGCTGCTGGACGAGTATATGAAGTCCTTCAACGATCCCGAAGGTTACGCGATCTCCCACATTGGCTGGGGTCTGCAACCGCGTTGTCACTGGTCTACGCTGGGCCTGTACTCGCGTGAGAACACCATTGGTATGGATGCCCGCGCGTTCGAGGGCAACTTCCTGTTCTCTCTGGGCCCAAACAACGAGGCGGGCGGCAATCGCACGACGGCCTGCCACATTGATATTCCTTTGCGCCATTGCACGGTCAGCCTGGATGGCCGGGCGGTGGTGCGTGATGGCAACGTACTGGATGGAGGTGTTGGTGAGTACGAATGAAGGAGCGGTGTACGCTCAACAAGGGTTTGGATCGACGCTGGAGCCTCAAGCTCCCTACGGCTTGTTGATTATTGATCTGGTGAATGGTTTTGCTGACCCGGCGGTGTTTGGTGGCGGCAATATTCCTGAGGCGATCGCGAACACACAGAAGTTGCTGGCAACGGCGCGTGAGCAGGGCTGGCCGGTGGCGCACACACGTATCGTGTATGCCGACGATGGCGCTGATCACAATATCTTCAGCATCAAAGTCCCCGGCATGCTGGGTCTGACCGAAGATGCGCACAACAGCCACATCGTGCCGGAGCTGGCTCCTGCACCGGGTGAATTTATTGTTCGCAAGAACGTGCCGTCGGCGTTTTTTGGTACGCCCCTGGCGGCGTGGCTGACCCAGCGTGGCGTGCAAACACTGCTGGTGGCGGGCGCGGTGACCAGTGGTTGCGTGCGCTCCAGCGTGGTCGATGCAATGCAACTGGGTTTCCGCCCCCTGGTGGTGTCGGACTGCGTGGGTGATCGGGCAATTGGCCCGCACGAGGCCAACCTGTTCGATATGCGTCAGAAGTACGCCACGGTGGCGACGCGTGAAGAGGCCATGAAATTGATGGGGCTGTAAAACGCCTTGTTTAGAACCGGGTAGGCGCGTCAGCGCCTTCCCCGGCTCCCAAGGTTTTTCGTGCCCCCGATGTCTTTATACGTCTGGCACCACATACCCCTGCCTTTCTTCTCTCTCGCGTCTGCGTGCGCCGCTCGTTTCCCCCCACATTGCACGTGCACGTGCGTTCCTTCGTTGTCTCTCACGACACAGGCCCTCGCGAGCTCCTGTCAGGCTCAACACTTAAAACGCCCAGCGCAGGTTGACCTGTCCCTGCAGTGATGAGTATCCACCCCCGAACTGTGAGCGGATGCCTGTGCCAATCGACAGACGCTCATCACGCTGCCAGCTCAGCCCGGCTTGCACGCTCATCGTGTCGCGAGGGAGCACATGATTACGGGTATTAAACGCGGTGTCCGAGGAGGCAATCGCAAAATGCGCAGCCTGAGTCAGGTCGCGGTCCAACCATTCGTGGTTCCAGCCGAGGTCGACATTTACAGCCAGTTTGCTGCCATCATCCAGATCTTGGTTCCATAGAGCGCTCAGACCAAGGCTGGAGCGCAAGGCGTCAACACGTTTGCTCTCCAGCTGAAGGCGTGTGGCTGCATTGCCCGATTCGTCGACAGAAGGCCGCGATGCCCAGGCATAGTTCATGCTGACCACAGGGCCGACCGACAAAGACGGACTGATCGGCCACAGGTAGCCTGTGCCCGCATCCAGCGACAATTGACGGCCCGTCCAGTCAGACGAGTGGCTTGCCTGGTAGTTGCCCAGGCTGATGTGCCGACGCATATCAGCGTGCTCCAGGCCCAGACGCAGCCCGCTGAACGCAAAAAGACCGTGGCGGGCAGCAGGACGATACTGCAGATGCGCCGCAAGCCCGAACGCAGTGGCTTTACTCTTGCCGCCATAAGGAGCATCGGGTTTGACCGACAGATCCGAAATATCCAGTTGAGCACCCACGGCGAGATCAGGTGCTGACTCCAGCCTGCGTCCGGCCCCGAGGATCAGGCCATAGCTGTTGGCATCGTAGCCAAGCAATGAGCCCCGTGTGCTCTGATCGGCGCTTGAACCCGATATCAAGGCGTAACCTTGCCAGTCTTTGCCGGGGCGCGCCATGCTTTGGCTAAAACCCTGGCGGGCGGTTTGCATGATTTCGCGCTCGTGTGTCAGGGAGGCGGCCATCGCTGCACTGTAGCTGGCTGGCGAAACCTGGTCCAGGGCATCGCGGATCAGGGAGCCGTTCCTCGCCGAGAAGTCCAGCTCCCTGAACAGGGGCTGGGCGGATGCAGGACCGGCTAAGGCCAGCTTGAACAAAGCTTGCCCGGCTTGTTGCTGGTTGTCGTTCTGGCCGTACTGACTGTAGGCGTAGTCGGCTCGGTGAGCTGACAAGCGGTAGCGCTCATTGCCCAGGGCGTCGGCATTAAAGGACAAGGTGGGGGATACCGCGTGGATCTGAAGGGTGTCGAACTTGCCGCTGTAGCTGTTCGCCTCCACTAGCGACGCAGTGTCAACTGCCCACGAGTTTTGATACCAGTCGGCCAGGGGCTGCAGGCTCAAGGTGCCGGCAAGCTCTGCCTTGCCGCTGATGGCCAGTATGTCGTGGGCACCGTTGCTGTCGAACTCGGTTTCCAGTTGACCTGTTGCGGTTTGCTGGAAGTCTCCCTTGACGCTGATGCGTCCGGTTGAGTGTCCAGGCGCCAGAGTGCCGGCGTTCAACAGCGTGTTGCCGCTGGCCAGATCAAAGCTCGCATTGCCCTTGAAGGTAGCGCCTTCGTGAATGGTGGCACTGTGCACGTGCAAGTTTCCGTCCAACTGGCTGGTTCCGCCGTCAAAGGACAGGTTCAGATTGTCTTTACCAGTGATATTGCCTGCGTAGCTAAAGTTAAAGCTCGCATCGGGCTGATTGATACTGCGGCCTTCGCGGTCCGCTGCCTGGCCAAACGACACAGTGGTCAGGCGCAGTTGCTGAGTATCGTCGCGTTGCGCATAACGCGAAATAATATCGCCTTCCAGTTGGGCGCCCTGCATCAGGTTGATCCGTCCCACGTAGGCATTGTCAGAAATCAGAATGGCGGCCTCTTGGCCGGCTACCCTCCCGCTGATATCGGCTTGTTGGACCAGAGGGCCGTTCAGTTCAGGGAGCAGGGGTAGATCGGCCCCCTCGCTGCTGCGTAGGTAGGAGCCCCGTCGCTCGGTATGGTTGCCCAGTGAATTGGTGCCGAAATCAAAACGCAGACCGACGCCTTGCGGTCCGCTGGCCTGGATATCGCCGCGATGAACCAGTGTGTGTCCGCGACCGTAGGCAAACTGAATGCCTTGTCCATTCAGGCCATTGGCGTGGATTTTGACGCCGGGCTCAATAATGACGGTGTTGTTTTCGCCATCAACCCGTATGCCTGCGCCACCCGATCCTGCGCTCAGCAGGTCTGCCGCTTGCCGGATCTGGTTGTTGCTGCCATAAATGTGCAGGCCCAGACCCAGCGTCGACAGGTTGTAGCGGCCAGTCAGGTACTGTGTGCCCGCCGCATTGCGCTCAAAGAAGCCCTGTGTGTTGACCAGATCAAGGCCATCGCCGTAGATGGAGCGCCCAAAGAAATTGGCCCGGTCGATGGTGTAACCCAGATCCTGCATGACGGCCAGTTCAGCCTCCATGAAGCCCGAATAGTTGCGGTAGCTCTGGTGGCTCATGACGCTGTTGCGAAGTTCGATATGGCTCATGAAGTTATCGTCTACGCCTCCCTCCTCACCGAGTATCTTGACAGGGACACCGCGCAGGCCACCGGCCAGCACCTGTTCGATGTGAGTCCCGGTCAGATAGCCTTTGTCCTGGCGTAGATCAAACGCATCGGGGTCGTAGGTGTTGTTGCAAGCACTGCAGACAATTTTTTGGTTTGCGCGTGCCGGATTGCCGTTGTCGTCCCGGAGCAGTTGCGTCCAGCTGCTCAAATCACTTTCAAAATAAGGCTTGAATTCGTCTAGATTGCCTTTGTCTTCAACGCTGCTTAACACGCCCAGACCGTGGGCAATTTCGTGTATGGCCGTCAGCAGGACGCTGTCTTTGCCGCTAAGAGGCGTTTGGGTCAGAGCGGGATTGAGTGCGTAGTCATCCTGGCCCAGTCCAAAAAAGCCGTGGCCGCCCAAGGGCAGGGTGCCGGTTGAGGGTGACAGACCAAAGATGTTTTGTTGCATTTGCGTCAAAGCGCTGTGCCCCCCTTGGGCCACGGGGGAGCCACCGTAGGCGTTGCCCGGCATGTCGACCGTGCCGATGTTCACGATGGTGGCGGGCTTGTTGCCCTGAGGCTGAATTATTTCCGCCCAATAGCCCAGGCCGTCGACGATCTCGTTTTTGTAGGCCTGATGGCCTTCCCAGCTCCAGAATGAGGTGTTGTCATTGTCAAAGGAGCCGTCGCCAATGTCGAAAAACCGGGCGATGAATACGCTGCGCCCGGCAGCGTTCTCCACGGTTCTGTCTTCCAGAGCGTGAGCGGACAGGGGGGCAATAGCCAGTGTCAGTGCTGCCCATAGCCTGTTGGGTGTCATGGCGGGTCGGGTATTCAAGGCGCGAAATAGTGTCTGCACGGAGGAGCCCCTGAAGTGGAGGAAGCAGTTTGTTGAGCCTGAGGCATTCAGGTTGGCAAGGAGAGCCTTGCACGAGAAGATGACGTTGAGCCAGTGTGGGGAAAATATAGCAGATTGTTTTAAATGGACACTTATTGTTTTAAATAGGCGGGCAGTGCTTTTAAACGGGGCCTGGGCTGGGGTGCTTAAGGTTTGAATGGGAGCTTGCCTTACCCGGCTGGCTCTCTCAGAGTCAGTTCTCGACCTGCTCTTGGAGGACGTCCTGCGGGCTTAATCCTTCTTGGTGTTTCTTTGAGTCCATCTCCCTGCTGGGTCCGATGCTTTGATCTTGTGGCCTTGATACAGTACCAAGGGATTTGCCGTTTTTTTTAACGATGTACTGGAAGCCCGGTTTGTGGGAGCCTTGTTGGCCTCGATCACTTGTATTGTTCAGGCTGATCGTGAAAGACAATGAGCCGCAGTAGGCTCACGCAGAAGTGTAAAGGAGATTGAATGGTTGGACAGCAGCGGGTCTCGGGGGTGACGGGCATTATTCTGGCCGCCGGTGTGGGTCGTCGGTTCGATCCCTCAGGTCAGTGCCTGAAACTGCTGGCCCGGATGGATGATGGCAAAACGGTGGTGCGCCGTGTCTGTGAGACTGCGCTGTCCGTGCTGGATGAAGTGCTACTGGTCTGCGATGTTCATGAGCCGCTTCTGCGGCGTGAGCTGGGCGATTTACCGCTCGTTTTTGTACCGGCGCCAGACGCGACGCGCGGCATGGGGGTCAGTTTGAAAGCCGGGATACAGGCGAGTCGGCCTTCTTATGGCTATGTCGTCTTGTTGGCGGATATGCCTTGGGTACGGCCCAGTACAGTAGCGGCGGTCGCTCAGGCCGTGCAGGATGGCGCTGGGATAGTACGTCCGGTTGTGAACGGGCAGACGGGCAATCCGATTGGCTTTGGTCTGGCCTGGCAGCAGGCGCTTTTGACACTGCCCGATGAGCAAGGCGCGCGTGGCTTGTTGCAAGCCAACAGGGATCAGACCCTGTTCCTGCCCTTGGTGGATGAGGGGATCTTGCGTGATGTGGACATCCCCAGTGATCTGGGAATGTCCCCTGACTCGAATTAACCGTGTCCGCGCTGTTTGGCGATCTGCTGGCGCTCCAGGCGACCAATATAGTGTTGGATGGCCATTTGCGTGGAGGCAGACAAGTCAATAAACGTACAGCCCAGGCGTTGAATCTGTTTGCCATTGGGCAGTTGTTGCATTTCGGTTCGTGTCACTTGTAGCGCCACGACAAAAGAGCCTGCCTGAGGAAGCTCCAGCAGGGACTCTGTTTTATGTGCACCAATGACCTCTGCCAGACTTTGGGATTCGTCGACCAACGACAAGCCCCCGCCGCTGATATCGTGCAGCATGAAACTCTTTGCCTCGTTATTCAGACGCAGGATCACCATGGCCGGTTCGCTGACCGGTACGCTCACGCGGAAAAATTCGCGTCGCTGCAAACGGCGAATGGATTCGGGGATCGGGATGGCCAAGGCCGGTTGTCCTTCATAGGTCACCACTTCGGGCTTGGGCCCCTGGAAGGTTACTTTGATCTTGTCGACAGAGGTCTCAAAGCTGGTGTGTTCGGACTGCAGAAGATTTCGGGTTTTTTCTTCTTTGTTAGCGGTGTCGATTACCACCACATTATTGTCCAGATCGATATCCAAAATGGTGGTCACAATCCGGTCATTGCCGTGGTTGGCTTCCATGTGCAACAGCAGGCCGCCTTTTTCAATAGCCCGTAAAACACGCAGGATTTCAAACTTCGATTGGATTTGAAATGGATCGTCTTCAAGAGGGGGGAGCGAAGAGGTCATGGCAGAGCGGCAAAAAGAGATCGGTAAGTGACTGTAAGGGATTGTACGCGCCAGAGTAACACTCTGGACGCGATTTAGTGTGCCCGGTCCGTTGATTTGCCCCTTAAGTATTGAGGCCTGGGGTTTCAGATCTGCTGGCGCTGATGCAAGGCACAACGAGCGGCCGCCAAATCCCAGGCAGCGGAGCCGACGGATTTGAAGAACACGGGTTTGTCTTTGGGCGCCGGGCTGCGCAAAACCTGGTGTATGCCCTGAACCTGATCCCAATTTACGTCAGCCTGAAGCAGGTCTCCCGCTTCTTTTCGGGCGCCTGTCAGATCGTCTACATACAGGCGGCTGGCCAGGACGGTGTGGGCTTCGAACTCGGCCATTTCAGGTGTAAAGGCCCCTACGCCGATCAACAGGCGCTCAAGTCGGGCTGGTTCGTGATAGACCGGTGTCAGGCTGGAGGTCAGACTGATCAGCACATCGGTCTTTTCCGGCACGCTTGCCGCTGCCTGGACCCTTGCTCCGAAACGGGTCTGCAAAGAGGCGGTGACGGCGCGGGCACGCTCCAGACTGCGGCCTGTCAGGGTGACCTCGGCTTTGGGGTAAAGCGTCATGATGGCCTCGCAATGAGCCCGTGCCTGTTGGCCGTAACCCAGCAGGGTGATGTGTTCGGGCCCTTGGGGCCAGAGCGCCTGGATGCCCAGCATGGACACAGCGGCGGTGCGACGCTCGGACAGGGTGGGCGCATCCAGAATCAAGAGGGGCAGACCATTGTGGGCATCGTACACAGTGACCAGACCCTGGATGGTGCCCCGGCCCTGCTGCGGATTGTCCGGCATGACATTGGCCAGTTTGTGCACGCCTATATCGTGCGAAACCGCGGGCATGGACAGCATTCGCCCGGTTTGAGGATAGTCAAGCACCTGGCGGGCGGGGGCGACGATAGTGCCGGCGGCAGATTGGGCTACGGCGATGCCAAGCTGGGCGACCAGCTCTGGATAGGGCAAAGCGCGAGCAGTTTCTTGAGCGGACAGGATGGTATAGGAAGCTTGCATCATTCCAGAATCTCCATTGAGTCGGTCTGTTGGCCAAGACACCGTGCCAGGCTATCGGTAAACCAGTGTAGCGTAGGCGTTGCCCAGGGCAATAGGCTTGGGGCGTTACGCGGCCATTGACCCACCTTGACAATTAATCCGCCCCGCCTGCAGGGTGAGCACGGCATAATGAGGCCTGATATCAGCACCGGCCCGCATGGTGCCGTGCATTGGGGAGAAAAATAATGAGTTTGCTTAATTCTGTTGTGTCGGCCTTGTCGTCGGCAGATGCCAAATCCAAGGAGCAGGGCGCGCTCTTGCCTGCCCTGATTCAAGTAATCAGCAGCTATCCGGGGGGCCTGAGTGGTCTGATTGAGCGTTTTCGCGCCGGTGGTTTTGGGGAAGTGGTGTCGTCCTGGATTTCGCAGGGCAGCAACCAGGACATTGCTCAGCAAGACCTGTTGGGAGTGATGGGGCAGCCCGCGATTACGCAGTTGGTGAACTTGTCGGGCTTGACCCAGCAAAGCGTGTTGGAGAACCTGAGAATCATGTTGCCTTCCCTGATCAATCAGGCCAGTCCCAATGGCCAGTTTGACCCATCCCATATTACCGATGCCAGCAGTTTGCTGGGTGGCTTGACGCAGTTGTTTCGCAAACCCTGAGAATTGATGCCGTGAGCGCGGCCCGCCGCGGGCCGTGGAAGGAAAAAAATGAAAAAGCCTGGAATGGGTGTCGTACCGATTCCAGGCTTTTTGATGTGAGCCAGACAAATCGGTATGAGCGCGACGGCCAGTACCGATTTTTTTTGTCTTAGCCGCGTGCTGCAGCAGCCAGCGCTTGTTCCAGATCGGCCAGAATGTCGTCGATGTGCTCCAGACCAATGGACAGACGCACCATATCTTCGCTGACTCCCACTGCCGCCAGTTCTTGCGCATTGAGCTGACGGTGTGTGGTGCTGGCCGGGTGGCAGGCCAGGGATTTGGCATCGCCAATATTGACCAGGCGCAGCACCAGATTCAGCGCGTCGATAAAGCGAGTGCCCGCTTCAATGCCGCCCTTGATGCCAAAGGACAGAATGGCAGCGGGTTTGCCGCCCATGTAGCGCTTGGCTAGCTCGTGGTCGGGATGGTCGGGCAGACCTGCATACTTGACCCAGGACACTTGAGGGTGCTTGTTCAGGTACTCGGCCACTTTCAGGGCATTTTCCGTGTGGCGTTCCATCCGCAAAGGCAGCGTTTCGATGCCTTGCAGAATCTGGAAGGCGCTCAAGGGAGCCAGGGCTGCGCCAGTGTTGCGCAGCGGAGCCACGCGGCAACGGCCAATGAAGGCAGCCGGACCGAAGGCCTCGGTGTAGACCACGCCATGGTAGGAAGGGTCGGGGGTATTGAGAATGGCAAAGCGGTCTTTATGTTCGGCCCAGGGAAACTTGCCCGAATCCACCACCATGCCAGCGATGGTGGTGCCGTGACCACCCATGTATTTGGTCAGCGAATGCACCACAATGTCAGCGCCGTGTTCGATAGGGCGGCACAGTGCAGGAGACGCGACGGTGTTGTCTACAATCAGTGGCACGCCATGGCGGTGCGCAGCATCGGCCAGGGCGCGGATATCGATGATATTGCCGGCCGGGTTGCCGATGGTTTCGCAGAAAACGGCACGGGTGCGATCATCAATCAGGGCTTCCAGCGCTTCGATGTCATTGGGCGGGGCAAACTTGACCGTAATACCCTGACGCGGGAAGGAGTGTGCGAACAGGTTGTAGGTGCCACCATACAGTTTACTGACGGACACAATGTTGTCGCCGGCCTCGGCAATCGTTTGGATAGCATACGTGATGGCTGCCATGCCAGAGGCGACTGCCAAACCTGCAATCCCGCCTTCCAGTGCCGCTACACGCTCTTCGAGCACGGCATTGGTCGGGTTCATGATGCGGGTGTAGATATTGCCGGGAACCTTCAGGTCAAACAGATCCGCGCCGTGTTGCGTATTGTCGAAAGCGTAGGAAGTGGTCTGATAAATCGGGACAGCAACAGCTTTTGTGGTCGGGTCTGGCTGGTAGCCAGCATGAATGGCAAGAGTCTCTAGTTTCATGGCTTATTCTGGAATTGATTATCAAGTGGCTTATATAAGACAGAGCAAGCATAACCCTTGTATGTGCGCAAATGCATCTAAGGGCGAAGACATTAATACTATGCCTTTATTTCTTAAGGTAATAATAAGGGATTGCTGACAGACGACACCGCTTTTTAAAGAGCAGGTGGATATTTCTTATTTTCGTTACTTCGCAATGCCCCGACATAGGGTAGCATTTCGTATCCGGGCAGATGGCATGTTGCATCCTTCCCCGAGGTCCTAGAGGCTTACATGAAAGTATGGTTTAAGCGGGGCTTATTCAGCCTCGTCGTTTTGGCTATTGTCACAGTGGTTGGCGGGGCAATTTTCCTGCTGACCTTCAATCCCAATTCGTACAAACAGAAGCTGGCCGACATCGTCCAGCAAAAGTATCAGCGTACGCTCAAGATTGACGGTGACATCGAACTTTCTTTATTTCCCCGCATTGGCCTGTCCGTGCAGGGCCTG
This sequence comes from Alcaligenes ammonioxydans, assembly GCF_019343455.1. Classification (NCBI taxonomy): domain Bacteria; kingdom Pseudomonadati; phylum Pseudomonadota; class Betaproteobacteria; order Burkholderiales; family Alcaligenaceae; genus Alcaligenes; species Alcaligenes ammonioxydans. The sequence goes on along the minus strand of NZ_CP049362.1, from coordinate 2,987,418 downwards.
TCCCTGTCCGACCGTAATTCGGAAGATCCCTTCGCGTCCTTTGAAAGTGCCCGGTTTGCGGTCGCCCTCTGGCCTTTGATCAACAACCGTCTGGTTGTGGACCACGTCGCTGTTACGGGCTTTAAGGCCTGGATTGTGCGTGATGAGCAGGGTGCATTCAACTTTGATGACCTGTTGCAAGCGCCGCCCGTCGGTCCTCAACTGCCCGTTGCCCGTGCTGGGGTGTCCTTGTTGCCTGCTGCGCAGGCGGCCGAGGCTCCACAGGACAAATCTGTTGAGCCGTCCCCCGAGTCCTCGCCAGTGCCCGAGCTGATTGCCAAGCGTTCGGGCAGCGAGACGGATTTTCAGATCGACATTGCGGGTCTGAGCTTGAAAGGGGGCGAAATTCACTATTTCAGCAAGCGCAGCAATGTGATTGGTCGCTTGCTGCAGCTGGAAGTAAATACGGGGCGCATGACGTTCGGCCAGCCTTTTGATGTGGCCTTCAAAAGCCGGCTGTCGGGCGACTATCCAGTGGCCGAAGGGTCGCTGGAGGGGCAAGGCCAGCTCAGTTTGGACCCCGCCTCGCAATCATACGCAGCGCAGAAGCTGAACCTGAGCTTTGTAGGCGATCTGGACGAGTTGCGGGCGCAAAGCCTGACACTCAAAGGCAATGTGGCGTACAAGGCTGGGCAGCGTCAGTTCAACGCCACCAATCTGGATACTCAACTGCAAGGCCAATGGTTGGGCTCGTATCCGGTCAGCGATCTGAATGCGTCCTTGAACACGCCCAAGATGCAGATCGACAGCGACAGTGATCTGGTGTCGTTCGAGAAACTGGCCTTGCGTATCCGCGGCAAAAACGAGGATCAGAACCTGGATCTGGCCTTGGACGTTCCCCGCATTCAGGTCTCTCCTGCCCAGGCCGAAGGCGCACCCGTGGTGGCCAGCCTGAAAGTAAGCGGTCCCAAGGTCTGGGGCCTGGGCTTGACGCTGCAGGGCTTGTCCGGCAACAGCCAGGCGCTTTTGTTTGAGCAGGCCAAGCTCGATGGGGCGGTCAAGCAAGGCAGTCGTGTCGCTCAACTAAAGGCCAGTTCGCCCATGCAATGGCAGCCGTCGAATGAATGGCTGCGTCTGCCCGAAATTCAGGCCAGCATTCGCGTCGAGGACGAGGCCGATGCGGGCAGCCGTTTCGAGATGCCGTTGAGCGGACAGGCGGATCTGAACAAAGGCAAGCAGCAATACCAGGCGCAGCTAAGCAGCAACATCGAGCAGGCTCAAGGCAAGCTGGATATCAGTGTTCAGGATAAAGGCAAAGGCCCCTTGCTGGCCGCTGTGCTAAAGGCAGACAAGCTCGATCTGGATGAGCTGCGCTCGATTTTCTGGCTAACCGCCCCAGAGGTGGTCCCCCCCGCGGAGGCGGTTGATGAGTCAGAGCCAGCGACCGGACAGGCCGAGGAGCAGGAAGCCGGGCAGGAACAGCCCGCGGACCCCGCCCAACCGCCAGTAGCGGCCGAACAGGAGGATGCGCAACCCGCTTCCTATGCCTGGCTGGATGCCATGAGTTTCGACCTGCGTGTTGAAATTGAGAAGCTTCGCAGCCTGGGCATGGTCATGGATCAGGTCAAGGCTCAAGTCAAGAATCAGGGACAACTGATTAATCTGTCGCAGTTCACCGCGCAAGCCTACGAAGGACAGCTCCAGGCCAAGGCCAAGGTAGAGCCGGGCAAACGCCTGGAGTTGGGTCTGAAGTTGCAGCAAATGCAACTGGGCTCGCTGCTGCTGGACGCTTTCGGCAATGATTATCTGGCCGGCAAAGGCAATGTCGATCTGAATCTGAAGACCCAGGGGGCCACGCAGCAAGAGCGCCTGAATGCACTGGAAGGGGGCCTGAGCCTGGATCTGCTCGACGGCAGCTGGCGTAGTGTCGATCTGGATCAAAGCGTACGGGATATCAACGAGGCGGTGCGTAATGCCTTCAGCGGCCAGATTCCCTTGTTGCTGCCCGAGTCCGATCTCTTGCGTCGTACGGTGTTAAAACGCCTGCAAGGCAGCTTGGATATCAAGAAAGGGCAGGCCACGTTCCGCAATTTCCGGGCCGTGACCCCCCTCTTGAATGTCACGGCCGCCAAGGGGTCCAAGCTGGACTTAGTGACTCAGCAGGCTGAGGTGACGTTGCAGGCACGCCTCAACCCTAACAGTCTGTCCGCTGATGAACGCAAGTCTTTGCAGGATCTGCGTAATGTGTCGATCCCCATTCACATCTCCGGGCCTTGGGCTGCATTGTCCTACCAGATTCAGTGGAAGGACATCGCCAGCGACACGATTAAAAAAGCCTTGCAGGACGGGTTGCTGGACTTGTTGAGTCAACAGGCCTCGCAGGCCAAGGCAGAAACCACGACAGAGGTGAAGGCTGAGGTCAAACAGGCCATTCAGGACGAGTTGGCAGCCAAAGTGCCCCCAACTCTGGGTGAGGCCATGAAGCAATGGTTCAAGCAATGAGTCAGGACACCAGCCTGAATGCGGGCCAGCCACTGGACACGGTCTGTCTTTTGCAAGGGGGGCCAGCGCTCAGCGATAGCAAGGCGCTGGCATGCCAGGAGCGTTGGGTTCTGGGCGATGAACAGGGGCAGGTTCTGGGCGCGCAGGCCTTGTCTGTCCTCGCTGAACTGAGCATGGAGCTGCGCTTTGGGCAGTTGGTGCTGCGTGCTCCCGGCATGTTGCGTCTGGATATAGCGGTAGACGTCATTGAAGACGATCCTGACTCGTTTTCCATGTGGCAGGAAAACGGCCAGCCAGTGCAATTGATCGACGAGGGCGATTTGCCGGCGCAGTGGTTCAGTCGTTATATCGGCCAGCCAGTACGTTTGTTAAAGCGTCTGGCTACCTCCCCGTAAATGCCCCCTGTGGCGGCGTTCAGTCAAAAAAACCCTGCCAGAAGCAGGGTTTTTTTATGGCTGTTCCATCAGGAAGTGGACTCGGCTTGCAGTCGATGGTAGCGGGCGAGCAGGGTTTCCTGGCTTTCCTGGTGCTGAGGGTGAACCTCAATGCATTCGACCGGACACACCACCACGCACTGCGGTTCATCAAAGTGGCCGACACACTCGGTACATAGGTTGGGATTGATCTCGTAGATCTCCTCGCCCATGTAAATGGCCAGATTGGGGCACTGCGGCTCACATACGTCGCAGTTGATGCATTCTTCTGTAATGTGCAGTGCCATAGCGCAGTGTCCTGATAAGCGTGGTCTTTGGAATTGACCCGTCGGTCACCCTACAGTGTAGTACGGACCGCTGTGCAGGGCGAGTTCAGGTCGCCGAAACCGCTTGCTGATTGCGTTCTTTGGCTTTGGTTTGCAGCCAACGCTCTACGGACGGGAACACAAATTTACCTACGTCGCCGCCCAAGATGGCAATTTCGCGCACAATGGTACCGGAGATGAACTGGTATTGGTCCGAAGGGGTCATGAACATGGTCTCGACTTCGGGCAGCAGGTGGCGGTTCATGCCCGCCATTTGAAATTCGTATTCAAAGTCGGAGACGGCGCGCAGTCCACGTACGATGACGCGACCATTTTGTTCACGCACAAAATCCTTGAGCAGGCCCGAAAAGCTTTTTACTTCCACGTTCGGGTAGTGGCTGAGCACTTCGGAGGCAATTTCCACACGCTCTTCTACCGTGAAGAAGGGGCGTTTGTTCTGGCTGGAGGCCACACCGACCACGACGTGATCGAAAAGGTTGGCGGCTCGCCTGACCAAGTCTTCATGGCCTCGGGTCAGGGGGTCGAAGGTGCCGGGGTAAACAGCTGTGATCATGGTGCATCCGCGTAAGGGGTTCAAGTTGGCAGGTCGGAGTCCGGGGAGAGCGGCGCAGGCGTCCCGGAAAATTCGGCATTATTGACTGTTTTTTGCATCGCAGCAAATCGCAGCAAATGATAATGTACCTGCCCTGCCTTATCCTGTCGTAGTATCCCGTATTGAGCCGGGGCTTGTATAGGGGTTTCGGACTCAATGTAAACCAGTGCGTCCGGCGCCAGCACATTGGGCAGCAAGGGCCAGATACGTTCCATCCAGTCGCGTGCAAAGGGCGGGTCCACAAAGACCAGATCGTAGCGCATCTGACTGCGCTCCAGAATATGGAGGGCGTCACCGGCATGAATGCGGACGTGTTCGGCTTTCAGCTTGGTGCGCAAAGCGCGTAAATTGGCCACAGCCGGCCCGTGACGCTCCACCATTTGCACAAAGGCGACACCGCGCGAGGCGGCTTCAAACCCCAGGGCGCCACTGCCGGCGAACAGGTCCAGCACGTTTTTGTCGCTGAATTGTCCGCCCCAGAAGTGGTTGAGCCAGTTAAATAGCGTCTCGCGCACACGATCCGGAGTGGGCCGCAAACCGGGGGCGTCGACCACTGAAATGGGTGTGCGGCGATAATCCCCACCTACAATACGGACAGCATGTTTTCTCATTAGCGCTTTGATCGGATAATGTGGTCATTCAACAGAATTTTCTAGTGTAAATCGTATGTTCAGTTTTTTTAAAAGAAAGAAGGCCAAGCCAGAGCCACAAGTCACTCAAACGGAGCTGACCGAGCCGCTTTCTCCTGCCCAGCCCGAGGCTGACGCGGCAGACGCATCCCCTGCGGTAGCGCAGGAGCAAAGCACGCCAGTTCAAACGCCGGCAGTCCCGCCTGCTGTGGCTTTGGATCGCCAGGCAGCCAGTCAGGCTGAACATCGCGCTGCCTCGCAGTCTACGCCCACGCAGCCAGAGGTGCCACAACCGACCCCTGCCAGTGTTCCGACACCCGAGCCTGCGCGTGTCTACGAACCGCAAGTACAGCCTGTACCTGAACCCGTTCGTACCCCTGAGCCGGAGGTGCAATCTGTGCCGGAGCCAGATCGGACTCCTGAGCCCGAGGTGCAACCGATCCCTGAACCGGAGCCAAAGCCAGAACCAGAGCCAGAGATTGCTCCTGTTCCCGCACCGGCCCCCGCGCCACAGCCTGAACCAGCTCCGACCCCAGAACCAGAAGCCGCCGCCCCTGTGGTGAAAACCTCCTGGATGTCCCGGTTGAAACAGGGCTTGTCGCGCACCGGTCAAAGTCTGAGCAGTCTGTTTGTCGGTGCCAAGGTTGATGAAACCTTGTTTGAGGAGCTGGAAGATGCCTTATTGATGGCCGATGCCGGCGTGGAGGCAACGGAAAAGCTGATTACCGCCTTGCGTGCGCGTGTACGCAAGGAAAAAGTCAGCGATGCAGCCCAGGTCAAGCAAATTCTGTGTGACATCCTGACCGATCATTTGAAGCCCTTGGAGAAGTCCTTTCCACTCGGTTCGGGCAAACCCCTGGTGGTCATGATTGCCGGTGTTAACGGTGCGGGTAAAACCACGTCCATTGGCAAGCTGGCGCACACCTTTCAGGAGCAGGGCGCAAAAGTCCTGCTGGCGGCGGGCGATACCTTTCGTGCGGCGGCGCGTGAGCAACTGATTGAATGGGGGGCGCGCAATAACGTCAGTGTGATTGCCCAGGACGGGGGAGATCCCGCCGCCGTGGCGTTTGATGCGGTACACGCGGGCCGTGCCCGAGATATGGGGGTGGTCATGGTGGATACCGCGGGCCGCTTGCCGACTCAACTGCACCTGATGGAAGAGCTCAAAAAGATCAAGCGCGTCATCGGCAAGGCGGACGGCCAGGCGCCACACGAAATACTCCTGGTTGTGGACGGCAATACCGGACAGAATGCGATCTCCCAGATTCGTGCCTTTGATGCCGCCTTGGGTCTGACGGGTCTGGTGGTCACCAAGCTGGACGGCACGGCCAAAGGCGGGACGCTGGCGGCGGTTGCCGCCTGTGCTCAGGGCGTTCGACCCATTCCCGTGTACTGGATCGGGGTGGGCGAGGGTATGCAGGATCTGCAAGCGTTTGTGGCGCGCGAGTTTGCTTCGGCCTTGCTGGGTATGAACGCCTAAGTCCACGCCTGATAAAAAAACCGGCGATATCCTTTTAAGGGAATCGCCGGTTTTTTTTTGCGCTATTCGCCCGTGCTCACCGTGTAGCTACCCAGCACGCTACTGCTGCAGGATTGTTTCTTCCCTCACGGGGCCCTTAGCGTCGCAGCAGCTCAGTGTGCGGCTGATGCTGATCCAAGGCATTGAGGGCATGCTGGGCATGGGCCGCACGACCCTGGCGAGCATGGGTCAGCCACTGACGTGCGAACTGCGCCTGCTCGGGATTGGCGGCATGTTGTGCATACCAGTCCAGCGCAACATCGACATCCGTTACGGCTCCGATCAGGGCCTGACACTCGCGCAAGACCTTGTGCAACCCTTGCTTGTCGGCCGCGCTGGGTAAAAACTCCAGGCAATAACGCAGGCTTTTGATTCGGTTACGCAGGCGATGCTGTTTGTCCTGGCTGATCTGTGCAAAGCGCTGGCTGCGCAACTGAATCGTCTGAAACCAGCGGCTGATGCGTGCCTCGATCAGGTTTTGCGGCTCCGGCACGCCATTGAGTTCCAGCGTGGGGCCGCAGATCAGACTTTGCAGATTACTCAGCAGCAAAGACTGGAATTCGGCGGCACTGGCCAGTTGAACGGGGTCGTGTTCCAGGTGGGCAGGTTGGGGCTGCGGAGCGGGGCCTGGCATGCCTGCTTTCAGTAACAAGGGAGTGATCTCCAGATGCACCAGATCATGATCGCGTGCCTTGCCAAACAAGCCGAAATAATGGGTCAACCGGGTGTTGGCATAGCCTTCACTGGCCGACAGCCACATCTTGAACAGCTTGCGGCAGGAGCGCAGACGGCGCAGGCCCACACGCATCAAGGCCAGATAATCAGCCTGGCGGGCGAAGTCCGGGCGGATGCCATCCACGCCTGCCAGCAGGGCCGCATTACGAATGACCTGCTCCAGGCTCATGGTGGCGCTCAGACAGTAGAACTGCTCCAGGTCCTTGGCGTCGACAACATGGGGTTTGGGCAGGTCGTACGCCTTGCGCGTCAAGGCAGCGGCCACTTGTGAGGGAGACAAGTCCAGGCTCTCGGATTTGGCTCGGCGCCGATCCACCAGACTGGCCAGTGCATCGCCTCGTTCAGACTTGCTGCGCATTTCCAGGATCAGGCCGTGCTTGTACAGCCAGCGCTGCCCGAGCTCGAACATGGCAAGGCTTTCACCGCTGATGAGCTCGATTTCCAGTTCGTTGACCAAGAGCTTGAGGCCCTGGGATTCGATATGGCCCACATCGTAGGCCAGCTCCAGTTCAGACTGTCCTTGCCTGACTCGGGCCAGCTCACGTTGTATCCGCGTCTGGTAGCGGGCCTGAATCTGCCCGGTGTGCCGGGCCAGGGCGGCCTGTGCAGGGGTGTTCTGATACAGGCTCAGGTCCAGTTCGGGACCTGGTCGAGGATGATTGATCTCAATTCGGGACAGGGTATCGGGACCGGGCAGCTTGACGGTTTGAACCCATTGCTCACCTTCCTTGCGCAGTCGCAGAGCGATACCCGATAGCGCCAGTTCGCGCTCGGGGGTATCAAAGTAGATGGCGTTCAAGGTAATGCTACCCGTTCGTACCGCGTCAAAAGCGGCTAATAAACCGGGACGGGCACTCTCGGGTACAAAAAATTTCAGTTCTTGTTCTAGCACAGCATCGCACTCGAGGTGTCACCCACAAGAGGTGGGCGGATAAAACGCTTATTTTGCATGTAAAGCCAACAAACTTGAAGTGCGGACACCCCGTATAAATGTTTGCAGGCGTGTCTGCGCTTACAAAGAGGGTCTGTCCAAAGGGTCACGCCAACCGAGCTGATGAGAGATGCTGCTGGCACACTGTCGCAACTGAGCCAGGATAGGACTGTCCAGGCTGGCATCAAACAAGGTGCTCGGGCCCAGGCTGGTCAGAGCCAGCACAATATGACCGGAGTGATCGAACACGGGAACGGACAAGGCATCAATACCCGGTAGGGGGTTGCCCAACGCCTGAGCCACCCCTTGCTCACGGATTTTTTCCAACATGGCTGTCAGTGCTTTGGGGGCGGGGCGCAAAGGGCTGATACTGGTGACAACGGCGCTGTCGCCCGCCTCGCGCTCGATATAGTGGCGGGCCACTTCCGGGGGCAACCAGGCGGCAAAGACATGGCCGGTGGCCGTGTGCAACATGGACATCACGGTTCCACAACGCATGTTCACATGCACGGGGTAGCTGGCCTCGCTGATGTGAACCATGGTGGGGCCATGCGAACCCAGCACCGCCACGCCCAAGGTATGCCCGATGCGCGAAGCCCAGGCCTGCACCACAGGCAGGGCGATCTTGAGCGGGTTCTGACTTTGCAGGCTGACCAGCCCCATCTGCAAGGCAAAAGGCCCCAGCTCGTACAGTCCGGTAGCCGGCGCCTGTTGTACCAGTCCTACATTGGTAAAGCTGACCAGATAAGGGTGGGCCTTGGCCGAGCTCATGCCTGCCCGAGTGGCCAGATCGCGCAACATCATGGGCTGACCACTGTCCACCAGCACTTTCAACAGGCCAAAGCCTGTTTCAATGGATTGGATGCGACGACGTTTTTCGTCCAGAGCAGGCAAAATGGGTTCGGTCATAGAGGTTTGGAGCGGATTGACACGGTCTTTAAGTGTACCGACTAATCAAGCTGCCCGCGGGGGCCCGGGTGTCGTAAAATGGCCTTAATTATTATCTGTCTGAGCAAAGAGCACGATGAATCAAGAAATTCAGTCCGACGCTGGTCACCTGGGTACCAGTCCAATCGCTCCCGTTCCAGAGATTGTTGAGGAACTGCGCGCAGGTCGCATGGTCATTCTGGTTGATGAAGAGGACCGCGAGAACGAAGGCGATCTGGTGATGGCCGCCGAGTTCGTCAATGCCGAGGCGATCAACTTCATGGTGACGCATGGCCGTGGTCTGGTTTGCCTGACCCTGACTGAAGAGCGTTGCCGCCAACTGGACCTGCCCTTGATGGCAACGCGCAACGGCACGCGCTTTGGCACCAATTTCACCGTCTCCATCGAGGCGGCGGAAGGCGTGGAAACCGGTATTTCCGCCGCTGACCGCGCCCGTACCGTCCAGGCCGCCGTCGCGCGTGATGCGCGTCCTGCGGATCTGGTGCAGCCCGGTCATATCTTTCCCCTGAAGGCGGCCAAGGGTGGCGTGCTCGTGCGCGCCGGGCATACCGAGGCGGGCTGCGACCTGACGGCCATGGCGGGTCTGACCCCGGCTGCTGTCATTTGCGAAGTGCTCAATCCGGACGGAACCATGGCCCGCCTGCCGGACCTGCTGGTCTTTGCTCGTGAACACGGCATCAAGGTGGGGACGATTGCGGACTTGATCCAATATCGCAGCGAGCACGAATCCATGATCGAGCGCCTGCACAAAAAGCCCGTCAAGACACCGTATGGCGAGTTCGAGTGTCACGCATATCGCGACCTGTCCTCCGGGGGCCTGCATCTGGCCCTGGTACACGGCCAGATTACGCCAGAGGTGGAAACCTTGGTGCGCGTGCATGAACCGACTACGGTTCTGGATGTACTGATCGAAGGGGATGTGGGGCATAGCTGGACCTTGCCCGTGGCGCTGCGTACGGTTGCCCAATCGGACAGCGGGGTGGTGCTGTTGATGAACTGCCAAAGCTCCGAGGAACATGGTTTTGAGCAGATCCAGGCCTGGGGCGAGAACAGTCCGGCCCAGGCGCCACGAGGCCGCTCCAGCCGCAACGATCTGCGCACCTACGGGATTGGTGCACAGATTTTGCGTGACCTCAATGTTGGCAAGGCCCGTTTAATGTCGCGACCACGTAAAATGCCAAGCATGGCCGGGTTTGCATTGACCGTGACGGGTTACCATAGCGAACCAGATTCTCAATCCTAAGCGGAGCTTCCAACATGAATCCTTACATTGTTACCCCTGACCTGAATGGGGAAGGTCTGCACATCGGTATTGTGCGTGCGCGTTTCAACGAATCCATCGGCCTGACCGAGTTGGAAGCCTGCCTGAAAGAGCTGGAAGCCTTGGGCGTGGACGAGCGTGATGTAACGGTTCTGTCCGTTCCGGGCGCGCTGGAACTGGGCATCACGCTGGGCCAGATGGCTGAAACCGGCGAGTTTGATGCCCTGATCGCGCTGGGCGCGGTTATTCGTGGCGACACCTACCACTTTGAAGTGGTCAGCAACGAAAGTGCGTCGGCCATTACCCAGGTCTCCCTGGCCACCGGCATCCCGGTTGCCAACGGGGTACTGACCACCAACACAGATGAACAAGCCGAAGTTCGCGCTGCTGAAAAAGGTCGCGAGTGCGCCCGTACAGCGGTCGAACTGGGCAATCTTATCGCCGTCCTCGAGCCTGAGCTGGACGACGATGAGGACGAAGATTACGAGGACGAAGATCTTGACGACGACAAATAAAGTCCCGGCCGCCAAGGCCAACGGACGATCCGCGCGCCGCCGTTCGCGCGAATTTGCCCTGCAGGGCATCTACTCCTGGCTGTTGCGAGGCGCTGATGGCCTGCAGGAAGCCACCTCCATCGACGCCCATATCCGCGGTGACGAGGAGTTTGGCGAAGCCGATGCAGCCTGGTTCAAAACCCTGCTGTTTGGCGTCATGCGCGAGGCCCCCGTGCTGCGCGAGCGCTTTTTGCCGTACGTGGACCGTCCTTTGGAAGAGCTCTCTCCCATTGAACACGGCATCTTGCTGATTGGCAGCTACGAACTGGTGCATCACGTTGAAGTGCCTTACCGTGTTGCCATTAATGAAGCGGTTGAACTGGCCAAATCCTTTGGCGGTACCGATGGCTTCAAATTCGTGAACGGCGTGCTGGACAAACTGGCTGCCGACGTACGCGCCCCTGAAGTCGCCAAGCAGGCCCGCCGCTAAAGCAGGGCGCGCCGTGCTGAACGAGTTCGGTCTTATCCAGCAGTATTTCAATCGTCCCGCTCCCGAAGGCTATTTGGGAGTGGGCGATGACTGCGCCCTCTTTACACCGACGCCGGGCTGGCAACTGGCCAGCAGCGTGGACCTTCTGATCGAAGGTCAGCATTTCTTTGCCGACGTCGACCCTTTCTTGCTCGGCCACAAAGCGCTGGCGGTGAATCTGTCGGATCTGGGTGCCATGGGAGCTAAGCCACGGGCGTGCCTGCTGGCCTTGTCCATGCCTGACGTCCGTCCCCCATGGTTAGAGGCCTTTTCCGCTGGTTTATTCCAACTGGCCGATCAGGCGCAATGCCCTTTGATAGGTGGCGATACCACGCGCAGCCGGCAAGGGGTCGTGATCAGCATTACGGTACTGGGCGAAGTCCCAGCGGGGCAGGCGTTGCGGCGCAGCGCGGCCCGGCCAGGTGACGATATCTGGCTGACGGGTACCTTGGGGGCAGCAGACATTGCCTTGCGTCTGCTGCAAGGACGTTTGGCGGCAGACCCTGCGCGTCTGGCTGCCAGCCGCGCAGCCTTGGAGCAGCCCTGGCCGCCCTATCGTCTGGGGCATGCTCTGGCAGGCGTGGCTCACGCCGCCATTGATGTTTCCGACGGTCTGGTTCAGGATCTGGGGCATATCGCCACAGCCAGCCAATGCGCCGCTCATCTGGATTGGGATGCCTTGCCGCTGGACCGCGCCTTGCTGGGACTGCCTGCCTCCTTGCAACGCGAAGCGGCACTGGTGGGGGGTGATGTGTTTCAACTTTGTTTTACGGCAGCGCCCGAGCAAAGAGAGTCCGTCATGGCACTGGCCCAGCGCGAGGGTGTGCCGCTAAGCCGCGTGGGCACCATGCAGCGTGGCAGCGGGGTGTATGTGCGTGATCAACAGGGCTTGCATCCTGCTCCTGCCCAGGGCGGTTTTGATCATTTTGGTGGCTGAGGCTGTGTCATGAGCACCTTTCCGGACCCTTCATTGAATCCTATTCAACGTCCCACCCTGGATTGGGTCGTGAAAAAACCCTGGCGTCTGATCGCCTTTGGCGGTGGCACGGGGGTATTGCGCCCGGGGCCGGGCACCTGGGGCACAGTGCTGGCCTGGGTTTTGTGGGTTCTGGGTCTGCACGTGCTGACTGATACCCATATGGCCCTTTTTCTGTCCGTTTCCTTTTTTCTGGGCTGCTGGGCCTGTCACCGTACCGGCTACGATCTGGGCGTGTCTGACCACAGTGGCATGAATTGGGATGAGATGGTGGCGTTCTGGCTGGTGTTGTGGCTGATCCCGCAGACCTGGCTGGCGCAGGCAATTGCATTCGCGTTATTTCGTTTCTTTGATATTCTCAAGCCTGCGCCTATCCGCTATTTTGATCGCCGTTTGCATAACGGCTTTGGCGTGATGTGGGATGATTTGCTGGCCGCAGCGTACACCTTGTTGGTGATGGCGGTTCTGGTACGTTTTGGAGTTTTCTCATGAGCGAACACGAGCACGGCAACGCCGCCCTGGCCTTGGGGCGAGCCCTTAACGATCGTGGCTGGATGGTGGCCTGTGCCGAATCCTGCACGGGCGGCCTGCTGGCCGCAGCCCTGACAGACTTGCCCGGTTCCAGCGCCTGGTTTGAACGCGGCCTGGTGACCTACAGCAACAAGGCCAAGGTGCAGGAGCTGGGCGTCAACCAGGAAACCCTCGATCGTTTCGGGGCTGTCAGCGAAGAGACCGCCATGGAAATGGCAGCCGGTGCGCTCGAAGCCAGCGCGGATGCAGAACTGGCGATTTCGACAACCGGCATTGCCGGCCCGGATGGCGCGACCCCCGGCAAACCGGTCGGACTGGTGTGCTTTGGCTTTGCCCAGCGCCGTGGCGATGGGATTGTGACCCGTGCTTCTGCCCGCATCTTTAACGGCGACCGGGCGCAAATCCGTCAGCAGGCCGTGGAATATGCGCTGACCAGTGCGCTGACCATGCTCAATCCCGCCTGATTTCTGCGTCAGGCCGGCAGCATCAAACCCAGCTGCCGGGCGCTCGAACGAAGTTCTGGCAGGCAGCGTTCGATCAGCTTTTCTTCCGAGTCCTGCCAGTCCTTGATGCTGATGCTCATTCCCGCTACGACGCGTCCGCTGGCGCTGCGTACGGGAACGCCTATGGCCGTCAAACCCAGTTCAAGCTCCTCCTTGATCAGGGAATAGTCTTTCTCCTGAACCTGCTTTAATTCGCGTAGCAAGGCTTCGCGCGTATGGGCGGTGTATTGCGTCATGATTTTGAACGGCGCCAGTTCCAGATATGCCTCCAACCTGCTTTGTGGCAGCTGGGACAGCATCATGCGTCCGATCGAGGTGCAATGCGCGGGCAGACGACTTCCCAGGCCCAGAGAGACCGTCAGCACGCGTTGCCGCTGGGCGCGCGCCAGATACAGAATTTCGTCCCCGTCCAGCAACGCCAAGGCGCAGGTTTCCCCGACCCTGTCACTCAAATCGTCCAGTATGGGCTGGGCCAGACTGACGATTGAGGTTGACGAAAAATAGGCATGGCCCAGTTGCAAAATGGCCGGGCGCAGCTTCCAGAACGGCCCATCCTGTTCGGCATAGCCCAGCGCCTGCAAGGTATAGAGACAGCGCTGTACCACGGCCCGTGCCAAGCCGGTCTTCAAGGCAATTTCAGCGGCGCGCAAGGGTCGCCTGCGGTCAGAGAAAGCGGTAATAACCTGCAGGCCACGGGCCAGTGACTGCATATAGTCTGGATCGCCTTTGTAGTTGATGGTGGCGGGGGCGCTTTCTTTGGTTTTTGTCATGGCGAGATGAAGGGGCCAAATTTGTTTTGTTCGATTAACGAACTTGTTGGGATTGTCGAGAATTATCGATGATAAATTGTAAAAAAAACAAGACTTAGCAATTTAATAATCAAGTTCGATTATCGAACAAAATAAGTTTGGAGTGATACATGAAGAATGTTCTGACCCATAAATGGGTTCCGTTTCTAGCCGGAGTAGGTGTTTTGCTCACAGCGCTGAGTGCTCAGGCGGCGTACCCCGACAAGCCCATTCGTTTGGTTGTGCCTTTTACGCCGGGTGGGGTCACTGATGTGATTGCGCGCGGTGTCGCACAGCAAATGTCCGAGGACCTGGGTCAGATCATCATCGTGGAAAACAAGCCTGGCGCAAGTGGAATTATTGCCACGGACTTTGTTGCCAAATCCGCGCCCGACGGCTACACCGTGCTGCTCGCGGCAGTGGGTCAGGCCGTCGTCAATAACCATCTCTATAAGAAATTGCCTTACAAGCCTGAGCAGGATTTAACGGCGGTGTCCTTGGTGGCGGAAGGTCAGAACGTGTTGGTGGTGAACGCTCAGCAAAGCCCCTTCAAGTCCGGTCAAGAGCTTATTCAGTATGCTCGCGCCCATCCTGAAGAATTGACCTACGCTTCCTTTGGCAACGGTTCCTCCTCGCACCTGTCGGCAGCGGCTTTCACCACGATGGCGGATATTGATGTGATTCACGCTCCCTACCGAGGCAGTGCGCCTGCGATGACAGATCTGCTCGGTGGTCACATCTCTTTCATGTTCGACAGCATGGGAACGGCGATCACGCATATCAACGCCAATACGGTGCGTCCCTTGGCCGTGTCCGGGCCCGAGCGTTCCTCGTTGTTGCCAGAGGTCCCCACGTTTGCGGAACTGGGTCTGGACCAGGGCTATAACGTGACGGCCTGGTTTGGTTTTCATGTCAGCAGCGGCACCCCGGCCCAAATTGTGGAGCGTTTGAGCCAGTCCATGAAAGTCGTCAGCCAGAATGCCGAGTTTGTGGAAACGTTTCGCCGCCAAGGCGTGGAGATCAAGTCGTCCACTCCTGCCGAGTACGCCGCGTTTCTGCAACAGGAGAACGAGAAGCTGGGCAGTCTGATCAAGCAAGCCAATATCACGCTGGACTAATGGTTGTTAAATGGAGCACTGTAACGTGAGCGATCAGCAGCCCTGTGATGCTAGGCGTCCCGCCCCCTTGGAGGGAATCCGGGTTCTGGACCTGACCCGGATTCTGGCCGGTCCCTGGTGTACGCAGAACCTGGCGGACCTGGGGGCCAATGTATATAAGATCGAGCGTCCCGAAACGGGTGATGACACGCGCGCCTGGGGCCCTCCCTTTTTGCAGACCCCCGATCGGGAAGATACGGCTGAGGCGGCCTATTACTTGTCGGCCAACCGTAACAAGCAGTCGATCAGTCTGGACATTGCCAGCCGGGAAGGGGCAGACGTGGTGCGTGCCATGGCACGGGAATGCGACATTTTGGTGGAGAACTTCAAGGTGGGTGGCCTTGCTAAATACGGGCTGGACTACGCCAGCTTGAAAGCAATCAACCCTCGCCTGATTTATTGCTCGATTACCGGGTTTGGCCAGACAGGTCCGTATGCCGAGCGTCCGGGTTATGACTTCATGATCCAGGCCATGGGTGGCATGATGAGCCTGACGGGCGAGCGTGATGACAAGCCCGGTGGTGGCCCCCAGAAGGCGGGGGTTGCCGTGGCGGACCTGATGACGGGCATGTATGCCACCAGCAGCATTCTGGCTGCCTTGTTCGAGCGCACGCGCAGCGGCCTGGGGCAGCATATTGATATAGCCCTGCTGGATTGTCAGGTTGCCATGCTGGCAAACCAGAATATGAACTATCTAGTCAGCGGGCAGGCACCCAGGCGGGCAGGCAACGCCCACCAGAATCTGGTGCCGTATCAGGTGTTTCCGACAGAAGATGGTCACATCATTGTGGCCATCGGTAATAACCGTCAGTTCGCGGCTTACTGCGAAGCGATTGGTCACCCGGAGATTGTTGAGGATTCGCGTTTCAACATTAACAGTCAGCGGGTCAAGCACCGTGATGAGCTGGAGCAAATCCTGAGCGCCGCAATGCAGAAGCATCCTAGTGCTTATTGGCTGGAAGCTCTGGACAAGATTGGCGTGCCAGCCGGGCCGATCAATGACCTGCATGGGGTGTTCTCGCACCCGCAGGTGCAGGCCCGCAAGATGCGTATTGAGCTGGGCCATAGTCAGGCGGGAAAAGTCAGCATGACAGCCAGCCCCATGCGTTTTTCGGATAGCCCGGTCTCTTATCGCATGGCTCCGCCCCAGCTGGGGGAGCATACCGATCAGGCGTTGGAGAGTCTGCTGGGCGCTCAGAGTCCTGAGCTGAAACAGTGGCGTGAAAAACAGCAGCCTTCGCTTGGCTGAATCGAGCGCCTGGTGAAAAGCCCTGTTCATCGAGATGGTATCTCGATGAACAGGGCTTTTTTATTGATAGAGGGTGGCTGGCGCGATTCCTGTCCTTGTCTCGGTCGCCACCACAGTCCCCATCATTTCTGTCCTTATTTTCGCGATTGTCGCTGCGGTCCGGTGCCTGGGCTGAGGCACCGGCTGCCTGTTGCTTTAACAAGTGGCGAGATACAGGGTTCAGCGTTGTTTATTGCGGGCATCGTTAATGGCATTGCGTGTGGCAATGGCGGCGGCCTGTGCGGCGTCCCGCCAGTCATCACTGCGGCTGGCGTAAAGGACGGCACGCGAGGAATTGATCATCATGCCGTTGCCTTGTGAGTCCATGCCAGCGGCCACGGTGGCGACTACATCCCCTCCTTGCGCGCCGATGCCAGGTACCAGCAATGGCATATCACCAATCCGGGCACGTACTTTGCCAATTTCTTCAGGGAAGGTGGCGCCAACCACCAGAGCACATTGACCATTCGTGTTCCACTTCTCTGCGACCAGGCTGGCTACATGCAGATACAAGGGAGTGCCGTCAGCCATTTCCATGAATTGCAGGTCAGAACCACCGGGGTTGGAGGTACGGCACAGCACGATTACGCCCTTGTCCTGGTGTTCCAGATAAGGCTCGACGGAATCAAAACCCATATAAGGACTGACTGTGACGGCGTCTGCGCGATAGCGCTCAAAGGCTTCGCGAGCATACTGCTCTGCCGTTGAGCCTACGTCTCCGCGCTTGGCATCGAGCACGATGGGCAGATGGGGGTAGCGGTTGCGGATGTAGTCGCACAGGTCTTGCAGCTGATCCTCGGCGCCCTGGGCGGCAAAGTAGGCGATCTGCGGTTTGATGCCACAGGTGTAGTCGGCGGTAACATCCACAATCGCCTTGCAAAATTCGTAAATCGCTCCGGGTTTGCCGGCCAGCTCCAAAGGCAGACGGGCAGGGTCCGGGTCCAGACCCACCATCAACATGGATTGGTTGTCCGTCCAGGCACGGTTCAGTTTTTCTATGAATGTCATGGGAATCAGGAAAGTAAACGGCTATATAAAAAGCTGAGCCAGACGGCGCCAGCAAAAATAAGGGATAGCAGGACGGCGGCGCTGGCCAGGTCCTTGGCCCGTCCGATCAAGGGGTGATGCTCCAGGGTAATGGAGTCGGCCAATGCCTCCAGAGCCGAGTTCAACAGTTCGACCACCAGCACAAAGACCAGTGTGGCCAGCAGGACCAGAATCTGCACGGGACTTTCTCCCAGCCAGAATGCCAGCGGTGTCAGGATGACGGCCAGCGCCAGTTCCTGACGAAAGGCAGCCTCATGGCGCAGGGCGGCAGCCAGACCTTGGCCGGAGTAGCGCAAGGCATTGAATAGGCGGCCCAAACCACCTTTGCTTTTGAACGGAGAGTCTGACATGAAGGAAGCTGCAGATTGAAGTGCCCTGATTATAGGGGTTTGCTTGAACGAAAAAAAACCGGATGGAAAAATCCATCCGGTTTTTGAACTAAAAGCGTAGCGATCAGGGCAGAAGTGATCAATTTCTGCCCGGACCGGGGTACGGATAGATGGCTTAGAAGCCGCCCATGCCACCCATGCCGCCCATGCCGCCCATGTCAGGCATGGCTGCAGCAGGCTTGTCTTCCACGATTTCAGTAACAGCCACTTCGGTAGTCAGCAACAGGCTGGCGATCGACGCTGCGTTTTGCAGGGCAGTGCGAGTTACCTTGGTGGGGTCCAGGACGCCTTGCTCGACCAGGTCACCGTACTCGCCGGTAGCGGCGTTGTAGCCGTAGGTGCCGGTGCCGCTGGCCACTTGGTTCACAACCACGCTGGCTTCTTCGCCGGCGTTGGTCACAATGGTGCGCAAAGGAGCTTCGATAGCACGCAGGATCAGCTTGATGCCGGCGTCCTGATCGGTGTTGTCGCCCTTCAGTTCGGCAACAGCAGCGCGAGCACGGATCAGTGCAACGCCACCACCAGGAACGATACCTTCTTCGACGGCTGCGCGAGTTGCGTGCAGGGCGTCTTCAACGCGGGCTTTCTTCTCTTTCATTTCGACTTCGGTGGCAGCGCCCACGCGAATCACGGCAACACCGCCAGCCAGCTTGGCCACGCGCTCTTGCAGTTTTTCACGGTCGTAGTCGGAGGTGGACTCTTCGATCTGGACGCGGATCTGTTTCACGCGTGCTTCGATGTCGGTGCCGTTGCCAGCGCCGTCGATGATCGTGGTGTTTTCTTTGGCCACTTCAATGCGCTTGGCCTGACCCAGGTCGTCCAGCGTCGCTTTTTCCAGGGACATACCGGTTTCTTCAGAGATCACGGTACCGCCAGTCAGGATAGCGATGTCTTCCAGCATGGCCTTGCGACGATCGCCAAAGCCAGGAGCCTTGACAGCGGTTGTCTTCAGGATGCCGCGGATGTTGTTCACAACCAGAGTTGCCAGAGCTTCGCCTTCCACGTCTTCAGCAACGATCAGCAAAGGACGGCTGGTCTTGGCAACTTGCTCCAGTACGGGCAGCAGGTCACGAATGTTGGAGATTTTCTTGTCGAAAATCAGAACAAACGGATCGTCCAGAACAGCAACTTGCTTGTCAGCGTTGTTGATGAAGTAAGGGGACAGGTAGCCGCGGTCAAACTGCATGCCTTCGACTACGTCCAGCTCGTTTTCCAGGGATTTGCCGTCTTCAACGGTAATCACGCCTTCCTTGCCCACTTTGTCCATGGCATTGGCGATGATTTCACCAATGGAGTGGTCGCTGTTGGCGGAGATGGAGCCGACCTGAGCGATTTCCTTGCTGGTGGTGCAAGGACGGGACAGTTGACGCAGTTCGTCAACCACCACGCTGACAGCCTTGTCGATACCGCGCTTCAGGTCCATTGGGTTGATGCCGGCGGCAACAAACTTCAGGCCTTCTTCAACGATGGCCTGGGCCAGAACCGTAGCGGTCGTGGTACCGTCACCGGCGTTGTCGGAGGTTTTGGAAGCAACTTCTTTAACCAGTTGAGCACCGATGTTCTCGAACTTGTCTTTCAGTTCGATTTCCTTGGCAACGGACACCCCGTCTTTCGTCACGGTAGGAGCGCCAAAGGAGCGGTCCAGAACAACGTTGCGGCCTTTGGGGCCCATGGTGGTCTTAACAGCGTTAGCCAGAACATTGACGCCGCGTACGATGCGGGTGCGTGCGTCGTCGCCGAAGTAAACTTGTTTTGCAGTCATGGTTTGAATCCTATTGAATTTTCGTTGGCGGTACTTATTCGATCACGGCGAAGATTTCTTCTTCGCGGATCACCAGCAGCTCTTCGCCGTCGATCTTGACGGATTGGCCGGAGTACTTGCCAAACAGAACTTTGTCGCCGACCTTCAGGTCCAGCGCCAGAACCTTGCCGTCCTCGGTTTTCTTGCCGGGGCCAACGGCCAGGATTTCGCCTTGATCGGGCTTTTCAGTCGCGCTCTCGGGGATAACGATACCGGAAGCGGTGGTGCGTTCGTTGTCCAGACGCTTGACGATCACGCGATCGTTCAAAGGACGCAGTGCCATGGAGAAACTCCTGTTTAAGATGACTTTAGTTGTTGGTCCGATTTTGGGGGCGAGGCGTTTTAGCACTCTGCCCCTTCGAGTGCTAATTATAGGGACGACTTTTCTAATTTCAAGAGCACCCGGGTCGTGTTGTTACATATTTGTCCTGGGGCGTGGAGCTTCAGGGGACACAAAGGCCTGGCGACGGCAAGCGTCAGCATCCTGCTTTGCGGTTCGTCCCCCTTCAGCATACGCGTTTATTCATGTCAGGGCAGATCGGGCGGGGCCTCTTTCAATTTGCTTCAACGTCCTGCCAGGCTACAGGCGTCGCTCCCCACAGGTTCAGACCGTGCTTGCGCCTGCGCTCAAATCTGGCGCGGGTGTCGCTGGCAACAACGGATCGATAGCCCGGCACAGGGCCAGCAAGTGATCGTCCGCGCCAATATCGGCCTCGACCAATATGCCTACCGGCAAACCTGTCGACAGGCCGACAGGCAAAGAGATGCCCGGTGCGCCCAGGTTGGAGCCCAGATCCGTGCGGGAAATATAGGTATTGAAGGTAGGCACCGCCTTGCCGTTGAGCAGGGTGGTTTCATCGTCGCCGATCGGGCAGGCTGTCAGAGGAGTCGTCGGGAAGATCAGGCCGCTGATGTCGGAGCTGCGCAGAAGGTCGGTGTAAGCTTGCTGCATCAGGGGGCGGTCAAGGTTCAGAGCTTCTTCATAAGCCTCTTGGCTGATGGTGTAGTCGCCCGTTATGGCATCAAAGATTTCCTTCACGTCGGGGCTGTTGATGCCCGCAATCAGCTCGTCAAGCCCAATGCCGTACTTGTTTTCAGCCAGGTATAAAGGCAAGGTCTGCAAGGTCTCGTACAGCACAATCGGCATGCCTACACGGGCATTCCGGGCCAATAGTGGCGACAGGTCGACCTCTACCAAGGTCACCCCGGCTTTTTGCAGATCATCCAGGAATGCCAGGGTGACCTTAGCCACGCCCGCATCCAGATTTTTCCAGAAACTATCACGCGGCACGCCCAGACGCAGTTCTTTCAAGGACGGCGTGGCAATGAGGGAGGGGGCTTTCTGGCACAGAACGGAGTCCAGCAAACTGATGTCCGCCAGGCTGCGCGTCATGGGGCCTGCCGTATCGCGGGTGGGAGACAGGGGCACAATGCCCTGGCCCGAGTATCGGCCTACCGTGGGACGAAAGCCGTACAAGCCACACAGGGAGGCAGGCAAACGGACCGAGGCGCCGGTATCGGTGCCCAGGCCAGCGGGAAACTGACGGGCAGCAACGGCGGTAGCCGTACCGCCAGACGAACCACCGGGAATGCGGTTGGGATCATACGGGTTGCGGCTCGGACCTGTGGTGGCATTGTTGGTGGTAATGCCAAAGGCCAGCTCATGCATCACGGCTTTGGCCGGCAGGACGGCACCAGCCTGACGCAATTGGCTGACAATCTGCGCATCCTGGAGAGGAAAACGGCCTTGTAGCGCGCCCGTGCTGGAGGTGGTGGGCATGTCGGTGGTGTTCAGGTTGTCTTTCAACACCAGTGGTACGCCGTCCAGGGCGAGAGCCTGGCCACGGGCGCGGCGTGCGTCGGATTGATCGGCCTGCTGATAAAACAGCGCCGGGTCCAGGTGCGCCAGACCGCCCAGATGGGCCATTTTCTGGGATTGCTGCAGCAGCTCTTCTGCAATTTCGCGGGCGCTAAATTGCTGCTTTTCCAGCCCTGCCAGCAGTTCGCTGGCGCTAAGTTCGGTCAATGCCATGGAGTCTCTCCTGGGGGCCGGTACTGGCCCCTGCCTGTGATCGTGAAATCAATCAGCCTCTATAAGGGCTGTCTTGAATAAAAAGAGACGTTAAGGGTATCAGCAAGCACAGGACTGGGCTTAGCTTGCTCGCCAAATGACCTTGTTGCGGCCAGCATGTTTGGCCTCGTATAAAAGCCGGTCTGCCTGTTCAATCGCCTGGTTGATGTCGCCATTGCTGTTGAGCTGCACGACTCCGAAGCTGGCTGTCAGCGTATGGGCGGTAGCGGCAATGGGCAGATTCATCACACTGCTGCGCAGGCGCTCGGCCACCAGGACGGCCGTATGCAGGCTGGTGCTGCGTATCAGCATGACAAACTCTTCGCCGCCGAAGCGGGCTGCCAGATCGTCTTGTCGGACCGTCCGAGCCAGCAAGGCTCCGAATTCCCTCAGGGCCCGGTCACCAGCGGCATGTCCCCAGGTGTCATTGAGTGACTTGAAATGGTCCAGATCGCAGGTCAGCACGGCCCAGCCGTTGTGACCATACAGTTCCAGGCGTTTTTTGACCTGTTCAAAAAAAGCACGGCGGTTGAGCAGACGCGTCAGCGGGTCCCGGCTGCGTTCATGGTCCAGCGTCTGAACAATGGACATGGCCGTGCTGGTCAGGATGGCTAGCGCCAGCCAGATGCTGATGAACATATTGGTTGCCAGCATGAGCAGCCAAAAGCCCGAGCGAGTCAGTTCCAATTGCCCATCATGGGGAATGACGGTCGCCAAAATGGCAACGCGGATAAAGGCATAGATCAGTACGATCAGGTAGGAGGCCCGCAGCAAGGTACGAAGGGGCAGAGTGGGTGCGTGTCCATACAGGATGGTTTTGGCCGGCAAGGCAACCAGCAAGGCCAGGCCCGAATTCAGGATCAGCAAACGCAGCCACAGTTGATCATCGACGCGGGAAAAATAAAAGAGCAGGCCCAAGGTCGTGGCCATGATCAGGCAGGCCCCGCCGACATGACTGCGCCCTCCAAAGCGTAAGGCCACCCCTTGGGCCATTGCCCATACCCCCAGCAGATACATGGAAGATAAGGGCAGGGTCCAGCGGGCCAGCAGCTCGGTGGGCATCAGGCTGTGAATGCCCATGGGAATGGCGGTGGCGATATAACCGCTGGCAATCCAAAGCAGATAACGGTGATCGCGCAGGCGGCTCCAGCAGTAGATCATGGCGATGCCCAGCAAAGCCGCACAGGCAGGGACGATCAGAACGAAATACTGATTGGGTGAGGACACGGTAAGTGACGTGCAATAAAAAAGGTTAAAAACCGGCGTTACAACAATTGTAACGATATTGCCGTGTGACAAACGTTTGATGCTTGAGAACAAACACTTTAATCGTGCAAAAGAGGACGTTTTGATCTGCTTTATGCATCTTTTTCGAGACTGGGCAGGTAATTAGGCGCTTGCAGGAACAGACTGCGGGGAAGTATCAGCCCGCTTTAAACCCCAAAGCAGAACCAGTCCTGCCGCTAACGGTGTCCCTCGTGTCAATAAAGAAGGGGGGAGCCGTCGTGGCCCCCCCTTGGCAGGCTGCGACCACTTTTTTTATGGTGCTGTTTCAACCAATACCAGCTCTGCATCGTCCAGCGCCTGAATATCCAGGGACGTTTCCTGGCGGATCGCGGCCCCGTCACGGGCATTTAATTCGAGTCCATTGACCAAAACCCGTCCTTTGGCAGGCACCAGATAGGCCAGATGGCCGGCTGGCAGCGATACGCTGGTGCGCTGACCTTTTTGCAGGGTCGCTCCCAGTACCCGGGCTTGGGCACGAATGGGCAAGGCTTCCGTGTCACTGTCAAAACCGCTGGCCAAGGCCACAAACTGACCCGAGCGCTCCGCTTTGGGAAAAGGTTTGGCACCCCATGCGGGAGGCAGGCCACGACGCGCTGGCTGAATCCAGATCTGGAAAATCTGGGTTGTGACACTTTCCAGGTTGTACTCGGCATGCCGGATACCGGTGCCGGCACTCATGACCTGCACATCGCCTGCTTCGGTGCGCCCTTTGTTGCCCAGGCTATCCTGGTGGCTGATGGCCCCTTCACGCACATACGTGATGATTTCCATGTCAGCATGATCGTGAGGGGGAAAACCGGTATTGGAGGCGATGGTGTCATCGTTCCAGACACGCAGCGTCCCCCAGCCCATCCGGGCGGGATCGTAATAATTGGCAAAGGAAAAATGGTGCTTGGCGTCCAGCCAGCCGTGGTTGGCGCCGCCCAGTTCATTAAAAGGCCGACGTTCAATCATGATGCGCTCCTTGATTTTGCGTATTGAAAAACATTCTAGGCCGCTTGTGGGCGTAATAAAATAGAATCAATAGCATAGTATTTATTCCAAAAATTACATGAAAACGCTCCCCGATCTTCAGGCCTGGGCGATTTTTGCCACTGTCGCTGAAACCGGCTCATTTGCCCAGGCAGCCGAGGTGTTGGGCCTGTCGCAGCCCACTGTCTCCAAGGCCATCGCCCGGCTGGAAAAGCAGCTGAATATTTCTTTGTTTCACCGCACGTCTCGGCGTCTATCTCTGACAGAGACCGGTCTGGCCAGCCTGGAGCAGGCGCAAACCGTGTTGGCCGCTGGGCAAGGTGCTGAAGCGCTGGCGCGCGATCAGCGGGAAAGCCTGCAAGGGCGGATAAAGATTGCGGCGCCCATGTCTTTTGGGCTCGAGCATCTGGCGCCTTTGCTGCCAGC
This sequence comes from Alcaligenes ammonioxydans, assembly GCF_019343455.1. Taxonomy (NCBI): domain Bacteria; kingdom Pseudomonadati; phylum Pseudomonadota; class Betaproteobacteria; order Burkholderiales; family Alcaligenaceae; genus Alcaligenes; species Alcaligenes ammonioxydans. The sequence goes on along the minus strand of NZ_CP049362.1, from coordinate 2,963,303 downwards.
CTTTATGAAGCAGCACCCCGCGGTGTTGCTGGATCTGCACTTTAATGATGCCCAGGTCAATATTGTCGAGCAGGGCTTTGACATGGCCTTGCGCATCTCCACGATGGACGATTCCAGTCTTTTAGTGCGTCGATTGTGCAATCTGCGTTTGCGTTTGGTCGCGGCCCCTGCCTATCTGGCCAACTATGGCAGGCCGGCGCACCCCAGCGATTTGGCCCGGCACAGCAGTCTGCGCTATGCCTACGAGCGACGAGGCAGCGTCTGGCGCTTTCAGCAAGGGGCCGAGCACTACTCGCAAACGGTGCCTTGCCGCTTGCAGGTCAATAATGCCCAGGCCTTGATGGCGCCGTTGCTGCAGGGGCTGGGCTTGGCCGTGCTGCCGCAGTTTCTGCTCGGTGACCTGGTCGAGCAAGGTTTGCTGGAGGTGGTCTTGCCGCAATGGGATCTGCCCAGCCTGACTTTGCATTTGCTCACTCCGCCTGGCCGCTCGCGCCCGGCTCGGGTGCAGGCCTTTATCGATTTTCTGGTGGCCAGTTTTGAGCGTGCGCCCGGGGCAGAGGATAGTCCGTAAAAGACCGCTTACGTTTTGCCGTTAGACTGTCCGCTACACCCTTGTTTTCTAGGAGATCACCATGGATAAACGTCCTCCCTTGCCTCCCTTCGATCTGGACAGCGCCCGTCAGAAAGTACGCGCAGCAGAGGATGCCTGGAATAGCCGTGACCCGGTCAAGGTTTCGCAGGCTTATACCGTGGATACGCGCTGGCGCAATCGCAGCGAATTTCCGCAGGGACGCGATCAGGTCCAATCTTTTTTAGAACGTAAATGGCAAAAAGAGCGTGAATATCGTTTGATCAAAGAAATATGGGCCTGGCATGAAAACAGAATCGCGGTGCGCTTTGCGTATGAATGGCAGGATGAATACGGGCAATGGTGGCGCAGTTATGGAAATGAAAATTGGGAATTTGATGAGCATGGCTACATGGCGGTACGGCATGCCAGTATTAACGATGTGGCTATTGCCCAGTCCGAGCGCAAGTTCCATTGGCCTTTGGGGCGTCGCCCCGACGATCATCCCGGTTTGAGTGAATTAGGTCTGTAATTTCAAGTCCTGAGTTCTTGGAAACGGGACAAGGTCCGTGGATACCTCCCCACGCAATACAAATCCGGTCTGGTCAACGCCAAACCGGATTTTTTAAATCTGTAATCTCGATGTCTCAGCCGTACTGGCCTGAAATGAATAGAGGTAAAAATATTGAAGTTTCCCTGTTCGCCGTCAAAGACAGACGGGCGAATAAATGGTTTAGTGTTGAGTTAGCCTTCCTTTAACTTCAAGGAGTCCTCTATCATGAATCACCCTGCTGGCTTGAGTGCGACCGCAGAGGCGGCGGATTGCACCGCGCCGTCCAGTCACTATTCCCGATTGATCGAGCAAGCTCGCAAAGAGCCCAAGCGGATTTGTGTGGTGGCTCATCCCTGCGACGACGTGTCTTTGGGGGCAGCCTTGCAGGCTCGGGCACAAGGTCTGTTCGATATCGTATTGGTGGGACCGCAGGCTCGTTTGCATGCCGTGGCGGCGCAACATGGTTTGAGTCTGGAAGGAATCACCTTGATTGATACGCCTCACAGCCATGCCTCGGCCGAGCGGGCGGTGCAAGAGGTGCTGGCCGGACGGGCGCAACTGCTGATGAAGGGCAGCCTGCATACCGATGAGCTGATTCAGGCCGTGCTGTGTACCGGGGGCAAGGGTTTGCGCACGGGACGCCGTCTGAGCCATGTTTTTATTATGGACGTGCCCCGTTACCCCGAGCCTTTGTTCGTGACCGATGGCGCCATCAATATTTTTCCGGACTTGAGCACCAAGGCGGACATTGTGCAAAACGCCATTGATCTGCACCATGGACTGGGGCTGGGTACACCGCTGGTGGCCATCCTGTCTGCCGTCGAGCAGGTGACGGAAAAAATCCCGACCACGCTGGAAGCCGCCGCCTTGTGCAAGATGGCCGACCGCGGCCAGATTACCGGGGCGGTGTTGGACGGCCCCTTGGCGCTGGACAATGCCATCAGCCCCGAGGCGGCACGCATCAAATGTATTGTGTCGCCAGTGGCGGGCAAGGCGCAGATTCTGGTGGCCCCCGATCTGGAAGCGGGCAATATGCTGGCCAAGAATTTGACTTTTCTATCCGGTGCGCAGGCAGCCGGTATTGTGATGGGCGCGCGTGTGCCCATTATTCTGACCAGTCGCGCCGACAGTGCACAGACCCGTTTGGCCTCGTGCGCGGTGGCCAGTATTTATGCCGGCTATCTGGAGCGTAAAGTTGCCTTGGAGGCCAAGCATTCATGAGCGAGCAGATTCTGGTTGTTAATGCGGGCAGCTCCAGCCTGAAGTTTCATATGTACCAGGTTCAGCCGGGCGACCAGCTTGACTTTGAGTTTGGCGGCCAGGTCTCGGGCATTGGCAGTACCCAGCCCGCTTTCAAGGTCAAGAATGCGCAAGGGCAGTCCCTGATCAAGCAGGATCTGGCCGCTGAGCAGGCCAGAGATTTGCACACAGCCCAAGCGCTGGTGGCACGCTGGTTACTGGAGCATGTGGAGGGTCGGCCCATTGCGGTGGGTCACCGTATCGTGCATGGCGGTGCGCGTTACGACAAAAGCGTGCCCCTGACGCCGCAGGTTCTGGCCTATCTGGACAGTCTTTCACCCTTGGCTCCCTTGCATCAGCAGAACAATCTGGCTCCAGTGCGAGTGATTTTCGAGCACTATCCGGAAATTTTTCAGGTGGCCTGTCTGGACACGGCGTTCCATCAGGGGCATGTACCTTATTTGCAGCATTTCGCCTTGCCGGAACGTTTCTTTGAGCAGGGTGTGCGCCGCTACGGGTTTCACGGCCTGTCCTACCACTATATTTCACAGCACCTGCGACAGGAGTTTCCCGAGCTGGCCGATGGGCGGGTGGTCGTGGCTCATCTGGGCTCGGGCGCTTCGGCCTGTGCCCTGAAAGAAGGGCGCAGCGTGCATACCACCATGGGGTTTACCGCACTCGATGGTTTGCCGATGGGCACACGGCCTGGACGTCTGGACGCCGGCGTGGTCTTGTGGATGCTGGAGCAGGGCATGGATCACGACGAGATTCAGTCCGTGCTCTACACCCAATCCGGTCTGAAAGGCCTGTCGGGCGAACAGGCTGATATGCGGGCACTGGAGGCGTCCGATGATCCGCGAGCCAAACTGGCCGTGCAATACTTTTGTTACCACACGGCCGAGAACCTGGCTGGCTTATGCGTGGCCCTGAAGGGGCTCGATACCTTGGTGTTTACAGCAGGTATTGGCGAGCACAGCCCGTCCATACGTGCAGGCATTGCGCAGCACCTGGAATGGCTGGGAGTGGAAATTGATCCGATACGTAACCAGAAGGGGCAAACCGTCATTTCCACAGACGACAGCCCGGTCAGGGTTCTGGTCATTCCTACCAATGAGGAACGGGTTATTGCCGAGCAGTCTCTCGCTCTGGTGCGGGCAAGCCCCTAACATCGCAGGGGCCGCCTGAGGCCCCGGCGTCAGGCCGGGGCGCGTTCACGACCGATTTCTTCCTGCAGCCACTGCCGAAACGCGAGCAGGGGGGGATAGTCACCGCGTCCCGCTGGACATGCCAGGTAATAGGCTTCCGTATTCGTGCAGGGCGAGTCCAGCGCCAGAACCAGATCACCCCGCTCCAGCTCCTGCTTGAACAGGAAGGTGGGCAGCAGCGCAATCCCAAGGCCGGAAATGGCGGCTTGCGTAATCAGTGCAAACTGGTCAAGCAACATGCCGTGAATACGCACGTTTTCCACGCCGTTGGCGCCGAACCAGCGCTCCCACGCATCTGGCCGCGAAACCAGATGCAGCAAGGGGGCCTTGAGCAAATCCGCGGCCGTCTCAAACCGATAGTGCTCGCGCATGCCGACGCTACAGGCCGGCACCACCGTTTCTGACATCAGAAAATCCAGATGGGCTCCCGGCCAGTCGGGCAGGCCGTAATGGATGGCGGCATCCACATGTTCCATTTGAAAGTCAAAGGGCTGCAGGCGCGTGAGCAGATTGATGGTGATGCCCGGGTGCGTGGCAAGAAACGCTGGCAATCGGGGGGCAAGCCAGCGTGTGCCGAACGTTGGCAAGATCGCCAGATTCAGTGTTCCGCCGTGGGGATTGGCTTTGAATCCCAAGGTGGCATTGGCAATACGCCGCAGTGCATCGCTTAGTTCCTGGGCGTAGGTACTGCCAGCCTGGGTCAGACGAACGGTTTGGCGTTCTCTGATGAAAAGGTCCGCGCCCAGTATTTCCTCCAGTAGCCGGATCTGCCGGCTGACCGCGCTTTGGGTCAGACTCAGCTCGCCTGCCGCGGCTGTGAAACTGCCCAGGCGTGCAGCAGCCTCAAAGGCCACCAGGACGTGCATGGGGGGAAGAAAGCGCTTGGGAATGGACATACCGGCTAGCTAAGGGAAAACGTTGAGTCATTCTATTCAGGAATGACTTGAGTTGGAATTATCGTTTGACCCCTCTTGTCCCCGCTCACAGAATGATGTGCAAGATAGCCGACTATTTCAGGCTTATAGGATTATGGGCTGCCGCGGACTGCGATGTGAAATAGCGCATGCCGGTAAGCGGGAGTGATTCACTCATGGACTGACCTTGCTGTGTCGTCAGGTCAGGCAACTTGCTGGTGGTTTTATGGACACCTCTGTTTTTATATCCAAGGACGAAATCCGTTCCCGGTTCTCGCGTGCCATGTCGGCCATGTATCAGCAAGAGGTGCCGCAGTACGGTGCCTTGTTGAGCTTGGTGCGTGAGATCAACGCCGCCGTGCTCGAGCGGGAGCCGACGCTGGAGCGCGACTTGCGGCAGCACTCGGAGCTGACCCGCCTGGAGGTGGAGCGTCATGGTGCGATTCGGGTCGGAACAGCAGCGGAGCTCAAAGGGATTGCCCAGATTTTTGCGGTCATGGGCATGTATCCCGTGGCTTATTACGATCTGTCCGTGGCGGGGGTGCCGGTTCATTCCACCGCGTTTCGCCCTGTGGATGAGCACGCACTGCAGATCAACCCTTTTCGGGTATTTACCTCTTTGCTCAGGCTGGAACTGATCGAAGATGTGAGCCTGCGCCAACAGGCGGCCGCCATCTTGTCGCAGCGATCGATTTTTCCACCCGGGCTGTTGGAGCTGGCCGCGCAAGCCCAGGCGGCAGGGGGACTGACCGAGCCGCAGGCCAAGGAGTTTGTAACGGCGGCCACGGAGGTTTTTCGCTGGCATCGCCAAGCCACTGTTGATCAGGACACCTATCGCAAGTTCCATGCAGCGCACCGTCTGCTGGCCGATATTGTGTGCTTCAAGGGGCCGCACATCAATCACCTTACGCCCAGAACTCTGGACATTGACGCCGTACAAGAGGCGATGCCTCAACGGGGCATTCCCGCCAAAGAGTTGATCGAAGGCCCGCCGCGACGGCGCAACCCCATCCTGCTGCGTCAGACCAGCTTCAAGGCCTTGGAAGAGGAGATTGAGTTTGTCGGCCAGACGCGGGCCGGTTCCCATACCGCGCGCTTTGGCGAGATCGAGCAACGTGGTGTGGCCTTGACGCGGGCAGGCCGCGCACTTTACGACTCTTTGCTGATGCAGGCCAGAGAACTCGGGTCGCAAGCAAGGTCTACGCAGACGTACACCGAGCGTCTCCAGCATGTCTTTGCTCAGTTCCCGGATGACGAGCATGAGCTGTATGAACGTGGACTGGCTTTTTTCCGGTTTGAGCCACGGGACCCGGTTGTCTGGCAGCAAGAAGTGGCCGCTGGCCGGCCCTGGGACCTGCCTGATCTGGTCAAGCGCGGGGTGGTCGCACTAAGCCCGATTACGTACGAAGATTTTCTGCCGGTCAGCGCAGCGGGGATTTTTCAGTCCAACCTGGGTGATGCGGAGCAAAAAAACTATGTCTCGCAGGCGGCTCGCGCGGAATTTGAACGCAACCTGGGCAGTCCTGTGCTTGATGAGATTGATCTGTACCAGGCTGCTCAGACGCGCTCCGAGCAGGCGTTGCAGCAACGTTTTCTTGCGGAGTCAAAAGCATGAATGCGCACGAGCGCAGTCACGGCCTGTGGCAGGCTTCCGCGCCGCCCGCGCCGGCGTGTGAGCGCTTACAAGGCTCCGTTAAGGCCGATGTCGCCATTATGGGTGCGGGCTTTACCGGTTTGTCTGCTGCTTTGCATCTGGCGCAGGCCGGGGTTCGGGTCGTCGTGCTGGAAGGGGCGCAGATCGGTTTTGGGGGATCGGGACGAAACGTGGGTCTGGTCAATGCGGGCCTGTGGCTTGAACCGGAAACGCTGCTCAAGACAGTGGGCTCGCCTTACGGAGATCGCCTGCTGCATTTGTTAAGTGGGGCACCGGCGGCGGTGTATGAGCTGGTGGCCCAGCACCGGATGGATTGTCAGGCCGTGCAGGCCGGTACCTTGCATTGTGCGGTAGGGGCGGGTGGTCTACGCAATATCCGTGAGCGTTGGCGCCAATGGCAGCAGCTTGGGGCGCCAGTCGAGTTGCTCGATCAAATACAGGTGGCTGAGGCAACGGGAACCACCGCCTATGCGGGGGCCTTGCTGGATCGGCGTGCTGGCACGATTCAACCTTTGGCCTATGTTCGGGGTCTGGCGCGGGCCGCGATGCGAGCAGGGGCCCGCATCTATGAGCAAACTGCGGTCAGACGGGTTGAGGACGGCCGCACGCACTGGGTGCTGCAGACCGAGGATGGCCAGGTGCTGGCGCCGTGGGTGATTGTGGCGACCAATGCTTACACCAGTGATGTCTGGCCCGCCTTGCCTGCAGAATTGGTGCGTCTGCCGTATTTCAATGTGGCCACGCAACCCCTGGATGCCGCGCTGCGCGCCCAGATTCTGCCGGGAAAGCAGGGGGTCTGGGATACGCGTTCGGTTCTTTCTTCCTACCGTTTCGATCAGGCCGGACGCCTGGTTTTTGGCAGTGTGGGGGCATTGCGCGACCGTGGGCGCTCAGTGCACAAGGCCTGGGCACAACGTGCCTTGCGGCAGCTGTTTCCGGCCCTGAAGCAGGTGCAGTTTGATTATGAGTGGTATGGGTGGATAGGCATGACGTCGGATGCCGTGCCGCGTCTGCACCAGTTGGGGCGGCAGGTCTGGTCCTTTAGCGGCTATAACGGGCGAGGCATTGCCCCCGGCACGGTCTTTGGGCGCGAGCTGGCGAATTTGATCGTGGGGCGGAGCAAGGTGCAGGACTTGCCCCTGCCTGTGTCTGCGCTCAAACCGGTTTCATGCAAACCCTTGAAGGAGGCGGGCTATGAATACGGGGCGCAGTTGGCGCATTTTGTCGGTGCCCGCAGCCTGTCGGGACAGCGCCGATCTTGAGATTGTCGATCGTTCAGCCGATGACAAACCTTGGGTTACGCAGTGGCCTGCTGGCGATAGCGGCAGACCTGCCTGTCCCGAAGGCTGACGCTTTATGTTCAGGAAGGGGAGGGCTTTTGCAGGCCGATCTTCCGCACTTTTTTAGGGGGTACAAGCATGACTTACACAGCCACGGCGCATACCAGCGAACTCGCGCATTCCATTTTGGCCCGACTGGGCGTGACGACCGCTCTCGATTTCCAGCAGGGCATGTCGGTGCGCTCGCCTATTGATGGCAGCCAATTGGCCCAACTGCGACCTCACGGCAGCGAGGAGGTCAAAGAGGCCATTGCCCGTGCCCATCAGGCCTGGCAGACCTGGCGTACTGTCCCGGCTCCAGTACGAGGGGAGCTGGTCCGCCTGCTGGGTCAGGAGCTGCGGGCCGAAAAACACGCCTTGGGACAGTTGATTTCTCTGGAGGCCGGAAAAATCACGAGTGAGGGTCTGGGTGAAGTCCAGGAAATGATTGATATCTGCGATTTTGCCGTGGGACTGTCCCGACAGCTCTATGGTTTGACCATTGCTTCTGAACGGCCCGGTCACCGCATGATGGAAACCTGGCATCCCCTGGGCGTGGTCGGTGTGATTACGGCCTTCAATTTTCCGATGGCGGTGTGGGCCTGGAATACCGCTTTGGCACTGGTGTGTGGGGATGCCGTCGTTTGGAAACCCTCGGAGAAAACACCGTTGTCCGCTTTGGCTTGTCAGGCAGTCTTTGAGCGAGCCATGGCGCGTTTTCAAGACGGGCCCGCGCACCTGAGCCAGGTACTGATCGGTGGGCGCGAGCCGGGTGAGATCCTGGTGGATGATGCTCGGGTGGCGCTGGTGTCGGCCACCGGTAGCACACGCATGGGACGGGAGGTGGGCCCTCGTGTGGCGCGTCGTTTCGGTCGCGTTCTGCTGGAGCTGGGTGGCAATAACGCGGTTATCGTCACGCCTAATGCGGATCTGGATCTGGCGGTGCGAGGCATTGTTTTTGCGGCTGTGGGTACGGCAGGGCAACGCTGTACCAGTACACGACGTTTGATTGTGCATCGCAGTATCAGTGATCAACTGGTCGAACGCCTCAAACAGGTCTATGGCCGGCTCCGGATCGGTAATCCCTTGCAGGAGGGAACGCTGCTGGGACCGCTGGTCGATCAGGCCGCTTTTGAGGCGATGCAGGCGGCCTTGGAGGCAGCCCGCGCACAGGGCGGGCGGGTTACGGGTGGGGAGCGAGTGTTGCAGGACGAGTTTCCCTCAGCGTATTACGTCAGGCCTGCCATCGTGGAAATGGATAGGCAGACCGACACGGTCCGGCAGGAAACCTTTGCGCCCATTTTGTATGTGCTGCGCTATGAGGAGCTGTCCGAGGCGCTGGCCCTGCAAAACGATGTGCCACAAGGTTTGTCGTCCGCGATTTTCAGTAATGACTTGCGTGAAACCGAGGCGTTTCTCTCGGCCAGTGGTTCTGACTGTGGTATTGCCAACGTCAATATCGGGACTTCGGGAGCCGAGATTGGTGGTGCTTTTGGCGGTGACAAGGAAACCGGCGGGGGCCGTGAGTCCGGCTCCGATGCCTGGCGCGCTTACATGCGCCGGGCGACCAACACCATCAACTATTCACGGGAACTGCCGTTGGCGCAAGGCGTGAAGTTCGACCTCTGACCCTGTTCGAGTGCTCAGAAAGACGGCCCTGACCGCTGATCGGCAGGGCCTGCGACCCGCACAGGGTGGTGCTCATGGATAAGAGGTGCCCCTGATCGGCCAAGCCTATCGCAAGGGCATCTCAGGCGGGCTCGGCTGGTGCCGCCATGAAATAAAAAAGCGAGGAGACAAGAATGACTATGCCTGATCAGGCAGGTCGGGGCGCGCTCGCGCACGGCCTGAACTCAAGACAGATGTCCATGATTTCGATTGCGGGGATTATCGGCGCTGGACTTTTTATTGGCTCCGCCAATGCCATCGCGAAAACCGGACCCGCGGCGGTATTGTCTTACATATTGACGGGAGCCCTGGTGCTGCTAGTGATGCGCATGCTGGGCGAGATGGCCGTGGCCAACCCGGACAGCGGTTCATTCTCCACCTATGCCGCGCGGGCGATCGGGCCGTGGGCGGGCTTTTCCATTGGCTGGTTGTACTGGTGGTTCTGGGGGTTGATTATTCCGGTCGAGGCCATTGCCGGTGCCGACATCCTGCATCAATGGATGCCGGATATACCCTCGTGGGTGTTTTCGATTGTCATTATGGTTGCCTTGTCGGCGACCAATCTGTTTAGCGTCAAGAATTTTGGCGAGTTTGAATTCTGGTTCGCCTTGATCAAGGTGTTGGCAATCATTGTGTTTATTGTGGCTTGCCTGTGCGCCCTGACCGGTTTTTGGCCGTGGGTCGAGGGGGGCAAGGTACCCATGGTTCCCGTGTTCAGCAACTTCGCGCCGCAGGGCATGGGGGCGGTGCTGGCAGGTATTTTGATTACGATGTTTTCATTTTTTGGGGCGGAAATTGTGACGATTGCCGCAGCCGAAACGGATAAGCCTCAGGAAAAAATACGTAAGGCGACTAACCTGGTGGTCTACCGAATCTCCTTGTTTTATGTGCTGTCGATTTCCTTGATTGTCTTGATTGTGGGGTATGACGATCCCAGGCTCCCGCAGGTGGGTTCATTTCAGCGTACCTTGGAAGTGTTGCAACTGCCCCAGGCCAAATTGCTGGTGGATGTGGTGGTCTTGATCGCCGTGACCTCCTGCATGAATTCCGGCCTGTATACGGCCTCTCGAATGATCTATTCCCTGTCCGTCCGTGGCGACGCTCCGGCTTGTATTGCCCGGGTTTCGCCCAAAGGTGTCCCTTATAACGCGGTGCTTGTCTCGACCTTGGCCGGCTTTGCAGGGTGTTTGGTGAACTACCTCTTGCCCGGCCAGGTATTTTCCTTCTTGCTCTCGACCACCGGGGCCATCGCCTTGCTGGTCTATCTGGTGATTGCAGTGTCCCAGCTATTGTCGCGGCGCGAAGCGGAAAAAAAAGGCATAGACCTGCCCTTCAAGATGTGGCTTTTTCCCTGGCTGACCTATTTGTCCATCATCCTGATCCTGGCGGTGCTGGTGTATATGGCGATGGTGGAGGCCTACCGTTACCAGTTGGCCATGACTTTAGGGGTCAGCGCCTGCATTGTGCTGGCGGCGTTTATCAGGCTTCGACGTGGTGCCCGCCAGGCTGGGCAGATGCGGCAGGGATGGTCCTTGTAACCTCAGGCACGCAATGCGGCAGGCACAGGTCCTGCCGCACAGCGGATGTCATGCAGCCTTTTGAACGAGTCCGGCAGCGACGGTCTGGTTGGTGCTGGGGTCGATCAAGATGAAAGAGCCCGTGCTGGAATGATCCTGATAGTCGTCCAGCACCAGCGGGTCCCGACTGACCAGACTGACGCGGCCAATATCATTCAAGGACAGGGTGTCGGCTGCCTGCTGCTCTTGCAGGCTGTGTACGTCGCGCAAGGCATGTACCGCCTGCACCTTGGCCTGCGTCAGCCGTGTTCCCTGTTTGAGCCAGTAGGAACGGGAGGTGTTGAGAGCCTGCTCGTCCAGCCAACATAGCTGTGCATCAAATCGTTTGCTGGTGCTAACGGGATCGTGGGCCAATGTGAATAAATCGCCGCGCGAAATATCCAGTTCTCGATCCAGCACCACAGTGACGGCGTCTCCGTCGCTGACCTGGATCTGCTCCTGGCCCGCGCGAAAGAGCTGGGTGATAAGTGCGGTTTTGGCGCTGGGCCATACCTGAACGCTATCACCCACCTGCAGGCGGCCACCGCTGAGCTGACCAGCATAGCCCCGAAAGCCATCGGCGCTGCTGCCACCATGACGCGCCACCCATTGCACAAACAAACGGGCAGGGCGCTGAATGTTCTCGCGCAGATCCAGCGATTCGAGCAAAGGCAGCAGGGGCAAGCCTTGATACCAAGGTGTGTGCGGCGATGCCTGGGTGATGTTCTCGCCTTTCAGGGCCGAGAGCGGAATGATATGGAAGTGTTCGATACCCAGCTGCGTGGCCAACTGGCGGTAGGCTTGATGGATGCGCTCGAACACGGCTTGGTCCCAATCGACCAGGTCCATCTTGTTCACCGCCACCACGATATGACGCAGGCCCAGCAGTTTGGCAACGGTGCTGTGGCGCTTGGTCTGGGTCAGTAACTCTCCGTCTTTGGCGCGGTGCGCATCAATCAGGATGATGGCCGCCTGGGCGGTGGAGGCACCCGTAATCATGTTACGGGTGTATTGCTCGTGTCCCGGCGTGTCGGCCACGATGAACTTGCGTTTGGGCGTGGCAAAGTAGCGATAGGCCACATCAATGGTAATACCTTGTTCGCGCTCGGCCTCCAGGCCGTCAGTCAGCAAGGCCAGATCGGGTTCGGCATCGTCGCCGCGCTTGTACTTGGAGCGCTGAATAGCCGCAATCTGGTCGGCAAATACGCCCTGGCTGTCAACCAGCAGACGGCCAATCAGGGTGGATTTGCCGTCGTCCACGGAGCCAGCGGTAATCAGGCGCAGCACGCCCTGATCGGCAGCCTGCAGCCAGGCGTCATTGACGGTGTTCATTAGAAATATCCTTGTTTCTTGCGGTGTTCCATGGAGGCTTCGGAAGTCTGGTCATCCATGCGGGTGGCACCGCGCTCGGTAATGGTGGCCAAGGCGGTTTCAGCAATAATGTCCTGCACGGACGCGGCGGTAGAGAGTACGGGGCAGGTGCAGGAAATATCGCCTACGGTGCGAAAACGCACGTCGCGCCATGCGGAGGTCTCACCCTCCAGCAAGGGAGTCAGCGGGGTGATGGGAACGATCAGGCCCTGGCGCTCCACCACCTCACGGGAGTGGGTGTAGTAGATGGATGGCAGATCAATCGCCTCACGCTGGATGTATTGCCACACATCCAGCTCGGTCCAGTTGGAAATCGGGAAAACGCGCAGGTTCTCGCCTTTGTGGATGCGGGTGTTGAACAGGTGCCACAGCTCGGGGCGTTGCGCTTTGGGGTCCCATTGGCCGAATTCGTCGCGAAAGGACACGATGCGCTCTTTGGCGCGCGCTTTTTCTTCGTCACGGCGGGCACCACCGAAACAGGCATCAAAGCCAAATTCGGCAATGGCTTCCAGCAAGGTGACGGCTTGGGCACCGTTGCGGCTGGCGGTTTCGTTGCGCAGCACCACGGTGCCACGCGCGATGGACTCTTCCACGCTGCGCACAATCAGTTCGGCGTTCAGTTCAGCGGCGCGGCGATCTCGAAATTCGATGACTTCCGGATAGTTGTGGCCGGTGTCCACGTGCAACAAGGGAAACGGCAGTGGGCCGGGCGCAAAGGCTTTCTGGGCCAGTTGCAGCAGAACGGCCGAGTCCTTGCCGCCGGAGAACAGCAGCACGGGTTTTTCAGCTTCAGCTGCGATTTCGCGCAGAATGAAAATGGCTTCGGCTTCCAGCCAGTCCAGGTGAGTACGGGTAGAGAGTGGTTCGCCCATGGGGTTCCTTCAGGTGCTGACACGGGTATTCAGATTGCTGGCGTGCAGGCCGCATTCCAGGCTGTCGCGCTGTTCCCACCACCAGCGCCCGGCGCGCACGTCTTCACCGGGACGAATGGCGCGCGTACAGGGCTCGCAGCCTATGGAGGGGTAGCCCTGGTCGTGCAGTGGGTTGTAAGGGATGCTCAGTCCGCGGATCACGGCCCAGACATCGTCCTGCGTCCATTCGATCAAGGGGTTGAATTTCTGCAGCCCGAAGACGCTGTCGTATTCCTTGCGGGACAGCTCGGTGCGGCTGGCGGTCTGTTCGCGACGCTGGCCGGTGATCCAGGCCGATCGGCCTTGCAAGGCACGGCGCAGCGGTTCCACTTTGCGGATCGCGCAGCATTCTTTGCGCAGTTCCACGCTTTCGTAAAAAGCGTGTGTGCCATGCGTGGCGACGTGTTCCTGCACCCGGTCCGGGTCAGGGTGAAAAAACAGGATAGGGCGCTCGTAGTGTTGCTGGATGTCGCGCCCCAACTGCAAGGTCTCTGCGTGCAGACGACCGGTATCCAGGGTAACGGTTTCCAGCTCGGGGGTGTAGATGGACATGGCATGAAACAACACCATGTCTTCCGCGGCCAGGGAACTGGCCAGAACGGCATCAGCATGTTCGTGCGCGATGACTTGCAGATCGTCGCGCAGTTGTTTCCACAGCATCAGGGGCCGGGCGCTCAGGGCAAGCGCGGCAGGGGCTTGGGCGGGCATGATCGACTGTCCTTGTGGCAATACCAGTGCCGGCCCGGCTCAAAACGGAGTCACGTGGGCCGCGCTATTGCCTTACATGGTTCATGGGATGATGAGCCAGTGTGCTTGCGCGAGTCCACGCTGGGAACGAAGTATTAGTTAGGTGAATATGCCCCTGCTGTATTTAGCCGCCTTGTCATGGTGTTTTCAGGCGCGGCGGCTGGCGGCAATAATGGCGATGATGACGATGCACGAGAGCCAGGTCAGCAGATCCACACGTTCGCTCAACCATACGGCCGAGATGAGCACAGTCAGAAAAGGCTGGGCCAGTTGCACCTGTCCAATACGAGCGACCCCACCCAGGGCCATGGCCTTGTACCAGGGGAAAAACCCCAGCAAGGATGAAAACAGGGCCAGATAGAGCAGGGCCAGGACAGAGTGGGAAGAAGGCATCTCTGCCATGGGAAAGGCCAGCCACAGGGTGGCAGGAATGGTGAGCGGCAGGCTGGCCGCCAGGCACCAGCAAATAGTGCGCCAGCCACCCAGGGTTCGAGCCACACGGCCACCTTCGGCATAGCCCACGCCAGACATGAAGACGGCCAGGGCCAGCCAGATATCGCCGGTTTGCAGGGCGCCTTCACCAATATAGAAAGCATAGAGTAGAACCAGTACGGCACCCAGCAGGCTCAACATCCAGAAGCGGCGGCTCAAGGGGTCTCCGCTGCGGGCAGAGGCAACAATGGCGGTCGCCAAAGGAATCAGCCCGCTTAACACGGCTCCGTGCGAAGACGGCACTGTCTGCATGGCAATCGAGGAAAACACGGGCCAGCCTACGATCACACCGGTACAGGACAGGGCGATGCCGCGCCATTCCGACGCAGTGGGGCGACGGCTGCGGGTGGCCAGCAAAATGATGGCCGCAAACACCCCGGCGATACTGGCTCGTGCCATTCCGATCAGCCAGGGATCAAAGCTTTGCACAGCCAGCCGCGTCATGGGCAAGGTAAAGGCAAAGACGGTAACGCCGATAAAGGCGTAGAGGTAGGTCAGCAAGGCGGGAGCGGCAGTGGGCATGGGAAGGCTGGTGCTGCGGTTCATGAATATCACCACGGTCAGGAAATAGGTTTATCACAACATTGAGCTTAAAATAAACAGCCAATACAGTGGCGGTACAGTTTGGCGATCGGTAACTAGACTGTACTGCTCAGGCAGGCGTTACAGTCAGCACTCTTTCGAAAGGTCGGCACGATGGAATGGATGGATTGGGAGCCCGTACGCGGTTCGGATGTCACGCTCAGCGATCAATTGGTTGCGTGGGTGCAGCAGGCCTTACATTTGCGATATCGGGGCGGTAGCCGTCTACCCTCGGTGCGCCGACTGGCGCAGTCCACCGGGGTCAGTCCTCACACTGTGGTGGCGGCCTACGAGAAGTTGATGGCTTTGGGTTTGGTGGAGTCGCGGCCCGGTTCTGGCTTTTTTGTA
This sequence comes from Alcaligenes ammonioxydans, assembly GCF_019343455.1. NCBI lineage: Bacteria > Pseudomonadati > Pseudomonadota > Betaproteobacteria > Burkholderiales > Alcaligenaceae > Alcaligenes > Alcaligenes ammonioxydans. The sequence goes on along the minus strand of NZ_CP049362.1, from coordinate 2,948,176 downwards.
CGGGTGCTCAGTCCACGGCGCTTGCGCTCGGAGTCCTTGCAGGTACAGAAAAAAGAGCCGTGCAAAATCGATGTCAACTGGATGCTCAACAGCTTTATGGGCAATAGCGACAACGCGGGCATTCCGCGCCAGTGGCTCGATAACGACATGATCCTGGCAGCCTTGCGGCAAGTCAGTCGCAGTGCGGGTTCCAGTTTGCTGGGGTATGGCCATTCTCACGGCTACCGGCCCTTGCGGCAGCATATCGCGGGGCAGCTCGAAGACAGTGGCATACCGGCAGACCCCGACACGCAGCTTTTATTGTGCAGTGGTGTGACGCAGGCATTGGACCTGCTATTGCGTCATTGGCTGCGACCTGGCGATGCCGTGGTGGTCGAGGACCCTGCCTGGTATTTGCTCTTTGCCCGTCTGGCAGTCGTGGATGTGCGCGTGCTCAGTGTGCCGCGCCGGGCGGACGGCCCTGATCTGGCTGTACTGGAACAATTGGCGCACGACCATCGCCCCCGGCTGGTTATTTTGAATACCGTCGTGCACAACCCTACCGGCTTTAGCCTGAGCCCGGCGGTTGCGCACGGTATTTTGACCTTGGCGCAGACCTGGGATTTTCACATCATTGAGGACGATACCTATAGCGAGTTGCACGCCCACCCCGCGTGCCGTCTGGCTCAGCTCGATCAGCTCAAGCGGGTCACCTTGGTAGGAGGGTATTCCAAGGTCATGGCCGCAGGGTTGCGGGTGGCCTATATGGCGGCCGCCCCCGAGTTGCTGCGGTCGCTGGTGAATCTGAAGATGCTGGCGGGTCTGACCTCGCCCGAATTGAGTGAGCGCGTGATCCACCGGGTGTTGGTAGACGGGCCCTATCGTAAACATCTGGACCGGCTGCGTCGTTATGCCGACGCTGACCGGCAGCGCACGCTTGAACAATTGGCTCAGTTGGGCCTGACACCGGATGCTCCCGCGCAGGCGGGCATGTTTGTCTGGGTGAATACAGGGGTGGATACGGAAAGCCTGGTGCGCGCGTTGGGGCGCCCCGGTCACTTGCTCGTTCCCGGGGCCTTGTTTTCTCCGCAGCAGCAACCATCTACTTATATGCGCATCAACGTCTCCTTGGGCGACGATGCCCCTTTTTGGAGCGATTTTGCCAGTTGTTTGGCCACGGCAAGGCGGATCGCGACGAGCGTGCCGAACGCAGAAGCCTTATAGCTTGAGTGCTGATAGTTGCACTGTCATCTGTCTCTGTTAGCATAAGTCTGTGCGCTGCATAGAAAGAAATTTTTATGCGACGTGCGATAGCTAATAGCAATGAGCGTTATTGCATTAATCAATTTTACTAATCGACAGGGGCTTCCTATAATGGCTTTACTGTCAATGATTAATCACTCACCGGAGCAAATATGTCTTTGATCAACACCGTCATCAAACCTTTTAAAGCAACCGCTTTTCACAACGGCAAATTTATCGAAGTCAGCAACGAAACCGTTGCCGGTAAGTGGGCTGTTTTTGTTTTCTACCCAGCCGACTTTACCTTTGTTTGCCCAACCGAACTGGAAGATCTGGCCGATCATTACGCCGAATTCCAAAAAATGGGCGTAGAGGTCTACTCCGTGTCCACCGACACCCACTTTGCTCACAAAGCATGGCACGACACCTCCGAAGCCATCGGCAAAGTGAACTACCCCATGATTGGTGACCCCACTCATCAACTGTCGCGCAACTTTGGCGTGCTGATTGAGGAAGAAGGTATTGCTCTGCGTGGCACGTTCGTGGTGAACCCAGAAGGCGAAATCAAGGTTCTGGAAATCCACGACAACGGTATCGGCCGTGTGGCTTCCGAGCTGCTGCGCAAAGTGAAAGCTGCTCAGTACATCGCCGCTCACCCCGGTGAAGTTTGCCCAGCCAAGTGGGAAGAAGGCGCCAAGACGCTGACTCCTTCCCTGGACCTGGTTGGCAAGATCTAAGACTGTTTAAACACGAGTCTTGAGTGGTGGTCGGCGCGCTGCGCCGCCACCCCGGTGCCTGACCGGTTCAGGCACCCTATGTTGTTTCGTTCAGTACAGGATAAAGGGCGTATCACATGTTAGATGCAAACATCAAAACTCAATTGAAGGCATACCTCGAGAAGATCACGCAACCGATCGAGATCGTTGCGTCGCTGGATACTGGCGCCAAGTCCGTCGAGCTGCGCGAACTGTTGCAAGAAATTGATGGTCTGTCCGACAAGACCAGCTATCGTGAAGATGCGGATGCGCAAGAGCGCAAGCCTTCCTTCCAGATCAACCGTCCCGGTACCGACATTAGCGTGAGCTTTGCGGGTATTCCGATGGGACACGAATTTACCTCTTTGATCCTGGCCCTGCTGCAAGTCGGTGGTCACGAGATCAAACTGGATGCCGCTGTGATTGAGCAGATCCGTAATCTGCCCGGCGACTTTGTGTTTGAAACCTATTTCTCGCTGTCGTGCCAGAACTGTCCTGACGTGGTTCAGGCTCTGAACGCCATGTCCGTGATCAACCCACGTATCAAGCACGTGGCAATTGATGGCGCCCTGTTCCAGGACGAAGTCCAACAGCGCAACATCATGTCGGTTCCGGCCGTGTTCCTGAATGGTGAAATGTTCCACCAGGGGCGTGCCAGTGCCGAGGAATTGCTGGCCAAGCTGGATACGGGTGATAACTCGGCTCGTGCCGAAGCCTTGAATGCCAAGGACGAATTTGATGTGCTGATTGTGGGTGGTGGACCCGCCGGTGCAGCCGCTGCCGTGTATGCCGCTCGCAAGGGAATCCGCACGGGTGTGCTGGCCGAGCGTTTTGGCGGTCAGGTGCTCGATACCATGTCGATCGAGAACTACATCTCGGTTGTCGAAACCAATGGCCCTGCATTTGCGACCGCGCTGGAGCAACACGTTAAAACGTACGACGTGGACATCATGAATCTGCACCGTGCCCAGGGCATTCGTCGTGAAGGCAAGCAGATTGTGGTGGATGTCGATGGCGGCGCTCAACTCAAGGCCAAGTCTGTCATTTTGGCGACAGGTGCGCGCTGGCGTGAACTGAACGTGCCTGGTGAACAGGATTACCGTAACCGTGGCGTGGCGTACTGCCCGCACTGTGATGGTCCTTTGTTCAAGGGCAAGGATGTGGCAGTGGTGGGCGGCGGTAATTCCGGCGTTGAAGCTGCGATTGACCTGGCCGGTCTGGTCAAGCATGTCACCCTGATCGAGTTTGGCGATGCCTTGCGCGCTGACCAGGTCTTGCAGAACAAGTTGCGCAGCCTGCCTAACGTAACCATCATCATGCAGGCTCAGACTACGGAAGTGCTGGGTGATGGCACCAAGGTGGTCGGTTTGAACTACCTGGATCGTGCGACTCAGCAAGCCAAGAGCCTGAAGCTGGATGGCGTGTTTGTTCAGATTGGCCTGGTGCCCAACACGGAATGGCTCAAAGGTAGCGATGTGGCCTTGTCGCGCCACGGCGAGATCGAGGTCGATGTACGCGGTGCCACGTCATTGGCGGGCGTATTTGCCGCCGGGGACGTGACAACAGTGCCGTACAAACAGATCGTGATTGCTGCCGGTGAGGGTGCCAAAGCGGCTTTGAGCGCTTTTGATTACCTGATCCGCAGTTCGGCCGAGCTTGAAGCGCCAGTGGTAGAAAACGCAACGGCTTAAGTCTTTCTGATTATTGGACTGGCTGGTGCAAGAGGGTCGCCCTGTTTGGGGCGGCCCTTTTTTTATGCAGTTCTTTTGGCAACGCCTGCTCTTGGGTAGGCGCTTTGCATCGCTATGGCTTGTATTGGCGTGGACATGTGCAAAGCGGGTCGAATGAGAGGCGATTGTGCCCCTCTTGCAAAGCCTGCCTGAAAGTCCAGGCTGGCCCTGTGTGAGGCGGTAAGGTTTCTCAGCATGCAAGCCCAGGGACGTGTGTGGGAACGCTCGTCAGATGGTTTGCTGCGGGAGCACGGGTCGGCCCGAATGATGTGGAGTCTCGGATAGCGATTTGAGACGAACGGGCAGCTTGCCATTGGTTTATTTTTGCTATGATGCTTTTCTGTCACAGGACATAATCGAGGTTTGCTTGGTTCCCTTCTGAGGCCTTGACTCGGGGAGTGGGCCTGAGCCCTGATCCCTGGGACGTGGTGTTCCGGCTTAAGGCTTAGCGGGTCAGGCCGGTACGACGGCGAGTTTTCCCATGCATCGAGACTCTTACACATAAAGGACGTTCAATGATCAAGGTCACACTCTTTCATGATGGCTGTAATATTTGCTTGGATATTAATACGCTGCTGAGCCAGATCTTTTCCACGCCTGCCCATCACTATCAGGCGTTCAATCTCTCGGAGCAGAAGGAGTGTGTTGCGGATGCACTTGCTGCTGGTGTCACCCGGCTGCCGTCCTTATTGATCGATGGTCGGGTGTTGAGACTGGACGATCATTCACCCATTGAGCACTATGTGAAATAGAGTCGATTGACGCTGACGGTAAGCGTCTGCGCAAGGCTGCGCTTACCCGGTCTGCTAAGGGCATGAGTCTTTCCAAACCTTGCGTAAGCGCCGGCTCCGCCCCGTGGCTTGCTGAGACTGGCTGTCTGGTACGGAGCGGAGCATTCACGCTCAACGTCGTCTGTGTTGCGACCCGGGTACACCGTCGATGACGAGCAGACAGGTAAAGCGCTGTCTCGGCAATCGAGGAGGGGGGCGATCCCCCTTTCTAATGATTAATCACCCTCCAGCTCCGGCCAGTTTCCACCCAGCACATCGCTGCAAACTTGCAGCCAGGCCCTGGCCGCCTGCGACAGATAGCGCCCATTCCAGAGCAGAGCCACTTCCCAGTTCAGTCCAGGCTCCACAACCTCTTTGGCAAGCCAATCGCCCGGTTCCAGCCGGGACAGGAATGGCTGGGGTAACAAGGCCACTCCCATGCCCGCTTGCGCCATGGACGCGACCCAATCCCATTGATTGCTCTGCGCAGCGATATTGATTTGCAAGCCCGCGTGGGCAAAGGCGCGCCGCAGCATGCGGGTCAGGGCGTAGTCTTCGCCCAGAAAAATCAAAGGATGCTTTTCCAGCTCCCGCAGTTTGATGGTTTTTTGTCCAGCGGGCAGCGTGTCTTTATGGCCAATCGCCCAGACCGCATGCTTGGCCACCGGTGTAGCCGACACATTTAACTCGGGTCCCAGGGGCAAAATGCTCAACCCCATTTCGACTGTGCCCGCGGCAACCATGCGCTCAATTCCCATGCCGGTCTCCTCGTGCAAAATAAGCTCGATGCGTGGGTGCCGATTCTTGAACGTCTTGAGCACTTCTGTAAACAGCACATTAATCATGGGCGGAATGCCCAGATCCAGACGGCCACGCTGCAAAGCCTGCACTTCGTGCACCTCTCGCAGCAGTCCCTGCATGCTCTGCAATACCTCCTGCCCGCGCTCCAGCACCACTTTGCCGCAATCGGTCAGCTGCAGGTGCCGGTGATCGCGGATCAGCAAGGGTTCCCCCAGCTCATCTTCCAGTTGTCTCACCATCTTGCTGATGGTTGACTGCGTCACGTTCAGGCTCTGCGCTGCCTGTGTAAAGCTTTGATGTTTAACGGTTTCAATGAAGTATCTTAAGGACCGGATGTCCATGTTCAATGTCCTTTTTTCTATGAATTTTACGACTTTTGTGCAGTTATTTTATTCATTATGGCGATGCTATGCTGGCTTTGTTCAAAAAACATAAACGCCTGTTGTCAGGGCGATTTCGGCTTTTTATTTCCGGCTCTTACCGCCACCACTTTTAAAGCGTGATGTCGTTCTGTTGCGTGAAGATCTCGCCTGGCGCTTTCGGCCCCGGCCCCTTCCGAAAGCAACAGCAGGTAGATCAATGACACAGAGACAGGAGCACACGATGTTCAAGGATCGCATTCGTTTCCCCGGGTTGGAAGGCAAAGTCATGACCGCTCAGGAGGCCGTCGCCTTCTTCAAGGACGGGATGAATGTCGGGATGAGCGGCTTTACCCGTGCCGGGGACTGTAAGGTCATGCCTCGAGCTTTGGCCGAGCGCGCCCGCACCGAGCCATTAAAACTGAATGTGGTAACCGGCGCCTCGCTGGGGAATGATAGCGATGGTTTGATGGCGCAAGCAGGTGTGCTCGCCCGTCGTTCGCCGTTTCAAGTAGATTCAGTGTTGCGCCGTCACATCAATGAAGGCAAGGTCCTGTTTACGGATCAGCACTTGTCCTTGACCGTCGAGCACATGCGTTCGGGCAATCTGCCTGCGATTGATATCGCGGTGATTGAGGCCGTTGCCATTACCGAGACTGGCGCGATTGTGCCCACCACTTCGGTTGGCAACTCGGCCAGTTTCGCCCAGCAGGCCAGTCAGATCATTGTCGAGCTGAACCTGAGCATGCCGGTGGAAATGGAAGGTCTGCACGATATTTATGTACCCCAGGCCCGCCCCCATCGTCAGCCTATTGAGTTGACCGATGTGGACCAACGTATTGGCACCACCGCGATTGAGGTTGATCCTGCCCGTATTGTGGGTATCGTAGTGACCGACGCTTTGGACAGTCCCTCCAGCGTGCTGCCCCCTGACCAGGAAACCCAGGCCATCGCCGGTCACATTATCGAATTTCTGAAAGCAGAGGTCGATGCGGGTCGTATGAGTCATTCCCTGCTGCCTTTGCAGGTCGGTATCGGGACGATTGCCAACGCCGTGACCTATGGTTTGCTGGATTCGCCTTTCACGGACATGCAGATGTACTCGGAGGTGCTGCAAGACAGCGCAATTGCCATGCTGGATTCGGGCCAGTTGAGCTTTGCCTCTGCCTCTTCCTTGACCTTGTCGGCTCCCAAGATGGCCCAGTTTCTGGAGGGATTGGAAAACTATCGCGACAAGCTGGTCTTGCGTCCACAGGAAATCAGCAATCACCCAGAGCTGGTTCGCCGCCTGGGTATTATCGCGATCAACACGGCCCTGGAGTTTGATATCTACGGCAATGTGAACTCCACCCACGTTTGCGGCACGCACATGATGAATGGCATTGGCGGCTCCGGTGACTTTGCCCGTAATGCGCATTTGTCCATTTTTGTCAGCAAGTCCGTGGCCAAAGACGGCGCCATCTCCAGTGTCGTGCCCATGGTCTCGCATGTAGACCACTGCGAGCATGACGTGGCGGTACTGGTGTCTGAATGGGGCCTGGCGGATTTGCGCGGTTTGGCGCCTCGGGAGCGGGCCCGCGTCATCATCGAAAAATGTGCTCACCCAGACTATCGTCCTGCTTTGCTGGATTATCTTGAACGCGCCAGTCAGCGTGGCGGCCATACGCCCCATATCCTGGAAGAAGCGTTGTCCTGGCATGTTCGTTTTCAGCAAGAGGGCACCATGAAACAGGAGCAGTTCCACACGCAGGAGCTCCTTGCCGTGTAGTCCATCAGGTCGGGTAATGCGTGGCCGAGTCAGTCCGGCGACGCAGACCTTACAAGCTGACCTGATCGCCCCTGGCATTCCACCCGTGCCAGGGGCATTTTTTTAGCGCTAAAATTGCAGATTGTGCTGCGTTTAGCGAGGCTGGCGTGCTTGAGCAAATCGGTGTAGTCAATTTCTGGGCGTTTGTTGTGGGCACGGTGGTCATCGTGCTTTTGCCTGGCCCCAATTCTTTGTACGTGTTGGCCAGTGGCGCCGGTCACGGTGTGCGCGAAGGCTATAAAGCGGCCTTGGGCGTGGTGGTGGGCGATGGTATTTTAATGACGCTGACCGCCTTGGGCGCTGCCTCGCTGCTCAAGACACTGCCGATGTTGTATACGGGCATACGGTGGCTCGGTGCCGCTTATTTGCTGTATCTGGGTTTGCGGCTCTTGCAGTCGGCCTTTCGGCAAGGGGGGCCAGTGCAGTCCGTGGACACGCGCCTGCGTCACGAAACCCGTTTCCGCAAAGCCTTGCTGCTGAGCTTGTTAAACCCCAAGGCCATCCTGTTTTTCCTGTCCTTTTTTGTGCAGTTTGTGGACCCCTCCAAAGGTCACACGGGCTTGGCCTTTATGGTGCTGGGCCTGGTGGTGGAGATCATCAGCATTTGCTATTTGTCTTTGCTGATTTTTGGCGGTGACCGCCTGGCAGGAATGTTTCGACGTCATCAGCGTTTGTCCCGCATGGGCAATGGCTCGGTGGGGCTGCTGTTCATGGGCTTTGCCGCCCGCATGATCGGCGACTGAACCGGCCGTCTCAGAGCGCAGCCGTTCTGACAGCACTTATTTATCAGATTTAAGGAAAACACCATGAGTAGCAAAATCCGTGTCGGTATTGCAGGTTACGGCAATTTGGGGCGAGGCGTAGAGCTGTCCCTGGCACAAAACCCGGACATGGAGCTGGTCGGCGTTTTTACCCGTCGCGATCCCGCTTCCCTGCAACTGCAAAGTGCCGGTGTGCCCGTACGCGCCCTGGACCAGATTGAGCACTACCGTAATGATATTGACGTGCTGATTCTCTGTAGTGGCTCTAAAAATGATCTGCCCGAGCAAGGCCCGGCTCTGGCGCGCTGGTTCACGACGGTGGACAGCTTTGATACCCATGCCCGTGTTCCTGAGTATTACGCGGCGGTGGATGCAGCAGCGCAAGGCGCTGGCACGACGGCCTTGATTGCCGTGGGTTGGGACCCCGGCCTGTTTTCCCTGAACCGCCTGTATGGGGAATGTGTGCTTCCAGTGGGGCAGACCTACACCTTCTGGGGCAAGGGTCTGAGCCAGGGACACTCGGATGCCATCCGTCGGGTGGCCGGGGTCGCCGGGGGCGTGCAATATACCTTGCCCGTCGAAGCAGCGGTCCAGCGCGTGCGTAATGGCGAACAGCCGGAGCTGAGCACCCGTGAAAAGCACAAGCGCCAGTGTTTTGTCGTGCTGGAGCAGGGTGCGGATGCCGATGCTGTGCGAGAAGCCATTGTGACCATGCCCGACTATTTCGCTGACTATGACACCGAAGTGAATTTCATCGACGCCCAGACCCTGGCGCGAGATCATGCCGCCATGCCTCACGGTGGCTTTGTCATTCGCAGTGGTCAGTCTGCGGCGGGCTCGCAGCAAGTGGTGGAATACGGATTGAAGCTGGGCAGCAACCCGGAATTCACGTCCAGCGTTCTGGTGGCCTACGCTCGTGCCGCCTACCGCATGAACAAGAATGGTCAGATCGGTGCTCAGACTGTGCTGGATGTGCCGCCTGGGCTGCTCTCGCCCAAGTCACCCGCGCAGTTGCGCAAAGAGCTGCTGTAAATTCAGTGACATCGTCGCAACCCGGTTCTGCCTGGCAGAACCGGACCCCGATTCCGGTTTGATTCCGCCTGAATGATTCGGTGCGCCAATAAAGGGTAAAATAGCGCCCACTTCTTACTAATGTTGGGTGTTTCCATGCGCTTACTGATCGCACTCCTGTTGCCCTGGTTGGGTTTTTTCACGATTGGCCGGCCTGTGGCGGGCATTATTTGCCTGATCTTGCAGTTGACCCTGATTGGATGGATTCCCGCCGCGATTTGGGCGGTATATGCACTTAGCCAATACAAGACCGACAAGAAAATCGAACAAGCCCTGGGCAAGCGTTAAACCCCGGCTTTTTCTTCTCTTTCTCTACGTCTGAGCGGGCCCTGACGTGCTTGCTCAGACGTTTTATCTTTTTTTGCTGATACAGCCATGACCCTCTCGTCTCCCGTGGGCCATTCTCCTGAGTCCGGTGAGCAAATGGTGTCCGTAGACCCCCAGGCGGTACCACGCCTGGAGCTTCGCCAGATCACCAAGGCCTACCCGGCCGTGGTCGCCAATGACCATGTCTCCCTGTCTATCCTGCCGGGGCAGATTCACGCTGTGTTGGGGGAAAATGGCGCCGGCAAGTCCACCCTGATGAAAATCATTTATGGGGTGATCAAGCCCGATCAGGGCGAGATTCTGTGGGACGGCCAAGCGGTTCAGATCAGCAGCCCGGCAGCGGCACGGCAACTGGGTATCGGAATGGTGTTTCAGCATTTTTCGCTGTTTGACACCCTGACCGTTACGGAAAACATTGCCCTGGGTCTGCCCGCTTCCACCAATATGAAGGAGCTGGCGGGGCGCATCCGCGAGACCGCCAGTCAATACGGGCTGGACCTGGACCCGCAGCGTCACATTCATACCTTGTCGGTAGGCGAATGTCAGCGGGTAGAGATCGTGCGTGCTTTGCTGGGCAAGCCCAAGCTGCTGATTCTGGATGAGCCCACCTCGGTGCTCACGCCCCAAGCGGTGCGCCGCCTGTTTGGCACGTTGCGTCAGCTGGCTGCCGAAGGCTGCAGCATTGTTTATATCAGTCATAAGCTCGATGAGATCCGTGAGCTGTGCAATGCCTGTACGGTCATGCGCATGGGCAAGGTCACGGGCTACTGCGATCCGCGCCAGGAGACCACGGCCAGTTTGTCGCGCCTGATGATTGGCGCCGAACCCCAGTCCTTGGGCGAGCGCCGTGCACGGCAGGGGGGCACGCTTTTGCAGGTCCGTCACTTGCAGCTGAGCAAATCGCACCCCTTTGCCTGCGAGTTGCAGGATGTCAGCTTTGATCTGCACCAGGGCGAAATCCTGGGTGTGGCCGGGATTTCGGGCAATGGACAGCAGGAGTTGCTGGCCGCCTTGTCGGGTGAGGATACCCGGGCACAGGCTGACATGATCTTGCTGGATGGTCAGCCTATTGCCCAGCGTGACGCGGCCTGGCGCCGTGACCAGGGCATGGGCTTTGTGCCTGAGGAGCGCCTGGGGCGGGGCGCGGTGCCGGAATTGTCGCTGGCACAAAACCTGCTGCTGTCCCATCAGAATCAAGAGACGGTCAAACGCGGTTTTTTGCGCTTTTCCAGCATTCGTCGTCTGGCGGGCGGGATTATCAAGCGCTTCCGAGTCAAAACCTCTAATGAGCAGGCCGCAGCCAACAGTCTGTCTGGGGGGAATCTGCAAAAGTACATTATCGGCCGTGAAGTGACCCGTCAGCCCCGGATTCTGGTGATTGCCCAGCCGACCTGGGGCGTGGACGTTGGGGCGGCTGCCCAGATTCATGCTGAACTGCTGGCCCTGCGCGATGCCGGCTGTGCCTTGCTGGTGATCTCTGAAGAACTGGATGAATTGTTTGCGATCGCCGATCGTCTGATTGTTATCTCCAAAGGTCGTATGTCTCCCTCTATTCCCGTGGCGCAAGCCAGTGTTGATCAGATCGGGCAATGGATGAGCGGTTTGTGGACGGAGGACAAGCATGTTCAGGCTTGAGACTCGCGCCACGCCCTCAACCTTGATGGCCTGGTGTTCCCCCTTGCTGGCCGTGTTGCTGACCATGGTGGTCGCCGGAACCTTGTTCTGGTCCCTGGGTAAAAATCCCCTGGCGGGCTTGAATGTCTTTTTTCTGGAACCCTTGCGTGACCTGAATGGCTGGGCCGAGGTGGGCGTCAAGCTGATTCCCCTGCTGCTGATCTCGGTCGGTCTGGCTATTTGTTTCCGGGCCAACATCTTCAATATTGGGGCGGAAGGGCAGTTGGTGATGGGAGCCTTGGCCGCCGGGGCGTTCATACTGCATGTGGACGATGGCGACAACGGTGGTTTTTTCCTGATTGGCGTGGCGCTGGCCTGCGGCATGATGGGCGGCATGGCCTGGGCTGCGATCGTGGCCTTTCTGAAAGACCGTTTCAATGCCAACGAGATTCTGGTTTCCCTGATGTTGGTTTATGTGGCTCAGCACCTGCTCAGCTATCTGGTGCACGGTGCCTTGCGCGATCCTGAGGGTTTCGGTTTTCCGCAGTCCAGTCTGTTTTCTGACGGGTTTCTCTTGCCCGCTGTCTTGCCGGCGACTCGCTTGCATACCGGTATTGTTCTGGCCTTGATCGCCTCGGTGGCAGCCTGGCTGTTCCTGACGCGCAGCATGGCTGGTTTTCGTTTGCGGGTGGGGGGCATGGCCCCGCTGGCAGCTCGTTATGCCGGTTTTTCATCCCGCAGGGCGCTGTGGAGCTCTCTGCTCATTTCGGGCGCACTGGCCGGACTGGCCGGCGCAGCAGAGGTGATGGGCCCGGTCGGGCAGCTTACGCCCTCTATTTCTCCCGGCTATGGTTTTGCAGCCATTATCGTGGCCTTTGTGGGACGACTGCACCCGCTGGGGCTGATCTTCTCTTCCTTTGTGATGTCCTTGCTGTATATCGGTGGGGAATTGGCCCAAAGCCGTTTGGGCTTGCCCAATGCGATCACCGGCATTTTTCAGGGCATCCTCTTGTTTTCCTTGTTGGCTTGTGACGTGTTCATCACCAAGCGTTTGGTCTGGAGAAAGTAATGGACGCGATTGCCCCTTTGCTGGCCGCAACCATCAACGCCGGAACCCCTTTGCTGTTGGCAGCCCTGGGTTTGCTGATCAATGAAAAATCGGGCGTGATTAATCTAGGTTCGGAAGGCATGATGCTGATGGCGGCCATTGTAGGCTTTGCCGTGGCCGTGCAAACCGGCAGCCCTGCTCTGGGCTTTGTGCTGGGCGCACTTGTTGGCATGGTGATGGCGGCGGCCTTTGCCTGGCTGACGGTGTGGCTGGGTGCGAACCAGGTCGCGTGTGGCCTGGCCCTGTCCTTGTTCGGGGTCGGGGCCTCGGCTTATATCGGCCTGCCTTTTACCGGTAACTCCCTGGTTGTGACCAAGTTGTCCATTCCCGTGCTGAAAGATATTCCCCTGATCGGCCCCGCCTTCTTCCAGCAGCATTACATGGTCTATGTGTCCTGGGTGCTGTGCATTGCCGTGGCCTGGTTCCTGACTCGTACCCGTTCCGGTCTGGTACTGCGTGCGGTGGGTGAATCGCCCGCCTCGGCGCACTCGCTGGGCTACAACGTGCGCTACATTCGTCTGGGCGCCTTGATGTTTGGCGGCGCCTGCTGCGGTCTGGCCGGTGCCTTCATCTGTCTGGTCTATACACCCATGTGGGTCGAGAATATGGTCGCTGGGCGTGGCTGGATCGCGTTGGCGCTGACCACGTTTGCCACCTGGCGTCCCTGGCGCGTGATGCTGGGCGCTTACTTGTTTGGTGGGGTCACGATCCTGACCTATCATGCGCAGGCTCTGGGTGTTCCGGTAGCCTCGCAATTGCTGGCCATGATGCCGTATCTGGCCACGATTATTGTGCTGGTATTAATTTCTCGAAACGCTAACTGGATCAGGTTGAATATGCCTGCATCGCTTGGCAAAAACTTCAATCCCAACAACTAGAGGACTGACATGACTGGAAACTTTATGCGCAAGGCTCTTTTGGCCGCTGCCATCGCTTCCCCCCTGGCCGCCTTGCCTGTGTCCGCTCAGGCAAACGATCAAGAACCCCTGAAAATCGGTTTTGTATATGTCAGCCCTATCGGTGAAGCCGGTTGGACCTGGCAGCAGGATATTGGCCGTCGCCAAATGGAAGAGGCCCTGAAAGGCCGCGTGGTCACTCAGTATGTGGAAAACGTGCCAGAAGGCGCCGACGCTGAGCGTGTGATTCGCGATCTGGCCCAGCAAGGCAACAAGCTGATCTTCACAACCTCGTTTGGCTACATGAACCAGACGCAGAAAGTGGCCAAGCAGTTTCCGGATGTGAAATTCGTTCACTCCACTGGCTACAAGACAGCTCCTAACGTGGCAACCACCAATGCCCGTTTTTACGAGTCCCGTTACCTGGCTGGCGTGCTGGCTGGCAAGATGACCAAATCCAATGTGGTCGGTTACGTGGGTGCTCACCCCATTCCCGAAGTGCTGCAGGGTATTAATGCTTTCGCCATCGGCTTGAAGAGCGTGAATCCGGAAGCACAGGTGCGCGTGGTATGGGCCAATAGCTGGTACGACCCAGGTAAAGAACGCGACGCAGCAGTCACTTTGCTGGGGCAGGGCGCGGACGTGGTGACGCACCACACCGACTCCACGGCAACCGTACAAGCGGCCGAGGAAGCCGGCAAGTATGCGATTGCCTACCACTCTGATATGAGCAAGTTCGGTCCTAAAGCCCAACTGGCTGCGGTCACTCACCACTGGGGCGACTACTTTACGCGCAAAGCCACGGAAGTGCTGGATGGTAAATGGCAGAATGACAGCACCTGGGGTGGCCTGAAGTCCGGCATGGCCGCTTTGGAAGGCTTTGGTCCCGAAGTGCCCGCTGACGTGAAAGAGTTCGTTCTGGCCAAGCAGGCCGAGATCGAGGCAGGCACGCTGCAGCCTTTTGCTGCTCCTATCAAGGACAACGACGGCAAAGTGCGTCTGGAATCCGGTTTCCTGGATGACGATGCGTTGAACCGCATGGATTACTACGTGGAAGGCGTGGCCAGCAAACTGCCCAAGCAGTAATTCGCATCGCCGACTGTAACGTCACGACAGCCCCTTGGCGGATTTTCCGCCAAGGGGCTTTGTTTATGGATACCGCTAGGGGCGGCCGTGTCGGCATTTGCTCACGTTGTGGCCAGGCATGCTGGGGTTGTGGCGTGGCTATGGGCCTTGTTTCCAATGAGCTAGATAGGGTGTGACGATCTCAAGGCTAGGCTGATTGTGCAGGGCGCTTGCGTCCCAGACGTCGTGAAGCCCGCATCCAGCGCAGTGTCATCAGTATTGCCACAACAGACAGGCCGGTGACCAGTCCGATCCAGATGCCCACGCCGCCCATATTGAATTGAAAGGCCAGCAAAGAGCCTGTAGGAACACCCAGAACCCAATAGCCCAGCAAGGCCAGCACCATGGGTATGCGCGTATCATGCAGACCGCGTAGCATCCCCGCCGCAACGGCTTGGGCTCCATCACTGATCTGGAACAGCGCTGCCAGTGCCAGAAAAGTGATAGCTAGCTGAATAACAGCCTGGTTCTCGGCCACATCCAGATCCAGGAACAGGCCAATCAGGGTCAGGGGGGCGAACCAGAACACCAAGGCCGCCAGACCCATAAAACCCACCCCCAGGATGTAGGAAATCCAGCCAGCACGACGGGCGCCCAAGGGGTCGACCCGGCCGGCGGCCAGTCCTACACGTATGGTGGCCACCTGGCTAAAGCCCAAAGGAATCATGTAGGACACGGAGCAGATCTGCATGGCAATCGCATGGGCGGCCAGATCGGATTGACCCAGCACCCCCATCATCATGACGGCCGCGTAAAAGACCAGGGTTTCCAGCGTGAAGGTAATGGCGATAGGGATGCCCAGTGACCACATTTTCCACAGCCGTTTCGCGCTCCATTGCCAGGCCTCATTGAATAGGTAGTAGCGTCGAAAGCGCGGGTCACGCAACACGATCCAGCTCAATGCCGCGAACATGAAGATGCTCGATGCGGTCGTGGCCAGTCCGGCCCCGGCCAGCCCCATGGCCGGCAGGCCCAGATTGCCAAATACCAGCAGCCAGCCCAGCAGGGCATTGATGCCAATCGCGATAATCGCTACCGCCAGGGTCCATCCTGGTTTTTCCATGGCCGCCAAAAAAGAGCGCAGCACGATGTATCCCAGATAAGGCAGCAGGGCCCATTGCAAGGTGTGCATATAGGATACGGCGCGTGCCGCCACGACGGGGTCCTGGCCCATCATCACCAGGATGTGCTCGGCGTTCCACAGCACCATCCAGGCGGGCAGGGTGATGAGCAGGGCCGTCAAAAAGCCGTGACGAATGATCTGTTGCGACTCTCGGACATCACGCAGCCGCCGCCCCAGCGTGGTTGCCAGCATGGGAACCACGGCGGATACCAGTCCCATGCTGAAAATCATGAAGGCTTGATACAGACTGGCCGACAAGGAGCCGGCAGCCAGTTCATCGGGGCCCAGTCGGCCCATGTAGATCAGGTTGGTGGCCAACAGACTGACCTGAGCCAGATTGGTCAGAATCAATGGCCCGCCCAGACGCAGGGACGATTGCAACTCCGCCAGCCAGAGCTGGCTCGGGCCGGGGGTGTGGGTTTGTGCAAGCATGGTTTATTGGATGCGCGGCAAAGACCAGGTGCTGATCACTTGGGCTACTGCCGGGCCACCGTTGGCCGGCTCCAGCAGCACATCGCCCGCACAGGTGCGGCCTGTCTTATGAATTCGGGCATGAGCCAGAATGTCGCCCGGTGGGGCCTTGCGCAGGAAGTTGATGGTCAGGCTGGAGGTAACGGCATCTGGATTGCCGGTCGCGCCCACCACAGCGGCATACAAAGCCAGGTCCGCCAGCCCCATCAGCATAGGGCCTGCCACCATGCCTCCCATGCGTTGGTGGGCGTTGCGCTCAGGCAAACGCAAACAGGCATTGTCATGACCAATATGCACCACATCAATTCCCAGAACGGCGGCAAAAGGATGGAGACGCTCTAGAAGATCACGAAACTGGACAATATCGATTTTAGGCTCGGGTGCAGAATGTGTGCGGGTCATGACGTCGTCACTGAAAAGAGGGCCGTTGTAAGAAAGGCATACTGGCTGGTACTGTATCAGATCGTCCTGCGTATCGGGGTAGTTCGACACCTGTGCCAATAGAGCAGGACCAATTCCAAACAATCACAAAGAAGCGAGGAGCATCATGAAACGCAGCATTGTTGTTCTGGCCTTGGGTTTGCTGGCATCGACCGGCACGGTGATGGCGCAAGGGCACGACGGGCACGGTCATGGCAAGCCTGAACCGGTACGCGCTTTAAGCACTCAGGTACATGCCAGCCAATGTTGGGTGCGCCTGCTGCCCAAGCCCACCCCTTCGGCCGCCTATCTGGAGTTGGAGAACAAGGGTGAGCAGTCCGTCGCCGTGACAGGAGCCAGCTCACTGTCCTTTGGGCATGTGATGCTGCATCAAACTAGCGAGAACCAGGGCATGGCGCGCATGTCTCATGTCTCCGAGGTGCAGATCCCGGCGGGCGGAACATTGAGCCTGAAGCCGGGGGCTTTCCATGTGATGCTGGGTCAGGCCAAAGAGGATTTGGCCTTGGGCGAGCGCATCATCTTGAGTCTGCATTTGTCGGACGATACTCAGGTTCAGGCCGAGTGCGAGTTGCGTCCTGCCAAGACACAGGAGTATTGAACGCATTGAACGTTTGGCTGGAAACCGGGAGCTGGTCGCGGCATGCGGCCAGTTTTCCATTGGGCTTCAGGCCTGCAGCGCGTCCAGCACCGCTTGGTTGAAGGCTTTGGGATTAGCCAGATTCATGCCGTGGGCGGCCAGCGGGATGCGGTGCATCTGGTCTTCGCGTCGGTGCTGACGAATGATGTCCATACAATGGTGGTAGCGCGTGGGGCTATTTTCGCCCGTGATGAAGCTCAGGGGCGCATCCATTTGCTTGAGCCATTCCAGGTCCGGACCTTGATGGGGCTCTTGCTGCTGATCCAGCATGGTGTGGGCGTTGTCCTGAATCATCTCGCGGAACCAGCGCGTCATTTGCTTCCAGGTCCCTGAGCCATTAACCGTATCCACAAACAGAGCCATGGCGCCATCACGGTCGCCCTGTTCCAGGCGTTCGGCCACTTGCTGGAACAAGGGAGCGTACGAATACGCACCAGGAGTCGGAAAGCCGGGGTCGGCCAAGGTCAGGCTGGCCACTTGCTCGGGCATCCTTTGAGCCAGCAGCAGGGCTACATGCCCCCCGCGAGAGTGCCCCACGATATGCACTTTCTCATCAGGAATATGCTGATCCAGCAGGGCCTGCAGGTCCTGGGCGTGTCGCGCCGTGCTGAAGTTGCCGGGGCTGGGCACACCCGGCCAATAAGAGCGCAGACTGGGAGCCAGAACCCGGCGCTGAGCGGCAAAAGCGGGAATCTGCCAGCGCCAGTAGCGCCAATCGCACAGGGAACCGTGAATGAGCAAAACGGGCGCACCCTGGCCCTGATCGACGAAAGTGTGGCGATAGCCTTGGACGGTCAGTTCAAGCGTGGAGAAATCGGCAAAAGGGTCTGTCATGGCAAGCAATCGTTAGCAGGCAGGGCTAATGCCTGAAAAAAACAGACCGGGTCTGAACCCGGTCCGTATGGCTTTACGCGCTGGGAGGACTATTCCAGCAGCTTCAGGCGGCTGCGGGCCGTCTCGGCTGCTTCCGATTGTGGATAGTCTTTCACAATGCGCTGTAACGTGGTCTTGGCGCCGCTCAGGTCGTTCAGCTCAATCTGACTGGAGGCCGTGACCATCAGAGCATCGGCAGCGCGGGGGCTTTGGGGCGAAGCCTTCACAAAAGCCTGCAGCTTCTGGATGGAGGTTTTAAAGCTCTTGATGGCGTACAGGCTGCTGCCTTCGTAAAAGCGAACCTCGTCTGCCAGAACGCTGGTGGGGTAGGCGGCGAGAAAGCTGGCAAAGGCATCCGCGGCAGGTTTGTATTGACCTGCCCGGTAGGCATCCATGGCGCTATCGAATACGGCTTGTTCTTGTGGGTCAGCGGCTTGCGGGCTTTGGGGGCCCGGAGCGGCAGTAGTGTTCTGACCCTGGGTGCTGGCTTGCCAGCTCAGTTTCTCGACCTGACCGCGCAGAGTCACTACCTCGGAGCGCAGCATATCAATTTGATCGGCCAATTGCAGACGAGCCTGGGTGTTTTGCTCGTTCATCTGACGAATTTGCTGCCGCAGCTCCAAAATGGCGCGTCGGGCCTCGTCATCGGCAAAGGCCTTGGCCGGCAGGCTGGCAAACAGGGCGGCCGTCGCCAGCAGAGCGACGGTCGCGAGACGAAAAGGCTTTTTATAAGCGTGCATAGTGAAGTCCGTTAAAAAATGTGCATCCGCAGTGCGCAGGCTCCCTGCCTGCAGGGCTCCCCTCTGTGGGGGCTGTCATCCTGGGGCTTTGCGCCGGCCTGGCGAGCCCGGTGTCCAGCATAACGAATTTTCAGTGGCTCGGGCATGCTGCCGATAAAAAAACGCCGCGGCGTTAACTACCGCCACGGCGTCGGAACCACTTGGTCGATGCAGAAATTATCGTTGGTAAACGATGTCTGCGCGACGGTTTTCAGCGTAATCAGCTTCGGTGTTACCCAAGGCTTTTGGACGCTCTTTACCAAAGCTCACTGCTTCGATCTGGCTGTTGCTCACGCCCAGCAGACCCAGCATGCGTGCAACGGCGTCGGAACGACGCTGACCCAGAGCCAAGTTGTACTCGGCACCGCCACGCTCGTCGGTATTACCTTCGATGCGCACGGTTTGCTGAGGATGGCTGCTCAGGTACGAAGCGTGCATTTCCACCAGGCTACGGTACTGCTCGTTAACGACGTAGCTGTCGTAATCAAAGTACACCGAGCGCTGTTGTGCCAGTGGGCTTTGAGGGTTGAATGGGTCCATGATCTGGCCTGCGCTGGCAGAGTCCGATCCAGTACCGCCGGTTGAACCGGAGCCAGATTGATCCAGAGGAACCGAGCTGCAAGCAGCAAGGGCAGCAGCCATAACGGCGAGGGAAAGACTTTTAAGAATGCGCGAGCTCATTTGAATTCCTTTTGAAAAAGAGTCACACAGGATGTCAGTTGGTAAATGGTCCCCAGGTGGGTTCGCGTACTTTGCCATTCAAAGACGAGAGGGTCTGACGAACGCGACCGTCCACGGATGTCACAGCTAGGACACTGCGGCCCCCCTGAACAGAACTATATAAGATCTGCATCCCATTAGGGGCGAAACTCGGAGACTGATCGTCGGGACCTGTCGTCAGCAGTTGCTCTGCTCCTGATGCCATATCTTGAATGGCAATTCGGAAAGCACCGTTTCTGCGTGTGACGTATACAAGCCTAGTACCGTCTGCAGAGACCTCCGGTGAAATATTGTAACTCCCGTTGAAGGTTATGCGTTGCGCATCGTCACCACCCAGACTCACTTTGTAAATGTTCGGAGCGCCACCACGATCGCTCACAAACACAAGGGAGTTGCCATCGGGCGTAAAACTCGGTTCAGTATCGATCAGAGGTGAACGCATCACGCGACGCAAGCCCGAACCGTCTGCATTTATCGTGTAAATCTGCGAAATACCGTCTCTGGAGAGCACAACAGCAAGCTGATTGCCGTTTGGCGACCAGGCAGGGCTACTGTTATTCCCCTTGAAATTAGCCAGTGGCTCACGATGACCGGTGGCCAAGGTTTGCACATATACAACAGGTTTGTCGTTCTCGAAGCTCACATAAGCCAGTTTTTTCCCGTCTGGAGACCAGGCGGGAGAGATGATTGAGTGTCGAGAACGCAACATTACCTGCGGATTTTGGCCGTCAGCGTCAGCAATTTGTAACTCGTAATTGTTGCCTGTTTGCAACACATAGGCGAGGCGGGTCGAAAAAACGCCCCGTACGCCCGTAATTTTTTCATAGATCCGGTCTGCAATTTGATGGGAAATGCGGCGCAGTTCTTTCTCGCTGCCCGCAAACGCCACACCATCGAGCTGGGTCTGGCGGACCGAGTCCACCAGGCGATAGCTGACGGAATATTGGCCGCCGGCTTGAGTGACCGAGCCATAGGCCAGATAGTCGGCACCACGATTGCGCCACTCGTCGTAAGCAATGGTGCTTTCCGCATTCAAGGCAGCACCGGTGGCATTGATCAATTGGAATTGACCCGAACGAGTCAGGTCGGCGCGGATCACTTCGGCCAGGGATTGACTGGCAGGGTTGTCAGCAAAATCGGCGATCGCGATGGGGTACTGGGTAGCACCCACACCCGATATATCAACCCGCAGTTGGGCCTGGGCCGGTTGGCTGGCGAACATGCCAGCAGCCAGGGCAAACGCTCCAGTGGCCGTGGCGCGCCAATGACGACCTAAGGTCGCCAGGGCAGGGGTAGCGGCGGTCATTATGCAATCTCCTGATTAATCGAACATGCGGTATTCGCCATCAATATACGATGGATACTGCCCGCTAGGCGGTTTGGGGAAAGGGCTGCACCGGGCAAGACCCTTGGATACGGCATCATCGAACTGCGCGATGCCGGACGATCGTTTGATTTGAACGCGATTGGGCGTGCCATCGGCGTTCAGGTCCACGCGATACAGCAGTGCGGGGTTGCCACGTACTTCAGAGCGGGGCGGGGTGCTGTAGACCACGCCAGGCTGCACGCAGGCGCGCACCTTGGCAGCGTAGCCACCATCACCACCGCCGCCACCGGCCTGATTGCGGTCTGCGGTACCACCGGGGCGGCCAGGAGCGCCTTCGCGCATGGCGCGACGGAAGGCTTCTTCCTTGGCCTTGCGTTCAGCATCTGCCTTGGCTTTGGCAGCAGCCTGCGCACGGGCCTTGCGTTCAGCCTCGGCTTTGGCTTTGGCTTCAGCGTCTGCCTTGGCCTTGGCCTCGGCTTCTGCTTTGGCTTTACGCTCGGCTTCGGCCTTGGCTTTAGTCTCGGCTTCTGCTTTGGCCTTGCGCTCGGCCTCAGCCTTGGCTTTGGCCTCAGCTTCCGCTTTTTCCTTGCGTTCCTGCTCCTGCTTTTCCTTCTGCTCGCGCTCACGACGTTCCGCTGCCAGCTTTTCCTGGCGTTGCTTTTCCTGTCGCTCCTGCTCCAGTTTTTCCTCACGCTCTTTTTTCTCGCGCTCCTTGCGAGCCTGTTCCAAAGCGATCTCAGGATCTACTTCGGGTTCGGCAGGAGGAGTGACCTTGGCAGGCTCGGGAGGTGGTTTGGGCGCCGGAGGCGGCTCGGGTTTTGGCTCGGGCGTGGGTTCGGGTTCAGGCGCTGGCTCAGGCTCGGGTTCGGGCGGCGGCTCGGCTTCGGCCTCAGGAGCTTGCGGGTCGGCATTGACGGCTGCATCAGGCGCAACACCGTCCATCCACAATTCGACCTGGACCGCATTGGGTGTTTTGGGCGCAGAAAAAAAGGCGCCGGCAAAAATGGCGAGCAGCAACAGCCCGTGCAGACCCAGGGCGATGAGCAGGCCGCGCCGATCTTCCTTTTGCTCAGGCGAGCGCAGCGCCTGATTGCGGGTATTGCGTGTTCTGTGCTTCATTCAGTTCAGGTTTTTCGCGCCGGATGGCGAACACGCTATCCGGCCAGAGATTATTTGCGAGCGTCAGGATCGCTGTTGCGATCGACGATCAGACCAAGGCGGTTGATGCCATTGGAGCGCAGTTCATCCATCAAGCCCATGACGGTCTCGTAGGGAACCTTGCCGTCGGCGGCAATGACAACCGGGCTGTCGGCTTGCATGCGCGAGCGCACTTCACTGAGCAATGTGGACTTTTCGATGTTCATGAACTCGGAGCCCGCATCGCGCAAGCGTATGGCCAGCTTGCCGTCCTTATCAACCTGAATCTCCACGGGTTTGGCAGGCACTTCGGAGGCTTGGCCAACCGAGGGTAGCTCTACCAGGCCGGGGGTAATCATGGGAGCGGTAACCATGAAGATCACCAGCAGCACCAGCATCACGTCGATATAAGGGACGACGTTGATTTCGTTTTTCATGCGACGGCCATGACGGCCGGTGCTTCCACGCATCGATGGCATCAGTTCACCTGCCGCTGCAAGATGTTCAGGAATTCGTCGATAAAGCTGTCAAAGCGGATCGAGATACGATCGAGCTCATTGGTAAAGCGGTTGTAGGCCACCACGGCAGGGATGGCAGCAAACAGGCCAATCGCTGTGGCGATCAGCGCTTCGGCAATACCGGGTGCCACCGAGGCCAGCGTGGCCTGCTGCATGCCCGACAGACCGATAAAAGCGTGCATGATCCCCCAGACGGTGCCCAGCAAGCCAATGTAGGGGCTGACCGAGCCGGCAGAGGCCAGAAAGTTAAGGTGTGTCTCCAGCGTATCCATTTCGCGCTGGTAGCTGGCGCGCATGGCACGACGTGGTCCGTCCAGCAGCGCCGGGCCTGAGCTGTGGCTGCGACGCGCCTTGATGAATTCGGTCATGCCGGCTTCAAAAATACGAGCCAGGGCGCCATGTTCGGCACGTCGCGAGGAAATGGATTGCTGAAGCACGGCCAGATCGCCACCGGCCCAGAAGTCGTCCTCGAAACGGCGGGTCTGTTCCAGCGTGCGTTTAAGTGCAGCCCTTTTGCTGAAAATATAGGCCCACGAGAGAATCGAAATTCCCAGCAGGATCAGCATGACAAGCTGAACGGGAATACTGGCATCGAGAAGTAGCGAAATCAGCGACAGGTCGCTAGTAGCTTGCATGGTCAGTCCTGAACCTTTTCCAAGAGGGTACGTAAATCAGAGTCCAGCTTGCTTGGACGAAGCGTGTTGGCGTCAACGCAAACAATTTGGATGGTGCTTTGGCATAACAGTTCCCCACCTCGCAGGGCACCTTGTTCGAAATGGATGGTAGCCGAACCCAGCTGGGTAATGCGGCTGCGCACCGAGATCAAATCATCGAGCCGGGCAGGTTTGAGATATTGTATTTCAACCTTCTTGACTACGAACAGGCGTTGATTCTGCTCGGCCACATCCGATTGGTTTACTCCCAGGTTTCTGAGCCACTCCGTGCGCGCACGCTCGAAGAACTTCAGGTAATTGGCGTAATACACAATCCCGCCGGCATCGGTGTCCTCGTAATATACGCGAATATCAAGCCGAGCCTGGGTGTCCCACTTGTCATTAAGCATGTCGTTCGTAAAAGAATTTATGTTGACGGGCAGGGCAGGCTGCGTGCCTGCCCTGCTGGAAGTCCTTACAGTGTTGCCAGACGCTCCACGCTGACCTGAGCAATCTGCTCGACCGGGACGTGGGTGCTGCTGGCGTCACGGCGTGCCTGCATTTCAACCACGCCTTCTTTCAGGCCCCGCTCGCCGATGGTAATGCGCAAGGGCACGCCAATCAGCTCCCAGTCGGCAAACATGATGCCGGGGCGGGCATCGCGGTCGTCCAGAATGACATCCACGCCCTGTTCCCTGAGCTGCTTGTACAGGTCGGTAGCGGTCTGGCGCACGGCATCGCTCTTGGTAAAGCCAATCGGGCAGATCACCACTTCAAAGGGGGCCAGGGCGCGAGGCCAGATCATGCCGCGTTCATCATGGTTTTGCTCGATGGCAGCGGCGGCAATGCGGCTGACGCCAATGCCATAACAGCCCATTTGCATGACAGCCGGTTTACCATCCGTTTCCAAAAAGGTGGCGTTCAGCTTCTTGGAGTACACATCACCCAGGAAGAAAACGTGGCCCACTTCAATACCGCGCTGGATGGCCAGCTTGCCGCCTTCGGGGGCAGGGTCGCCGTGCACCACGTTGCGCAGGTCCGCCGTGATGGGTTCGGGCAGATCGCGTCCCCAGTTCACACCCGTGTAGTGAAAGCCTTCTTCGTTAGCGCCACACACAAAGTCGCTCATGTTGGCGACGGTCAGGTCGGCGATCACTTGCACAGGCTGGCGCGTGCCGATGGGGCCCAGATAGCCAGGCTTGCAGCCAAAAGTGGACACAATTTCCTCTTCCGTTGCCAGACGGTGACCTTTTTCAAAGCCAGCCAGCTTGGAGACCTTGATATCGTTGACTTCATGGTCGCCGCGAACCAGCAGCAGGTGGACTGTTGTTTTGGTCTGTCCGTCCTCTTCGACCTCTGTGGCCAGCACCACGGACTTGACGGTGGCGGTCAGATCCAGCCCCAGTTGCTGGGCAACCAGCTCGCATTTGGGCGCGTCGGGGGTGGCTGTCTTGACCAGCGCCTGTCCAGGTGCGGCGCGTTCGGCCAGCAGGCAAGGAGCAGGGGCCAGTTCGATATTGGCAGCGTAGTCCGTGTCGGGGTTGTAGACCAGCAAGTCCTCGCCCGTGTCAGCAATAACCTGGAATTCATGGCTGCGCGAGCCGCCAATGGAGCCCGTGTCAGCGGCCACAGCACGGAAATTCAGGCCCAGACGACCGAAAATGCGCATGTAGGTTGCGTACATATTGTCGTAGCTTGCCTGCGCGTCCTCGGCGTTGCGGTCAAAGGAGTAGGCGTCCTTCATGGTGAATTCGCGGCCGCGCATCAAGCCAAAGCGGGGACGACGCTCGTCACGGAACTTGGTTTGAATGTGGTAGAAATTGACGGGCAACTGGCGCCAGCTGTGAATCTCGTTGCGCGCAATGTCGGTGATGACTTCTTCGGAGGTGGGCTGCAGCACGAAATCGCGCTGATGACGATCCTTGATGCGCAGCAGTTCGTCACCATATTTCTCCCATCGGCCCGACTCTACCCAGAGCTCGGCAGGCTGGACCACAGGCATCAGCAGCTCAATGGCGCCGGAGCGGTCCATTTCCTGACGGATGATGTTTTCAATCTTGCGCAAGACGCGCAGGCCCATGGGCATATAGGTGTAGATGCCGCCGGCCGCTTTGCGGATCATGCCGGCGCGCGTCATGAGCTGGTGGCTGGCAACTTCGGCCTCGGTAGGCGCTTCTTTCAGGGTATTAATGTGATACTGGCTAGCATGCATGGTAGGGAACTCGTCAGGTACGTATAATCAGATCTAATTGTATTGAATTCGTTAGAGGTGGCCTATGTTAGATCGTGAAGGCTACCGTCCTAATGTCGGAATTATCCTCGTTAATCGCAAGAACGAGGTTTTTTGGGGCAAGCGTATTCGGGAACATGCCTGGCAGTTCCCGCAAGGCGGTATCAAATACGGTGAAACACCCGTACAGGCGATGTACCGCGAACTGCACGAAGAAGTGGGCTTGCTGCCTGAGCATATCCGTATATTAGGCCGGACGCGAGATTGGCTTCGCTACAACGTGCCCAATCATTTTGTACGTCGGGAGGCGCGTGGCCACTACAAGGGCCAGAAACAAATCTGGTTCTTGTTGCGGCTGGTCGGGCGAGACAGTGATGTCTGCCTGCGTTCCTCTTCGACGCCGGAGTTTGATGCATGGCGTTGGAGTCAGTATTGGGTGCCACTTGATTCAGTCATTGAGTTCAAGCGGGAAGTCTATCAGCAAGCGCTGAACGAGCTGTCGGATATTTTGTTCCGTCGGCGTCAGGAGAATCGTTATTTACGTCAGCGCCCACAAAGCGCAGTGGATGCCGATACCGTAGATAGCAGGGATCATGCGCATATTATTGGTTGAAGATGAGCGGGAAATGGCCGCATGGCTGGAGCGGGCCTTAGCGCAAAGTGGTTTTTTGCCCGATCCCGCTCACGATGCCCGCTCGGCAGAAGTACTGTTGGCCGCCCATGACTACGATGCCGTGGTCATGGACTTGCGCCTGCCTGATAAACATGGCTTGGTGCTCTTGCGCGAGATGCGCGAGCGCGGCGATCACACGCCTGTGTTGATCCTGACCGCTCAGGGCGCCTTGCAGGACCGTGTCCGCGGCCTGAATCTGGGCGCAGACGATTTTCTTACCAAGCCCTTTGCCCTGGAAGAGCTTGAAGCCCGGCTGGCCGCTTTGGTGCGACGCAGCCGGGGGCGCGTGGCTCCGGTGCTCAGTTGCGGTTCGCTGGAATACAACCCGGAAAGTCGGGCCTTCCTGCTGGACAACGCCATTGTGCATTTGACGCCGCGTGAACACGCGGCCTTGCTGGTGCTGATCAGCCGCTCGGGCATGCCGGTTGAGAAATCTCAGCTGTTCGCCCGGGTGTTCGAGCATGACAGCGACGCCAGTCCGGACGCCATCGAAGTTGTGCTGCACCGCTTGCGCAAGAAGCTGGCCAATAGCGATGTGCATATTGTCACCGTGCGCGGCCTGGGCTATATGCTGGAAGTACTCGAGGCGGAATCCGGCGTTTCATGACGGCCCCTTCCTCGCCCCCCGCCACTGTCTGGCAAGGCAGTTTGCGCTTTTGGCTGCTGGTATTGCTCATACCAGGGGTGGTGGCCCTGTTGTTGTACGACAGCTGGGAAGATTATCGGGCCATGAACGCCGTCACGGAAAATGTCTACGACAGCGCCTTGCTGGAGCCGGCCAAGGTCCTTGAGACCAGCGTGGAATTTAATGCAGATGGCAGTTTGCGCATTGACCCGCCTTTTTATGCCCAGGTCATGCTGGAGTCCCGGCCGGGCAATCGCAAATACTTTCGGGTGGAGGAAGTGATTCCCCTGGTGCGTAATCTGGGTGGCGCGGATGCCACGCAGTTAAAAGGGCGTACCTTGCTGGGGATGGAGGGCTTGCCCCGGCCATCGTATCTGGCCGATCACGAAGGTGTGCCTGTTTTCTACGATTCCTACTTTCGTAATGACACCGTGCGTATGGTGGCCTTGTGGCGCGACTTGCACTATAAGGGCCAACACCGGCAAGTGCTGGTGATGGTGGGCGAGAGCATGGATTTGCGTTTGCGTACCCAGCAGGAGGCCTGGCGAGAGGGCATTTTCCGCAATCTGCGCATGTTGCTGTTTGCCGTGCTGCTGGTGTGGTTCGCGGTAGCTTGGGCCCTGCGCCCCTTACAGGCTCTGCGTCAGGAGGTGCGCAATCGCAGTGTGGACGATTTGCAGCCTCTGGATGAGCGAGACGTGCCGCGAGAGGTTGTTCCTTTGGTCCGCTCGGTCAATCACCATATCGAGTTGTACCGTTCCGTGCTGGATAGGCAGGCCCAGTTTCTGGCGGACGCCTCACACCAGTTACGCACTCCCCTGGCGATTATTCATACTCAGGCGCAGTATGCCCGCCGTGAACCGGACATTGAACGAGTGCGTGAGTCCTTGGGGGCGATTATCAAACAGCTGGGGCAGGCCACTCGTCTTACCGAGCAATTATTGGCTCTGGCTCATGCCAGCCACACGACCAGCATGAGCCAGGGGCCGGTTGATCTGGCCAGCCTGGGGCGTGAAGTGGTGCTGCAATATCTGCCTCTGGCGCGCGAGCACCGTCAGGATCTGGGGTGGATCGGGCCGGGTGAGGAAGGCGAACAGGCGCCGTTGTGGGTCTATGCCAGCGATGCCGAGATTCATGAATCCGTCTCCAATCTGATTCATAACGCCATCAATCATGCCGGCAGTGGCAGCGCCATTACCGTATCAGCCGGACATGACGACAAACTGGCGTGGATCAGTGTGACTGACAATGGCATGGGCTTGGCCGCCAGCCTGCGTGAAAGCGTGTTTGTTCGCTTTGATCGGGGCGGCCCGGCACGCAAGGGTGGGCGCGGCTCAGGTTCCGGCCTGGGGCTGGCCATTGCGCTTGCCTATGCCGAGCGCAATGGCGGTACGATCGTGCTGACCGATGGCGAGCCCAACGATATGGGCGGCTATGGGTTGAAGGCAACACTTCGCCTGCCTTTGCTGCCACCGAACTCCCCTGTGCCAGGATCAAGCACCTGATTTCCCCAAAGCGCAGGATTACCCCGCATCACGAGAGTGGGCCAGCAAAGTGAACAGGGCCGAAATGTCCAGATTCTGATGGCCTTGTGCTGCAATCTTGGCAAACTGCTCCTGAATCAATCGGGTAGCAGGCAACTGGGCACCATTGCGCAGCGCCTCCTGCGCAACCAGGTCCAGGTCCTTCAACATCCAGTTCACGGTAAAGCCGGGTTGAAAGTCTCGGGCCAGCATGGTTGGTCCCTTGGTGTCCATTTGCCAGCTCCCGGCGGCGCCCTTGCTCAGGACGGACAGCGCCCGTTCCATATCCAGCCCGGCCTGTTCACCAAACGCCATGGCTTCGGCCAGTCCTTGCAGCAGGCCGACCACCGCAATCTGGTTCACCATCTTGCACAACTGTCCCGAGCCTGTAGGCCCCATCAGGGTGCAGGCCTGGGCGTAGCTCATCATCAAGGGGCGGGCTCGCTCCATATCCTTTTCCTGCCCACCACACATGATACT
This sequence comes from Alcaligenes ammonioxydans, assembly GCF_019343455.1. Classification (NCBI taxonomy): domain Bacteria; kingdom Pseudomonadati; phylum Pseudomonadota; class Betaproteobacteria; order Burkholderiales; family Alcaligenaceae; genus Alcaligenes; species Alcaligenes ammonioxydans. The sequence goes on along the minus strand of NZ_CP049362.1, from coordinate 2,919,621 downwards.
GAGCATGCCTTTTTGAGCGCCCGCCTGCCCGCCCGAAATGGGGGCATCGATAAACGAGACATGCTGGTCGGCGGCTATCGCGCTGAGTTCCCGGGCCACCTGGGCGGAGGCCGTCGTGTGGTCTATGAACAGACTGCCTGCTTTCATGCCGGCCAGCGCACCATCGGGGCCCAGAAAGACAGCGCGCAAGTCATCATCGTTGCCCACGCAGGCCATCACCACCTGCGCTTGAGCTGCTGCCTGTGCAGGGGTACAGGCCCATTCTTGCTGGAACTGCGTGCTCCACTGTTGCGCCCTGGCCTGATTGCGGTTGTACACCGTCACCTGATGTCCCGCTTGGGCCAGATGTCCCGCCATCGGGTAACCCATGACACCCAGACCGATGAAAGCCACTTTTTGCGGGGTGACGCTGTCATAGTGTTTAGCTTCAATGGCGTAACTCACCGTGTCGATCTCCTTAAGAATCATTCTGTCAGACGGAGAGCTTAACGCAGCTTTTCGGACCAGATCGTTGTACCGGCAAATACCCGGCAACGCGTTTGGCGCTTGACGCCGTCAGCCCCCTCATGTTCTAAACCAGTCATAGATCTGTAATAAATGGGATTGGCCTTTCTGAATTATGATGGGCCCACATTATTTCCTAGCTAATTAACCGGAATGTGAACCTTATGACCACTTTCGATCGTCGTCGTTTCTTGAAGCTGGCTGGTGCTACTGGACTGGCGTCTATGGGTACCTCTTTGCCATGGGCGGCGTGGGCGGCAGACGCCGCCGTACTGGAAAAAGCGAAGGCCCAGGGCGAAGCTGTTTTTTACGCCAATATCACGGCGGTAGAGCCCATCATGAAGGCGCTGCAGCAGTCGCAGGGCATTGAAGGCAAGTACACCCGTATTGCCAGTTCCAAATTCATTCCCACGATCCTGACCGAGTTCAACGCTGGCAAGCTGATGGCCGACGTGGTCCAGGCTCCCCTGCCCATGCTGCAACTGCTCAAAGAGCAGGGCGTGCTGATCCCGCATCAGTCCGAAGCCGTACAAGGCTATCCCGAATGGGCAATACAAGACGATTCGATTATCCAGTTTGGCATCGAATATGTGTCTTATATCTATAATACGGACCACCTCAAAGCCGAGGACGCTCCGCAGCGCTACGAAGATCTGGCCGATCCCAAATGGAAAGACAAGATTGTGATGGCTAACCCCTCCAATCACCCCTCCACGATCGGCTGGCTGATTGGCTTGAAAGAAAAGGTGTTTAGCAGCGAAGAGCAATGGCTGGACTTTCTCAAAGGCCTGGCGGCCAACAAGCCCATGTTCGTGGCCTCATTTGGGCCTACGCCTGCGCCGATTGAAAGTGGTGAGAAGTTGGTCGCCATTTCCATGCCCAAGTACATCGTGACCAAATCACCTGCGCCCTTGGCCTGGGGCCCCATGTCGGGTCAACCTCTGTTGGGTTCGCCCCGTGCTATCGCCTTGACCAAGAACGCACCGCATCCTGATGCCGCCCGCGTTTTCCTGGATTTCTGGCTGGGCAATGAAGCCATGGGTATTTTGGCCAACAAGGTCGGTGAGTACGTGCTGGCTCCTGGGGTGCATCCGCCGGTAGCGGGTATTGATAAAGCCAAGGTCGAGCCGATTCGCGACCTGAGTGACGAAGAACTGGTCCGTTGGGGCCGCGAATTCAGCCGCATCTTTGCCGTTCGCTAATCGACAGCACGAGAACGACTGATTCATCAGAAAAAACGGGGCGCCTCGGCGCCTCGCCTCATTTTTATAGAAAACATTGACTCATTATGCAAATTGAAATTACCGGCCTGAGCAAGACCTATGTCTCAGAGGGCAAAACCTTCAAAGCTTTGGACAATATCAACCTGACGATTCCCGCTAATGAGTTTTTCACACTGTTAGGACCGAGCGGCTGCGGTAAAACCACGCTGCTGCGGTGCATTGTCGGCCTGGAAACACCCGACGAGGGTGAAATCCGCATTGGCGACGAGATCGTCTGGTCCAGCGCCAAAAATATTGCTGTACCGGTGGAAAAGCGCGGTCTGGGCATGGTGTTCCAGACTTATGCCATCTGGCCCCACATGACGGTGTTCGACAATATTGCTTATCCGCTGCAAGTGCGTGGCGAACGCAAAGAGGTGATTCGGGAAAAAGTGGCGAATATCCTGAAGTTTGTGCAGCTGGAAGGGGTGGACCAGCGTTCCGCCACGCGGCTGTCGGGCGGGCAGCAACAGCGCGTGGCCCTGGCGCGAGCCCTGGTGGCCGAGCCTAAAGTCATTCTATTTGACGAGCCGCTCAGTAACCTGGATGCCAAGCTGCGCGAAGAAACGCGCAAGGAACTGCGCGAGTTCCTGAGCCGTCTGGACATTACGGCTGTGTATGTGACGCACGACCGTGTAGAGGCCCTGGCCTTGTCCAACTCCATTGCGGTGATGCGTGGCGGCAAGATTCTGGAAATCGGTACGCCAGAAAAAATCTATTTCGATGCCGACCACCGGTTTGTGGCGGACTTTATTGGTCGAGCCAATCAGATCAGTGCCAAGGTGCTGGAGCAGCGCGTTGATGCCACTATCGTGGGATGCGAGCTGGGGCAACTGCATTGCAAGAAACGTGATTTGCCAGTGGGCACTGACGTCACCCTGTGTATTCGTCCTGAATTCATTCGTGTCAGCAGCCAGTCCAGCGAGATGGGACAAAACTTGTTCCATGGCCAGGTTCAGGCGCTGGAGTTTGTTGGCGAGTCCTACGAGGCCGAGGTTCGGGTGGGCAAGGAACAGTTGCTGGTATGCATCGACCCGGATGTCAAGGTGAAGGAGGGCGACACCGTGCGCTTTAACCTGCGCCCTGAACACTGCATGCTGTTGTCGGCATAAGGTCGGGTCATCATGAATAACACGCGCAGACCATTGAGTTGGTCGCTTATCCTCATTGTCGGCTTTTTGACGCTGTGCCCGGTTCTGATGTTGCTGCTGGGCAGTTTCTCTCAGGGGCTGACCGCCTTTGGTTCTTTCACCACGGCCAAGTATGTGGCCGCTTATACCGATCCCTTCTTGCTGGAAGTCACCTTCAATACGGTGGTCTTTGTCCTGGGGTCCTCGCTGTTTTCTACCGCGTTGGCGGTTTTTCTGGCTTATCTGAACACCCGTACCAACATGCCCATGAAAGGGGTGTTCACCGTGCTGTCCATCGTGCCCATGATGATTCCGCACCTCTTGTTCTCGGTAAGCTGGGCACTGTTGCTCAATCCGTCCAACGGTTTGATCAATATGTTCCTGCAAGACACACTGGGCTTGCAGGAGGCGCCACTGAACATCTATTCGTTGTGGGGAATGATTCTGGTCGAAGGCCTGTTGAACATGCCGGTGGCCTATCTGATTATTGCCCCTGCCATGGCCTCTTTTGACGTGTCCATGGAGGAATCCTCACGCGTCTTCGGGGGCGGTCTGTGGCGTACTCTGGTGCGCATTACCTTGCCGATTCTGCGTCCAGCCATCATGGCTGCATTCATTTTGGCGATTGTGCGCGCTCTGGCTTCTTATGCGGTGCCCCGAGTGCTGGGTACGCCAGGTCGGGTAGATGTGCTGGCGACCTATCTGTTCGAGATGATCTCGACGGGCTTCGCGCCGGATTACGGCAAGGCGGCCGCCTTGGGCATGAGCGTGCTGTCGGCCTCGATTGCCCTGATTGCGCTGTACCGCTACATGACGGCAGAAAGCAGCAAGTATGTGACCATTTCCAGTCGCGGTTTCAAGCCGACTCAGCTGGAGCTGCGTCGCGCCAAAATCCCCCTGTTCATCATTGTGGGCATTATCAGCCTGCTGATGGTGGTTTTGCCAGTGACGGTTCTGCTCTATACCTCCATGATTCCTTACTCCATGGTGCCGAGTGCGCGAGCCTTCTCCCTGATGAGCTGGGCGAACTGGATTGATGTCATTCAGGACCCGATCTCCAAGGTGGCGATGAAAAACAGTCTGTTCCTGGCGGTGGTCGGCGCCAGTCTGGGTGTGCTGCTGTCGCTTTTTGTGGCCTACGTGGTGGTCAAGTTGCGAACCCGAGCCGCAGCACTGCTGGATACCCTGAGCTTCCTGTCGTTTTCTTTTCCGGGGATTGTGATCGGTATTGGCTTTATGTGGTTCTTTGTGCAGACGCCCTTGTACGCCACGCTGACCGCCTTGCTGCTGGCATATATCGCCGCTTATCTGCCTTACGGTATCCGGCCTTTATCAGCCGCCTTTGTACAGGTGCATGCGCACCTGGAAGAGTCTTCAGCCGTGGCCGGAGCCAGCTCCTGGACCACCATGCGTCGAATCATCATTCCTTTGCTGATTCCCGGTGTGGTCTCTGCCTGGATCTTGATGGCAACCATGTTTATCCGTGAGTTGACGGTATCGGTGGTGCTGTCCCGCCCGGGCACGGAAGTACTGGCTGTGCAAGTGCTGAGCTATGCCGAGGACGGTTTGTGGGGCAAGCTCTCGGCGTTGGGGATCATCATGATTTTGATCTCCACCGTGCTGGTGCTGTTGGCCATGTACATCGGTAATTTCTACAAGCGCCGTCAAGGCACCATGTAAGCCTTACGCGGGTGGTTTATCTAATGGCCTGGGTTTCGAGAGGGACTCAGGCCATTGTTGTTTGGAGCCAGGCAGTCTTTTTTTGTCTTTCTGTGGCGCTATGCTTGTTGTGAGAGGGGTGTTGTCTGGCGTCTCTGGATGATTCCGGTCTGCCCTCGGTATGTTGTTGCGCGGTGCGCGTAGGGGGGGCGCTTAGGCGGTGCACGCGTGCAGGCGGTGTTGCTCGTCTGGCAGCGAATTGAAGGGGGTTGGATTGTTCAAGTGCCGGGCAGAGCGCTCGGCGCGAGCCTTGCTACTTCTCCGGCCCCAGGCACGGATGACAAGCTGCGGCAAGAGAGACGGCGGCATGACAGCTCGCCTGCCTTGCTCCTTGGCGAGAGGGCGGGCTCACTCTGGTCCAGATATTTTTCCCTCTTGTTGGGCGCCTTGGAGAAAAGCTGACGGGCAAGAAAAAAGGCCTGATTCCGTGGAGAGAGGGAATCGGGCCTTGGTTTTTTTCTTGCCCTGTGTGAGCACGGAAACGTGTTCACACAGAGCGGGTATTGCCTGTTGTTTAGTCTTCTTCCACGAAGGTTTCTTCGCGTTTTTTCTTCACGGATGGCAGGGCAACCACAATAACCAGGAAGATCGCCAGAACCAGCAGGGACAGGGACAGGGGACGCGTCACGAAGGTGGTGTAATCACCGCGCGACAGCAGCAGGGCGCGACGGAAATTTTCCTCCATCATCGGTCCCAGCACCAGACCCAGCAGCAACGGGGCTCCCTCGCAGCGCAGCTTGGACCAGACATAGCCCACGAAGCCGAAGGCGGCGGTGACCAGGATGTCGAACACGTTGTAGTTCAGCGAATACACTCCCACCGTACAAAATACCAGAATGGCAGGGAACAACAGACGGTAGGGCACTTTGAGCAGTTTCACCCACAGACCAACCAGAGGCAGGTTCAGAATGACCAGCATCAGGTTGCCAATCCACATGGAAGCGATCAGGCCCCAGAACAGCTCAGGGTGATTGGACATCACTTGTGGACCAGGCTGAATGTTGTGAATGGTCATTGCGCCGATCATCAGAGCCGTCACGGCGTTACCGGGAATACCCAGTGTGAGCAGTGGGATGAAGGAGGTTTGAGCAGCGGCGTTGTTGGCCGACTCGGGACCGGCCAGACCGGCAGGGTGACCCTTGCCAAAGCGCTCCGGATTTTTGGAGATTTTCTTCTCCAGCGTGTAGGACGCAAAGGAGGACAGAACCGCACCGCCACCGGGCAAGATGCCCAGACACGAGCCCATCGCAGTCCCGCGAATCACGGCAGGCCAGCACTCTTTGAACTCTTGTTTATTGGGGTACAGGCTGCCTACCTTGCCCGTGATTTCGACACGTTGGTCGCCCAGCTCCAGGTTGTTCATGATTTCTGAGAAACCAAACACACCCATGGCCACCACGGCAAAGTCGATACCGTCTTGCAACTCAGGAATACCAAAGTCGTAACGAGCTACACCGGAGTTCACATCGGTACCAACCATGCCCAGCAGCAGGCCCAGCAGGATCATGCAGATAGCTTTGGGCAGGGAGCCGGAGGCCAGCACGACCGCTCCTACCAGGCCGAGGACCATTAATGAGAAATACTCTGCCGGTCCGAACTTGAAAGCCACTTCGGCCAGGGGAGGAGCAAAAGCGGCCAGCAGCACCGTCGCCACGCAACCGGCAAAGAACGAGCCCAGGGCCGCAATCGCCAAGGCCGCGCCGGCCCGGCCATTACGTGCCATCTGGTGGCCATCCAGTACGGTGACCACGGCGGATGTCTCTCCTGGCAGCGCAACCAGAATGGCCGTGGTGGACCCGCCATATTGTGCCCCGTAATAAATACCGGCCAACATGATCAGGCCAGCCACGGGCGGCAGGACATAAGTGATGGGCAGCAGCATGGCAATCGTTGGCACAGGGCCGATGCCAGGCAAGACACCAATCAGGGTGCGTAGCACGCAGCCGAGCAAGGCGTAGGCCAGGTTTTCGGGCGTCACCGCGACCGAAAAACCGAGCATCAGGTTGTCAAATAATTCCATTTCCGTTCACCCCCAATCAGGCCAGAAAACTCGGCCACAAGGGAAATACCAATCCCAGGCCCTTAATGAATGCCAGCCAGACAAATAGCACCAGAAACACGGCTGCGCCCAGCGCCACAGGCCAGCTGAACTCATGGCTGGCAAAGCTGCTGATCAGAACAAGCAGGAAAATCGAGGCGTAGACCCCCAAGGTGTTCAGAGTCAGTCCGCACAGGACAACGGCGCCGATGATAACGACGACCACTTTCCAGTTAAACTTCTCTACCTCCGTGTTTTCCGCTTTGGGAGACATGGAGTTCAAGGTGACAACCGCCCCTAACAAGCTCAGGCACACACCAAGCCAGAAGGGGAAGTAGCCGGGTCCCATACGGGCGGCTGTTCCCATCGAGTAGCTGGTGGCCCCCAGCGCGAAAGCGGCGCCCACGACCACGAACATGACCCCGGACCAGAAGTCCTGTTTATTTTTGATTTGCATAAGGTGGATTCTCCTTGTCTGCCTTGCGCATAAGTTTTCCTTTTTCCTGTGTCAGCTTCTTTATGATGGAGTTCTGCTCCACAACCCTGCCGGTGCCGACTGCATTGAACAGGGGTGACGCATGGTAATGGAGCACTTGCAGACTGAAAACCCTGACTTGACCCTAGTTTTTAAGGGTTTTCCCGGTAATTCCGGAAAATTAGGGTTTTTTGGGACCGTGTTGGGAGAGGGTTGGCATGCTTTGAAAGAAGTTTGAAAGGTAATGGAAAGATGGGTGAAAGGTTATCATTAGTATGAAATTCCTCTACCCAGTAACGCTAGCAATGGTTTACGATAAGGCCCATGTTGCAAGATCTCGACTTTCTCGCTGACCGTATTGGTCAACTGGTAGAGCAATCTCGTCAGCTACACGCTGAACGCGCTCAATTATTGGCTCGTCTGAAAACTCAGGATGCCGAGCTGGACGCCCTGCGCCAGCAAAATCGGCGTCAGCAAGACGAGTTTGAGTCCCTGTCCACCGGTGTTGCCTCGCATCAACGTCAATTGGATGTGGTGCAGCAACAGGCGCAAGCCGAACAGGCAGAATTGAAAAGATTGCTGGAGCAGGAACAGGCTCAGGTGCTCGCCCTGCGTCGCGAGCTGGACAGTGCTCGGGCGGGAATGGGAGTGCTGCGTGATGTAGCAGGACAGGCCCGTGACCAGATTGGTTCGATCCTGATGCGTTTACCCGGGGCCGTACAGGAGTAAGTCATGGAACGAGTCGATATTTCCCTGTTGGGCCGCGATTACTCTTTGGCCTGCCCACCCTCTGAAAAAGCCCGTTTGCTCGATGCGGTTAAACTGGTAGATCAGCGCATGCAGGCCATCAAGGCATCGGGGCGTGTTTCAGGTAGCGAGCGTATTGCTGTTATGGCCGCTATTCAGATCGCCAGCGAATTTTTATCGGCTAAAGCACCTGATGGTCCGCTGGCTAATGTTGCTTTTGGCGATTTCAAGCGTAAAATTGAAGATATGCACGCGATGATTGATGATGTTATCGAGCCTTCGGGCACATCGCGTTGAACCAGATTTGAATACGGTCCCTTGTTGTCCCTTGCGGGCCGTTTCATCCCAGTAAGTCCCTGCCGTGTTCGTGACACGACCATACATTCCTTGAACCAATGCTTTTGGCATACAGGTTGTTGGATTAGCCAGTAGGAGCGATCGTCCTCGTCGACGAACCCGAAGCTGGCTTGATGACAGCCGATCTTGGACCCTCGGTTCCAGGATGCCGGTCTTGACGGCAATGGTGGGGCACCTACAAAAAAGCCCGTCCAGATTCTGGACGGGCTTTTTCTTGTCTCGGATCTGCCTGGCTAGTTACGGTTTACCCCTGCTGGGCACCCCGTTTGCTGGCGTAGGCGTACAAGGCTAGTCCGGCCACAATCATCGGCAGGGATAACCATTGCCCCATCGACAGACCCGCACTGAGCAGACCCAGATAGCCATCAGGCTCGCGGGTGTATTCCACCATGAAGCGAAAGAAACCGTAGCCGATCAGAAATAGAGCGCTGGTCTGGCCTACCGCACGTGGGCGGCGTGTGAACCACCACAGCAGGATAAATAGGGCGATGCCTTCCAGGGCCATTTCATAGAGCTGTGAAGGATGGCGCGGGATGGTGTCCACTTGGGGAAAGATCATGGCCCAGGGCGCGTCGCTGGGGCGACCCCACAACTCCCCGTTGATAAAGTTGCCCAAACGTCCAACCGCCAGTCCCAGCGGAATCAAAGGGGCCAGAAAGTCGCTGACTTCCAGAAAACGTCGGTGACGATTGCGGGCAAATAGCGCGATCGTGACCAGCACCCCGATCAGACCGCCATGAAAGGACATGCCGCCTTGCCAGACATACAAAATTTCAAGAGGGTGTGACAGGTAATAGGCTGGTTGATAAAACAGCGTATAGCCCAGCCGACCGCCCAGCACCACCCCTAGAACGCAGTAAAAAATCAGGTCTTCCAGATCTTTTCGGGTGAGCAAAGCGTAGCCCGCACGAATGCGCGCCGTACCGGCCAGCCACACCAGGCCAAAGCCGACTAGATACATCAAGCCATACCAATGAATGGCAAGGGGGCCAAGTTGTATGGCGACGGGATCGAACTGCGGGTGAATTAACATGCGTGCCCATTACAGAGATGAATATCAGATAATAGCGTGACTGCGAGCTCAGGCATGAGCTGGGTAAATTGTAAGGGAAGGATCATGCTGCATTCAGCCTCTTGGACCAGCCGTTTACCATTAGTAGTTTTTTGTGGATTGCTGATCTTTAATCCGCCCGCAAAGGCTGATACGGTAGCGCTGATGGATCTCGTGCAGGCGCAGTGCTTGTCCTGTCATCAGATGGATCGTAAACGGGTTGGCCCTCCTTTTCGGGAGATTGCCCAACGTTATGCGCCAGGGCCAGGGCAAGAAACCCTGGCTTATTTGCAGCGACAGATTCAACAGGGCAGCCGGGGTAACTGGGGAGCGATTCCCATGCCTGCTCAAAATCGCATCAGCGCCGACCAAGCGCAAGCTATTGCAGTCTGGCTGCTGAGTCTAGCCAATACGACGTCAAAGGAGAGTTCATGAAGGAAACAGCCATATTGGGCGGTGGATGTTTTTGGTGCACGGAAGGAGTCTTTAAAGCCTTGCAGGGTGTGCATTCTGTGGTGCCGGGGTACTGTGGCGGCCACGTAGAGCATCCCACCTATGAACAGGTGTGTGGCAAACAAACCGGCCATATTGAAGTGGTTAAAGTTGAGTTCGACCCTTCTGTCATTTCCTACCGGGACTTGCTGGAAGTGTTTTTCCTGACTCACGACCCAACCACCCCCGATCGTCAGGGAGCAGACCAAGGGCCGCAGTATGCCTCTGCCATTTTTTGCCAGAACGACGAGCAGCGTCGCCAGGCCTTTGAGGTCATTGAGGAAATCAAGTCCCAGTTTGATGCACCCATCGTGACGCATGTTCTGGACAGCTCCACGTTCTGGGAAGCCGAGGCCTATCATCACGACTATTTTGCGCGCAACCCCGAGCAGGCTTATTGCCAGATGGTGATTGCGCCCAAGCTCAAAAAGTTTTATCAGCGCTTTCAAGACCTGCTGGTCAAAAGTTAAGCATCCGGGCAAGAACTGGTCGGAGCCAGGTAGCGCCTGTACAGGGCGCTGCCTGGCAAGGTCAGGCGTGCCATCAGGCCGATGATCAACAAAGTCAGGACAAGCCGGCCGACCAGCGCAATCCAGATATTGGCACCCAAAGCTAGAATGAGAATGGTGTCTTCAATCAGGGAGTGGCTAAGTGATAGCCACGAGAGCGCGAGCAAACGGGTGCGCGGGCTATAGTTCTGTTGGCGGGACTCGTCGATAATCAAGGCGCCGCCATAACTCAGGCCCAGCAAGACCCCGATCGTTGTCGTGGGAGCGACGCGTTCCTCCAGTCCGGAAAAGCGTAATAAGGGAAGCAGGAGCCGGGTCAGCAAGCGGGTAAAGCCGATTTTCTCCAGAATCGACAGTACCAAAAGCAAGCCGAGAATAATCAGCCAAGTCATGAATAGAGAGCTGGCCGTTCCTTGCAGCCAGTCCATCCAGCCTTGCCAGCCACCCTGTGTGGCATTGGATTGGCCATAAAGCCAGGCCAGGGAAACAGGCTCCTGCAAGAGTCCGGCGTTGCTCAGGCCCCAGGACAGGACACAGCCATAGAGCAAGGCGCAGGCAATGCGCAGCCCGGCGGTGAACCAGAAGCTGGCCCCGGCGCGGCGCACAATGGCCTGTTCCATGGGCATATTGTGCGCAAACAGCATCATGGTGCCCAGGACGCTGATCTGGGCGGCGTTCAGACTCAAGCTGTCGCCCAAGGCGGCCATGGAGCCTATTCCAGCGTAAATGCCGGCCAATGCCGTCGTGGCCCAGACAACACCGGCCTCGGCAGGCAGTCCAGCCAGCCCCATGATCGGGCCGATCAGCTTTCCGGCTTGCTCAATCAAGCCCCATTGCGCCGCGACGCGCACGACAATCATGATGGGCAGCATGATTCGGGCGACGGTATAGAACATGCGCAAGCTGCGGCTAAAGGTAGTGCGAAGGAAGTTCAGCATGAGTAGATACATCGTCAGGGCGGGAACGAGCCTGATGCTAGCACGTCAACGGGGTTGCCCTGTCGCGCTGTGTCGCCTGCTTAACTATGGCACCTGGCAGCAGATCTGTTTATTTACATGCCGTCATGGGGAAAGCGCAACGTCATGTGGACAATAAAAAGCCCCCAAGGGTGAAAGCTGTGGCAGCCTGCATTACGGCTGTCTGCTTTTCATCCCATCAGGGGGCGTGTCAAGCCAGTGGGCTGGATTGTTTAACGGCCCGAGCAGTGGCCACCGCTGGCGGCTTGACCGCTACCCCAGGCAATGGGGGCGGGTTCGGGACGGTAGGGGTAGTCTTGCAGGCTGTCCATTACAACTAAAACGACGACGAGCAGCCAGAAGCTACTGGTAATAAGGCGGAAAGTAGTTTTGCTCATGCTTGCGCGACTCAAGGATTAACGCGGCGACGAATGCGCACGCCTAAGATAGACCCGGCAAAGGCCAAGGCAAACCAGACCCAGCCATGGATGCTGGCCGAGGCAATGCCTCCCAGAAAGGCGCCCACATTGCAGCCAAAAGCCATGCGCGCGCTGTAGCCCATGACCAGACCTGCAATTGCCCCGACCCACAGGGTGCGGGAATTGGGTGATTTGAAGTTGGCAGGGTGGTTCCAGCGAGAGGCAGCCATGGCGCCCAGGATCAAGCCAAAGTTGGTGACCGAAGTAACGTCAGCCAAGACGGGTTCAGCCAGGCGTTGTGCATGAGGAGCTACGCCCCAGAATGCATCGCCGACAGGGGACCAGCCCAATGCCGAAAACACTTTGGCGCCCCATAGCCCGATACCGTAGACGATACCCCAGGGCTGGCCGGCCACGATCATGTGGATGGCGTACAAGACGGCCAGCAGCAAGGCCCCCATCCACCAGCGCATTTCCCATTTTGCCGGTGGGCTCTTGTGCTCGTTCTGATGGCGGCGTGCGCCTCGAGCGACCAGCCAGGATACGGCGGCGCAGCCCAGCACGGTGATGAGCAAGGCCGTGGGCCACCCCAAGGAAGTGTTCAGGTCAATGGCGGGCAAGCCACCCAAGGCGATCCAGCCCGGCTGGTGTGAGGCACCCAGAAAGCTGCCTATGGCAAAGGTGGGCAGGACGGCGAAAGAAATGGGTGCGCCAGCACCTGCTTTATACAGGGTGCCCGAACCGCAGCCATCAGCCAGTTGCATGGCTGCGCCGAATAGAAAAGCGCCCAGCACCAGGCTAATGGTCAAGGGAGCAATCGCGCCGACCAGTTCGCCACCACTATCGGCGATCAAGGGCAGGGTGAAGGCGGCAGCCAAGACCAGCAGGAGCATTTGTGCCCAGATGCCTTGAGGATCTCGACGCTCGATATAGTTGCGCCAGCCGGTCGTGAAACCGAAACGGGCTCCTTGCAGCACGGCTCCAAAGCCGATGCCCAACAAGGCAAGCAGCCCTTGGCGCAGGCCTCCTACCAGTGCGACCCCGACAACCAGGGCCAGGCTGGCCAGGATAAAGCCCAGTCTAGTCAGATAAAGCATGATCGAATACCAACTCGTTAATTAAGGGCGCGCTTGGCATCGAGTTTCAGGACCTCAAAGCGTGAGGGCTGGTTATCCATGGGCAGGTTGCTGCGGCTCCATTCCACAACCGATTCAGGATAGAGCTTCACATTCGGGTTGCCAGCCAGCTCGGACAGGACAAACCAGTTAGTGGCCGCCCAGTGCCCGGTGTTGCAGAACGAGACAGTGGGTTTGTCATTCAGCCCTTGCTCTTTGACGATTGCCACGATTTCGCTGGTGTCTTTCAGGATAGGTTTGTCGCTTCGAAAGAAGCTGTTGAAATCCAGTTCCCGTGCGCCCGGCAAAGTGCCGTAACGAGCGGCGGCGTCAACACGCTTCTCACCGTTGAAAAATTCGCTGGGGCGAGCATCCAGCAAGACTGGGGCTTGGCCGTTCTTGATGTAGCCGGCCACTTCCTGTGTGCTGACAACCATGTCCTTGTTGTAGTGGTAGCTGAAGTCGGTAGGGGTGATGGTGGGCGTGTCTTTGCTGAGTGGTTTACCTTCGGCTTCCCAGGCTTGCAGGCCGCCGTCCAGAATGGACAACTGTGTCAGGCCTCCAGCTTTCAAGGTCCAGTACACACGCGCCGCTGCGCCAAAGTCTGTGGGGTTGGCCCCTGCGTACGTGACGACCACATAGCTGTCTGGGGAGATTCCTGCTTTGCTGAAAAGAGCCGACAGGTCAGCCTCGGGGCGCAGCGCGCCTGCGTTTTCGGCTGGGCCGCGATAGGCGCCGTAAGGGGTGTGAACAGCGCCGGGTACATGGCCCGCTTCGTATTCCTTATCTGTACGGATATCTAGAATACGCAGGTTTTTCTGGTCCAGCTGGTTTGCCAGGTCGGTAGCTGAAATCAGCGGGGCTGGTTTGGAAGCCCCTTCGGCTGCGCTTGGTTCTGCGGACACAGACGGTGTCAGAACCGTGCTGAAGGCAAATGCCAGGGAGATGAGGAGAGGTCTGATCATTATTACTCACTTGAGTAAGCAGGGTGCTGCTTAGAGGATTAAAGGCATAAGGAATGGTAATGAACGCAGCGACAGAAAATAACAATGAATTGGGGATTAGCTTATTGCTTGGAGGTGTAAGGGGGGCTGGAGGTGTAAGGGGGGCGGTCTATCTATATAGAGTAGAGAGGAAGGGGGGGCTTCGCTTGGAGTTCGCCTTGGGGGCGATTGTGTTTATGTGATTGGGTCTATCTATCAGGTCAGTGTGCCTTTGTTTTCTCTCCTTATAGAGCGTGTCTACAGAGAGGCAGCTTTATAGATGAGAGAAGGCAGAGCGGTTTTTATAAGAGAGGGGGTATGTGTTTGGTGTTCTCATGAATGGAGACTTAGAGACTTAGAGACTTAGAGACTTAGAGACTTAGAGGCAAAGAGGTTGAGACTCAGAGGGACTTTGAAGGGCATTGAGGGATAGAGGGGGCAAGGACTGGATTACCGCTTGGGGAGGCCCGTCTCCTATATGCATATAGGAAGTAGAGTCGCAATGATGAACGACTTATCTATATAGAGGGTGACTTTCATCGTTCCAGCGGTTCCGCATAGGTCGCCACTCGAAGCCCCGGGGCAGGGTGTTGGGACGGACTACTTGCCGGCGCAACGCGCCGGTCCCCTTGTCCGAGTCACCATCGGGGCGCAGTCTGAACTCGCACAGCGATTGGTCCCCCGGACCAATCACAAATCTTGGGCTCAAACAGCAGACTTTGTAACCCCGATCGCAACTCCGACTGCGGCAAGTCGTCTGACTCGACCCAACACCTTTTCTCGGGGCTCCGAGCGGCTAACAGTCCTAAATAGTGCTCGGTCTTGGAGGTCACTCAAGTCTCTATCTATATAGAGATACTACTAATTGGAGTGGAAGGGCTGCTGCCGTGCTCTTGCGACCGTTACTATGCTGGGCCGCCATCTATATATTTCTCCTTCTCAGTATTTCCTCCAGCAAGCAGGCAAGCAAGCACTAGGACTGGTGACGATCGTGGGGAGGGTATGTACTTTCCCTCCATATAGAGGAGAGAGTGGTGAGAGGCAGAAGAATATCCGGCGATTCTTCACGACAGAAATAGCTGCTTAGGCCATGATCTGAGTCTAGGGATGGGCTGGCGCGCTACCAGGGGAAAAACCGGAAGTTAATCTAAAAATTATTTTTAGGGTGATTCTTCATAGTTATCAATTAGCTACCTCGTTTTGCAGGGTTTGCTCTCTTCAAATATCCAGAAAAATGCCAAAGAAAGCTTGCAAAGCCAAATTTCATCGTGCTATAGTTCTTTTCTCGCTGCAGCACACACAGGGTTTTCCCTCAAAGCGCCGCAGAGAGCAGTTAGACAAGATTCACCGCCTTGGCCAAGAGGCCCGCAACGAAACTTGCCTGACTGAGTCAGGTAACTGACACGGTGTAAAACCCGGAGCTTGACAAATCAGAAAATTCTGTGTTAAAGTTCTAGGTTCTGCTCCAGAGAACACAACGTTAAATTTTTAGCCGGTTAGAAACAGCGCTGAAAATTTACCCTTGTTTATGAAGTTGAATGGTTAGCCTCACGGTTGATTGTTCGCTAGGTGGTTAGGAACGAAAGTTCTGGTTTAAGCGGGACGAGTTGGACGGTTTTAAAACTTTCTAACTTCTTCAAAAAAAACGCTTGACACACTGCCTGATCTGCTTCATAATCTCGTTTCTCTGCTGCTAACACAGCAAGGCACGAAGCGCCAAGCGCGACGAGCCAGCCGGGTTAGTCAGTAGAACGACAGGCAACTGTCACTGCTCTTTAACAATTAACAGCCGATAAGTGTGGGCGCTTGGAATGAGCGAGTCGAACCCTTCGGGGATCGCCACAAGTTTGTATCAAGTGCTCACAAACGAAAGATGAAGAATTACCTTGTGTAACTCTGAATTTTTCTTTGAGACACAATCGGTCTCGTCGCAAGACGGGACAACCACAGAGATTAAACTGAAGAGTTTGATCCTGGCTCAGATTGAACGCTAGCGGGATGCTTTACACATGCAAGTCGAACGGCAGCACGAGAGAGCTTGCTCTCTTGGTGGCGAGTGGCGGACGGGTGAGTAATATATCGGAACGTGCCCAGTAGCGGGGGATAACTACTCGAAAGAGTGGCTAATACCGCATACGCCCTACGGGGGAAAGGGGGGGATCGCAAGACCTCTCACTATTGGAGCGGCCGATATCGGATTAGCTAGTTGGTGGGGTAAAGGCTCACCAAGGCAACGATCCGTAGCTGGTTTGAGAGGACGACCAGCCACACTGGGACTGAGACACGGCCCAGACTCCTACGGGAGGCAGCAGTGGGGAATTTTGGACAATGGGGGAAACCCTGATCCAGCCATCCCGCGTGTATGATGAAGGCCTTCGGGTTGTAAAGTACTTTTGGCAGAGAAGAAAAGGCATCCCCTAATACGGGATGCTGCTGACGGTATCTGCAGAATAAGCACCGGCTAACTACGTGCCAGCAGCCGCGGTAATACGTAGGGTGCAAGCGTTAATCGGAATTACTGGGCGTAAAGCGTGTGTAGGCGGTTCGGAAAGAAAGATGTGAAATCCCAGGGCTCAACCTTGGAACTGCATTTTTAACTGCCGAGCTAGAGTATGTCAGAGGGGGGTAGAATTCCACGTGTAGCAGTGAAATGCGTAGATATGTGGAGGAATACCGATGGCGAAGGCAGCCCCCTGGGATAATACTGACGCTCAGACACGAAAGCGTGGGGAGCAAACAGGATTAGATACCCTGGTAGTCCACGCCCTAAACGATGTCAACTAGCTGTTGGGGCCGTTAGGCCTTAGTAGCGCAGCTAACGCGTGAAGTTGACCGCCTGGGGAGTACGGTCGCAAGATTAAAACTCAAAGGAATTGACGGGGACCCGCACAAGCGGTGGATGATGTGGATTAATTCGATGCAACGCGAAAAACCTTACCTACCCTTGACATGTCTGGAATGCCGAAGAGATTTGGCAGTGCTCGCAAGAGAACCGGAACACAGGTGCTGCATGGCTGTCGTCAGCTCGTGTCGTGAGATGTTGGGTTAAGTCCCGCAACGAGCGCAACCCTTGTCATTAGTTGCTACGCAAGAGCACTCTAATGAGACTGCCGGTGACAAACCGGAGGAAGGTGGGGATGACGTCAAGTCCTCATGGCCCTTATGGGTAGGGCTTCACACGTCATACAATGGTCGGGACAGAGGGTCGCCAACCCGCGAGGGGGAGCCAATCTCAGAAACCCGATCGTAGTCCGGATCGCAGTCTGCAACTCGACTGCGTGAAGTCGGAATCGCTAGTAATCGCGGATCAGAATGTCGCGGTGAATACGTTCCCGGGTCTTGTACACACCGCCCGTCACACCATGGGAGTGGGTTTCACCAGAAGTAGGTAGCCTAACCGCAAGGAGGGCGCTTACCACGGTGGGATTCATGACTGGGGTGAAGTCGTAACAAGGTAGCCGTATCGGAAGGTGCGGCTGGATCACCTCCTTTTAGAGCGAATGGCTCGCAAAGCGAAAGCGTCCACACTTATTGGCTGTTAGTTTATGTCATGACCATTGAAGGTATCGCCCACTGGTGATAGATGGGTCAGTAGCTCAGTCGGTTAGAGCACCGTCTTGATAAGGCGGGGGTCGTTGGTTCGATTCCAACTTGACCCACCAACGATTACCTCGGGGGATTAGCTCAGCTGGGAGAGCACCTGCTTTGCAAGCAGGGGGTCGTCGGTTCGATCCCGTCATCCTCCACCACCGCTTTTATAGGTGGTTGTCGATACAGCAAGGTCCATGACAGAGTATCGGGCACAGACAAACAACGGTTTGCCTGGCGCTAGATTCAACGAAGAGTGTTCTTTTTAAAGAATACTGCTCGTTGGGTTATGCAACCCACGAATTGCTCTTTAACAATTAGGAAGAAGCACAACGAAGGTGTGTTGTCTAATAAACGCAAGACGATTAGTCGACTTGTGATGACAATACACGGGTTGTGATTGCAACAGAACAAATTATGTTCAACGAAAGTTCTCAAAAATATAGACGTTGTCTGATCTTCGGATTGGATAACAGCTAAGGATTGATGAACGGCAACAACGTATACTCATATTCCTATAACAGCACCAAGCGTTATAGGATCAAGCGAATAAGTGCATATGATGGATGCCTTGGCGATCACAGGCGATGAAGGACGCGGTAGCCTGCGAAAAGCTACGGGGAGCTGGCAAACAAGCTTTGATCCGTAGATGTCCGAATGGGGAAACCCACCGTAGCAATACGGTATCCCATGCTGAATACATAGGCATGTGGAGGCGAACCGAGTGAACTGAACCATCTCAGTAACTCGAGGAAAAGAAATCAACCGAGATTCCGGAAGTAGTGGCGAGCGAAACCGGACCAGCCTGGATGTTTTAGCGTATTGAATAGTCGAATGGAATGGAAAGTCCAGCCGTAGCAGGTGATAGCCCTGTAGGCGAAATTCAGTACGTGGAACTAAGCATCGAACAAGTAGGGCGGGACACGTGAAATCCTGTCTGAATATGGGGGGACCATCCTCCAAGGCTAAATACTCGTGATCGACCGATAGTGAACCAGTACCGTGAGGGAAAGGCGAAAAGAACCCCGGAAGGGGAGTGAAATAGATCCTGAAATCGTATGCATACAAACAGTAGGAGCACCCTCGTGGTGTGACTGCGTACCTTTTGTATAATGGGTCAGCGACTTACATTCAGTGGCAAGCTTAACCGAATAGGGGAGGCGTAGCGAAAGCGAGTCCGAATAGGGCGATTCAGTCGCTGGGTGTAGACCCGAAACCAGGCGATCTATCCATGGCCAGGTTGAAGGCACGGTAACACGTGCTGGAGGACCGAACCCACTAATGTTGAAAAATTAGGGGATGAGCTGTGGATCGGAGTGAAAGGCTAAACAAGCCTGGAGATAGCTGGTTCTCTCCGAAAACTATTTAGGTAGTGCCTCGTATATTACTGCCGGGGGTAGAGCACTGTTATGGCTAGGGGGTCACAGCGACTTACCAACCCATTGCAAACTCCGAATACCGGCAAGTACAGTACGGGAGACAGAGCACCGGGTGCTAACGTCCGGACTCAAGAGGGAAACAACCCAGACCGCCAGCTAAGGTCCCTAACTATGGCTAAGTGGGAAACGAAGTGGGAAGGCATAGACAGTCAGGAGGTTGGCTTAGAAGCAGCCATCCTTTAAAGAAAGCGTAATAGCTCACTGATCGAGTCGTCCTGCGCGGAAGATGTAACGGGGCTAAGCCATAGACCGAAGCTGCGGATGTGTACTTTTAGTACACATGGTAGGAGAGCGTTCCGTAAGCCTGTGAAGGTGTTCCGTGAGGAATGCTGGAGGTATCGGAAGTGAGAATGCTGACATGAGTAGCGATAAAGGGGGTGAAAAGCCCCCTCGCCGTAAGTCCAAGGTTTCCTGCGCAACGTTCATCGGCGCAGGGTGAGTCGGCCCCTAAGGCGAGGCAGAGATGCGTAGCTGATGGGAAGCGGGTTAATATTCCCGCACCGTCGTAGAGTGCGATGGGGGGACGGATTGCAGAATGTTATCGGGGTGTTGGATGTCCCCGTTGGCGCATCATAGAAGGCACTTAGGCAAATCCGGGTGCGTAATTCAAGGGTGTGACTGGATAGAGCTTCGGCTCTAAACTAACTGGAAGCAGTTCCAAGAAAAGCCTCTAAGCTTCAGCTCTACGAGACCGTACCGCAAACCGACACAGGTGGACGGGATGAATATTCCAAGGCGCTTGAGAGAACTCAGGAGAAGGAACTCGGCAAATTAATACCGTAACTTCGGGAGAAGGTATGCCTCATTAGTGTGATGTGCCTGCGCACAAAGCATGAAGAGGCCGCAGTGAATCGGTGGCTGCGACTGTTTACTAAAAACACAGCACTCTGCAAACACGAAAGTGGACGTATAGGGTGTGACGCCTGCCCGGTGCCGGAAGGTTAAGTGATGGGGTGCAAGCTCTTGATCGAAGCCCCGGTAAACGGCGGCCGTAACTATAACGGTCCTAAGGTAGCGAAATTCCTTGTCGGGTAAGTTCCGACCTGCACGAATGGCGTAACGATGGCCACACTGTCTCCTCCTGAGACTCAGCGAAGTTGACATGGTTGTGATGATGCAATCTCCCCGCGGCTAGACGGAAAGACCCCATGAACCTTTACTGTAGCTTTGCATTGGATTGTGAACCGGCCTGTGTAGGATAGGTGGGAGACGTTGAAGCGTGGTCGCCAGATCGCGTGGAGTCATCCTTGAAATACCACCCTGGTCTGTTTGCGGTTCTAACCTAGGTCCCTTATCGGGATCGGGGACCGTGCATGGTGGGCAGTTTGACTGGGGCGGTCTCCTCCTAAAGTGTAACGGAGGAGTTCGAAGGTACGCTAGAGACGGTCGGAAATCGTCTTGATAGTGCAATGGCATAAGCGTGCTTGACTGTGAGACTGACAAGTCGAACAGGTACGAAAGTAGGACATAGTGATCCGGTGGTTCTGTATGGAAGGGCCATCGCTCAACGGATAAAAGGTACTCTGGGGATAACAGGCTGATACCGCCCAAGAGTTCATATCGACGGCGGTGTTTGGCACCTCGATGTCGGCTCATCTCATCCTGGGGCTGTAGCCGGTCCCAAGGGTATGGCTGTTCGCCATTTAAAGAGGTACGTGAGCTGGGTTTAAAACGTCGTGAGACAGTTTGGTCCCTATCTGCCGTGGGCGTTGGATACTTGACGGAGCCTGCTCCTAGTACGAGAGGACCGGAGTGGACGTACCACTGGTGTATCGGTTGTCATGCCAATGGCATTGCCGAGTAGCTACGTACGGAAGAGATAACCGCTGAAGGCATCTAAGCGGGAAACTCGTCTGAAGATTAGGTATCCCGGGGGCTTGACCCCCCTGTAGGGTCGTCCGAGACCAGGACGTTGATAGGCTGGGTGTGGAAGTGCAGTAATGCATGTAGCTAACCAGTACTAATTGCCCGTGTGGCTTGATCCTATAACCCTTGAGGTTGTAGTGAGTTAAGTTGTTGACCACAGAACGTAATATTGAAGTGCAGCGCAACCCGCGCTTGACACCTTCGTAACCGCTGCTAGCTGATCCGTACTGATCGCTGGCAGTGTGCTTCTTCCAATTGGCTGGGACGTCCCCTAAAGACGGCCTGGCAACCAGTTACGCTTGACGACCATAGCAAGGTGGTCCCACACCTTCCCATCCCGAACAGGACTGTGAAACGCCT
Organism: Alcaligenes ammonioxydans; assembly: GCF_019343455.1. Classification (NCBI taxonomy): domain Bacteria; kingdom Pseudomonadati; phylum Pseudomonadota; class Betaproteobacteria; order Burkholderiales; family Alcaligenaceae; genus Alcaligenes; species Alcaligenes ammonioxydans. The sequence continues at coordinate 2,898,611 of NZ_CP049362.1, read as the reverse complement.
TTGCGCCGATGATAGTGGACGGACGTCTGTGAAAGTAGGTCATCGTCAAGCTCTTATTGCTCAAAACCCCCGCAAGCATCCCTTGCGGGGGTTTTGTTTTATGGGTCGCCACCGCATCGGCGACGGGTGCACCGGAACGATGCTGATCGTCTGGCCCCTGGGCTACGACTTCAGGCGTACCCCACCCCCTCCCCAAGCCCGTTCTGGGCACCGCTTATCCCTGCTTGTTGCAGACTACGCCTTTTGGCCCAAGCCGATGGGGTCAGTTATTGCGTATGCTTCCTGGGCTTGAGAGTTGATGTTGAGTCCTCTGCGGGTGCTACCTGCACGATGGCAGCCCTACGAGGGGCGGGTTCAGCCTTAGCGGCTTGCTGAACCTCAGCCTCTCGCATCAAGCCGTTGTCTATCTGCCGGGTGATCGCGGCACTCCTCAGAGGCGACGGGTGTCCTTAAGCCTCAAGGGCGAAGGCGTCTCCCCTGGGTCTGCCTCTTGCTCGCGCTGACCGCCCCTAACCAGGCCCACCGCCCTGAGTACACTCCTCCCTGCGCTCACCCCACCCACATCAACAATCGTACAAGTGACATCCTGATGCAGTTGGAAGTTGGAGCTTGGGACATCAACAAGCTGATATACACCGCTTGGGCATGCTGCTTGAGCATATAGGTACGGTCAGGTTTACTGCCGATTGTTTGCTTCTGCAAAGGTCATGGTGGTAGCTCAGCCACTGTCATACGGTTAATCGCCAAAGTATGGGTAAAATAGTTCGGTATAGTTATCGATAATGCTTGTTTCAGGAGAACCGAATGACTCAGCCCATTAGCCCCGAGCTCGAACCAGGCTTGTCGCTGCGCAAGATCACGCACATCTGCTATGGCTTGTTTTCTCTGGCTATGATTAGTGCAGGTATCTTCGGTGCAGCGGCTGTGGCAGCTGTAATTCTGGCCTACGTCAAGCGTGGTGACGCATCGGGCACGATCTATGCCAGTCATCTGGACTGGCTTATCAAGACGTTCTGGTGGGGCCTGTTGTGGATGGTTTTGAGCGCCTTGCTGACATCCATCTTTATCGGTTGGGTTACCGCCTTGGTGGCTCTGGTCTGGATTATTCACCGTCTGATCAAAGGCTGGTTAGCCTTGGCGGGTGGGCAGGCTTTAGGTCACGACTATTAAAGTGACACCATCCTTTCCAAGGATTTGCCCCTGATCGGGTGAAAAGTAAAAAAGGTGCTCTGATGAGCACCTTTTTTTGTACGTGTAGGCGGGTGTTGGTGCGTGCTTGACCCGTGTGCAGAGGCAGGTCCGACAGGCTTTTGTCTGCTGAGCCGGTATCAGGGTGCCAACAGGTGAACCTGCTCGATATGCATATGGTGCATGCACTCGCGCAGTAGCAGAAGATAGATTCCAAGATTCTGATTATTGATCAGCTCATGGATATTTTCCAAGGAGCCTGCATTCACCATCTTCAGGCTAATGGCTCCTTGGCTGGCGGCGGCATACAGCGTGAACAGATCATCAATCATGTCGCGACTCAAGATGTGCTGTTCGCTGCCTTGAGCTTCATTAAGCCAGACGCCCAGATCTTCGGCGTACTCTCCCGTCGCAAACACCATGAATTGGCGCAGGTCCAGACTGGCTGGCATGATCGCGTCTTCCACAAGCTCAATACCATGTTCCAACTGAGCCTCACGGGAGTGAGAGTTGGTAAAACAGTGGGATAGCAACTGGGTGCCACTCAGTTCTGGAAAATGCTCGGTGTGAACAGGCACGCCTTTATGAGCCAGGCTTATTTCCGCATGGTCGCTTGCGAAATCCAGGACGGCCACTTGGGCCTGAGGGTGGGCGGCTTGCAAATTTTGCAGCACTACAGCGGTGCTGGCTGGCGGTGATGGTCTGGAGCTGTTTGACATACTTATCCTTAAACGTATTTAATCCGCTGCTTCTTGCTCTCCTGCCTGCTTGAATAGCGCCAAAGCAAGATGCCGTTGGGTATCGTGATCCACAATCGGGGCCGGGTAATGTTGGCCCAGGCGAAATGCCAAGGGAAGTTGTTTGGCTTGCCAAGGTGCGTGAATCGCCTGTTTATCCAAGGACGCCAATTCAGGAACATAGCGTCGTATGAACTGTCCCTCTGGGTCAAATTTACGCGATTGGGTGATGGGATTAAAGATGCGGAAGTACGGTTGGGCATCACAGCCGGTAGAAGCGGCCCATTGCCAGCCCCCCACGTTGGAAGCCATATCGTAATCAAGCAGTTTTTGGGCAAAATACTGTTCTCCCCAGCGCCAGTCTATCAACAGGTCTTTCACCAGAAAGGACGCACTGATCATGCGCAGGCGGTTATGCATATAGCCTGACTGATTCAATTGGCGCATGGCGGCATCAACAATCGGGTAGCCGGTTTGTCCGTCCTTCCAAGCCTGGAACCAGTCGTCGCGGTTAGGAAAAGGAAGGTTCTTATAAGCTGGCTTGAAACTTTCTTGTGCGGTTTCGGGGTGATGCCACAGGAATTGTTGGTAGAACTCGCGCCAGATCAACTCGCTCAGCCAGGTAGCTGCGCCTTCGGAGTCGCTGGGCCAAGCCAGTGCTACTGCCTGACGGATGGACAGTGTGCCGAAGCGCAGGTGCGGAGCCAGGTAAGAGACACCCCGTTTGGCTGGGAAGTCTCGGCGTTCGTGATAGGCGTGAATTCTTGGTTCGAACTGCTGCAGCAGGGTCTGTGCACCTTGCCAGCCCGCAGGGCTGAGTAGTTTGGTGCGAGCTTCCTCGTGAAAACCCAGCTCCTTCAAGCACGGAAGTGCCTGAGCGGGAAGTGGTGCCCATTGCCCCTGTGAGCAGTCATACGCCTGTATATCGCTTGGCTGAATACGCGCCAGCCAGTTGCGCTTGTAGGGAGTGAATACGGTATAAGGCTGCTTTTGCTGTGTCAGAATCTCATCGCGTGCAAAGATTACCTGGTCTTTGAACAGCTTTAGCACTCGGCCTTGAGCGGCAAGGGACTGGCTGACTGCGTGATCCCGTGTCAAGGCGGCCGGCTCGTAGTCCTCATTGGCATAAACAGTCTGTGCATTCAGATGGTTTGCCAGCAAGGGAATTTGCTGTACCGGGTCGCCGTGAACGGTAATCAGCTCGCTGCCATGTTGGCGCAGTTGCTCCTGGAGGGATTGCAGACTGTCGAGAATGAACGCGACGCGCACGTCATCGGCCGGCAAGGAGTCCAGGATGGTGCTGTCAAAGACAAAGACACAGGCAACGGGCAGTCCGCTTTGTAAGGCGTGGTGCAAGGCAGCGTGATCCTGCAGGCGCAAATCACGACGCAGCCAGCACAGTACATGGGGCGTTTGGATGGTTGGGGTAGGCAGTGAAATCGACATGAAGACGGTAAAACAGAAGGCCGGATGCCGCAGGATGAAAAAGGGCCGCGGCTGAAAGCTCAGCGGCGCGGCCCGATAGTGCCAGAGGTGCCTGGGCACCCCTTGCTTATTTCAGGTGAGCGCTAACCAGCTTGGTCAGTTCAAACATGGAGACCTGATCCTTGCCGAACAAGGGACGCAGTTTGGCGTCGGCATTGATGTTGCGACGGTTCTTGGGGTCTTGGAGATCGTGCTTCTTGATGTATTCCCAGATTTTCTTCGTAACTTCAGTACGCGGCAGCGCGTCGGAGCCAATCACCGCAGCCAGTGTTGGGCTAGGAGTGAGTGGTTTCATGAAGGCTGCATTGGGTTTGCGGGTAGCAGGCTTTTTTTCAGTGCTGGCCATGAACGGAACTCCTGAGAAACGAGTTGAAGGGGCGGGTTATGCGCTAGGGCACGACTTGTCTGTCAGCATACCGTGATACTCCCTGTACGTCCAAGCCCTTTGTGAGCCTGCGCTTTGCAGGTCTGTAAGCAGATTTTCCCGTGTTTACGGGCAAGGGCAGGACAGGCTGCGGCCAGGCTCAGGATTGCCGTGTCTGTCATGCGCGGCACGGGTAGCTGTAGCATAATGATGGATTAGGCCTGCTGGAAGGCAATGGTGATGCCCGTCGCTTGCATAACGCGTCAAAGCGCGGGTTCTTTGTTTGAGATTGAGTAAAGATATGAGCCCTACTGTGGATACCCTGGTCATTCGTCGTCCTGATGATTGGCATTTGCACCTGCGTGATGGCGCTGTGCTGGAATCGGTCTTGGGCCATACGGCGGCACAATTTGACCGGGCCATCGTCATGCCCAACCTGACCCCGCCCGTTACAGCCACTGCACAGGCACTGGCCTATCGCGAGCGTATTCTGAGCGCATTGGCCAAAACCGAGTATGTCGGCAAGTTTGAACCTTTGATGACTTTGTACCTGACGGACAATACTCAGCCTGAGGAAATCGTTCGCGCCAAGGAAAGTGGGTTTGTGCATGGCGTGAAGCTGTATCCAGCCGGCGCCACCACAAACTCCGATGCAGGCGTGACAGATTTGCTGAAGAACTGTTCCAAGGTGCTGGCCCAGATGCAGGAATCGGGCATGCCGTTGCTGATGCACGGTGAGGTCACGGACCCCAGCATCGACTTGTTCGACCGCGAGGCCGTGTTCATCGAGCGTGTGATGATTCCCATGCGCAAGGCTTTCCCCGAGCTGAAAGTGGTGTTTGAGCACTTGACCACGGCAGAGGGCGCCGCTTACGTGAGCCAGGCCGAAGGCCCGGTTGCCGCAACCATCACCGCCCACCACTTGCTCTATAACCGTAATGCCCTGTTCCAGGGTGGCCTGCAGCCGCATTGGTATTGTCTGCCCGTCTTGAAGCGCGAGAAGCACCGTCAGGCTTTGGTAGATGCCGCCACCAGCGATAGCAATCGTTTCTTCCTGGGCACAGACAGTGCGCCGCATTCGCGTAGCCGCAAAGAACAAAGCTGTGGCTGTGCGGGCTGTTATACCGCTCTGCACGCTATGGAGCTGTACGCTTCGGCTTTTGATAAGGCCGGTCGTCTGGACCGCCTGGAAGCCTTTGCCAGCTTGAATGGCCCTGCTTTTTACGGTTTGCCGGTCAATGAAGGAACCATGACGTTGCAACGTAGCCAGTTCACCATACCCGAGTCCGTGGAAATGGCGGGTGAGCCGTTGATTCCTCTGGCTGCCGGCCAGGCTCTGGACTGGAGTGTGGTGAGCTAAGGGTGAAAGAAGCCGTCCGATTTCAGTGTCTTTGATAGCGCTGAGTCGGGCAGCTCCTGATATCTGCTTTCACTGCAAGATAGCTCCGTGGAAACTGCTTTTCTTGATACAGCGTGGTCTGCCTTGGCTGTTCGCATGGCCGCCACTGCTTTGGTTGTTGTTCTGGTTTCGTGGTCAGTCGGGGTATTTGGGCCCTTGATTGGTGGTGCGCTGGCGGGCTTGCCCATGGTATTGGGCCCCGGCTTTTATTTTCTGTCCCAGCAGTTTCCTGCCGATTATGTGCAGCAGGCGGCAACCTATGCCGTGTATTCGCTAAGCGCGACTCAGCTGTTCTTGCTGCTCATCATTCTTTGTGCTCCCACCCTGTCGCCCTGGCGCACCTTATTGTGTGCAGTGGCAGGTTGGGCGGTGGCAGCCTTGCTCCTGTCCTTTATGCCTGTGCAGCCCTTGCTGGGCCTGGCTTTGTTTATTGCTGTGACTGCGTTCAGCTTGCGCGTTTCGCGCCGTCTGGCCGGCATGAAAGGAAGCAGCAAAGCGAAGGCGGGCTGGGGCTTGCTGATATTCAGAGGGGCTTTGGCTGGACTTTTGGTCGCTATCGTGACCACCAGCAGCTCCCTGCTGGGACCGAGCTTGTCAGGGCTGATTATGGCCTTCCCCATTGGCTACACCGTGGTGGCGGTGACCATTCATCAAACCTTGGGTGCGGCAAGCCTGGTAGCGACCTTGCGTTCAGCGTTGTGGGGGACAGGTAGCCTGGCGGGGTTTTGCACCACGCTGGCGCTGACTTTCACGCATCTGCACTGGCTGACAGCCTTGTTGCTGGCTGCCGCCGTGTCGATTGCGATTACCTTGCTATTGGTGTTTCGCCCCTGGGCTCGCCGGGATTAAGTACTTATTCTGCGTCGAACAGATCCTGACCCTGCGTGTTGCGTGGAGGCGTTAGCCCCAAGTGACGCCAGGTGTTCAGGGTAGCAATACGGCCCCTGGGGGTGCGTTGCAAAAAACCGTGCTGGATCAGATACGGTTCGATCACATCTTCGATGGTGTCGCGCTCTTCACCAATGGCAGCGGCCAGACTGTCTACGCCCACTGGGCCACCGTCGAATTTATGCACGATGGCTTCCAGCAGTTTTCTGTCCATCAAATCCAGACCTTGCGGGTCCACTTCCAGCATGGACAGGGCGGCTTGTGCACACTCGGTATGGATGATGCCGCCGGTTTTGACTTCGGCGTAGTCGCGCACCCGGCGCAAGAGCCGGTTGGCGATACGTGGTGTGCCGCGTGAACGGCGGGCAATTTCGTAAGTGCCTTCATCGGTTGTGCTGACATTAAGCAGCCCCGCACTGCGCGCCACGATATGCGTCAGGTCTTTGACGTCATAGAACTCCAGGCGAGACACAATGCCAAAGCGGTCGCGCAAGGGATTGGTCAACATGCCGGCGCGAGTGGTCGCGCCGACCAGGGTAAAGGGCTGCAAATCCAGTTTGACGCTGCGGGCGGCCGGGCCTTCGCCAATCAGGATATCAATTTGAAAGTCTTCCAGCGCTGGATACAGAATTTCCTCCACGACGGGGGACAAGCGATGGATCTCGTCAATAAAGAGAACGTCGTTGGGTTCCAGATTTGTCAGCAAGGCGGCCAGATCACCTGGACGCTCCAGCACGGGACCGGAAGTCTGGCGCAGGTTCACCCCCATTTCATGGGCAATGATGTGAGCCAGGGTGGTTTTACCTAAACCGGGAGGGCCAAACAGCAAGACGTGGTCTAGCGCTTCCTGGCGCTGGCGAGCAGCCGCGATAAAGATTTCCAGCTGTTCGCGGGCCCGGGCTTGCCCGACATAGTCCTCCAGCATCTTGGGTCGCAAGGCGCGTTCGATGGACTCTTCGTTGGGCGACAGGGGCTTGGGCGTGATGATGCGCTGTTCAGAAGGCAGGCTGGAGAGCGAATCGGAATGAATGGCCATGATGACTACGCTGATTGAATATACAGTATGGTACACCAAGCGCAAGCCGCTTGAGTACCGTCACCGGCGTGGGATGAGCGGCCGTAGACCTCTCATGCTTCACACCTTGTGCCGGAACCCGGTTTTAAGCACTCAGGGCTAGGCCACGTTGCGAGGCATCCTCCATAATGTGGACTGGAGTTTTCAAACGAGATTTTAGCCATGTCCCTGGAATTACCTGTTTTTGCTGATGTTGTAGCCGCCGCTGAACGCTTGGCGCCTGTGGCACACCGTACACCAGTCTTGACTTCTGCCACCTTGAACGAGCGCCTGAATGGCGAAGTCTACTTCAAGTGCGAGAACTTTCAGCGTATTGGTGCTTTCAAGTTTCGCGGTGGCTTCAATGCGCTGGCGCAGTTGAACGAGCAGCAGAAAAAAGCAGGTGTCGTGGCTTTTTCCTCTGGCAATCATGCGCAGGCGGTCGCCTTGTCGGCCAAGCTTTTGGGCATACCGGCCACCATCATCATGAATTCGGATGCTCCGGCTGCCAAACTGGCTGCGACGCGTGGCTATGGTGCCAAAGTGATCGAGTATGACCGCCTGACCCAGGATCGTGCCCAGATTGCACAAGAGTTGGTGGATCGTGAGGGGTTGACCCTGATTCCCCCCTTTGCACATCCCGATGTCATCGCGGGGCAGGGGACGGCCGCATTGGAGCTGTTGCAGGACGTGCCGGACTTGCAACAGTTCTACGCGCCCTTAGGAGGCGGCGGCTTGCTGTCGGGCTGCTTGCTGGCGGTCAAGGCCATGGCTCCGGCTTGTGAAGTCTTTGGGGTGGAGCCGCAGGCAGGAAATGATGCACAGCAGTCCCTGCGCAGTGGGGAGATCGTCAAGATTGCGCCGCCTGCATCGATTGCGGATGGGGCACTGACCCAAGCGTTGGCACCGATGACATTTGAGTTGATTCGCAGCATGGTGACGGATATTTTGACGGTGCCTGATACCGAGCTGGTTCAGGCCATGCGTTTTTTTGCGGAACGCATGAAGATGGTGGTGGAGCCTACAGGCTGTTTGGGGGCCGCGGCGGTAATGCGGCAGGGAGATTTGCAAGGTCGCAAGGTGGGCGTACTGATCAGTGGCGGTAATGTGGATGTGTCCGCCCTGGGGCGTCTGCTTGCTTGATGCGTTAAATGGGTTGCAGACGCAGGCATTGATCTTGCCCATGTTTCAAAAAGCGGGTCAAACTGGAGTTGCAAACGAGCAAACGAGCAAACGAGCAAACGAGCAAACGAGCAAACGAGCAAACGAGCAGACCACAGTAAGCCAATAGGGCAGTTAGCCCGTACCTCATCTCATCAATAAGCGTCATGATGGATAAGTTGCCCCCTGTATAGACAAAGAAACCGGGCCGTTCCTATGAACAGCCCGGTTTTTTTATACATGGCAGTGTGGTATCAAGCGCGTGACAGCGACTTCAGTGCCTGCTTGATCCCTTCCGACACATCAATATCATCCGGCAAGGCTTTGACAGCAATACTGGCCTCCTTGCTGGAATAACCCAAAGCTTCCAGAGCATGCAATACGTCATCCCGGCTGTTGGGCACTGCGCTGACTGTACCGCTGGAACCCAGGTCCGCACCCAGCTTGCCGCGCAACTCCAGTAACAGACGCTCGGCAGTTTTTTTACCTATACCGGGGATCTTCACCAGACGGGAAGTCTCCTGGCGTGTAATAGCATCGGCCAGCTCTTCAGCACTCATGCCCGAGAGCAAGGACAGGGCCGTGCGGGCACCGATGCCGGTGACTTTGATCAGTGCCTTGAACGTGCTGCGCTCGTTCAGGCTGGAAAAGCCAAACAGCACGTGAGCATCTTCACGAATGGCCAGATGGGTGAACAGATTGACCTGTGCGCCCAGTTCCGGCATTTGGTAGAGCGTACTCATGGGCACATCGATTTCATAACCAACCCCACCCACATCCACACAGATGGTGGGCGGTTGTTTTTCGATCAAGGTACCCCGGATGCGACCTATCATGACATTCCTTATGGACAGTTAACCCAAGATCCGGCCAGCACGAATGCGGCGGCGCGGCCCGGTGGTGATGGCTCCGCTTTTTTGCAGGCCGCCCACCACACTGCTGTGATGAGCATGGCTGATGGCGCAGGCCAGGGCATCGGCCGAGTCCGGCGCAGGCAGGCCGTTCAGCTGCAGGAGCCGCTGTACCATCAGCTGAATTTGTTCTTTGGCAGCATGACCGCTGCCGGTGACGGTTTTCTTGATCTGCAAAGCGGTGTACTCATGCACATCCAGTCCACCTACAGCCAGCGCACACAAGGCGGCACCCCGAGCTTGCCCCAGCAAAAGGGTAGAGGCCGGGTTGCTGTTGACAAAGACTTTTTCGATCGCAGAGGTATCGGGCTTGCTTTGCTCAATCACTTCCGTGATGTGAGTCAGAATCAGCTTTAGCCGCTCTGCCAGAGGCAGATCAGGCGGGACCACAATGGTCCCGCTGGCCACATAGCGCAAGCTGGGCCCCTGGGCGTCGATCACTCCGAAACCAGTGCGACGCAAGCCAGGGTCTATGCCCAGGATTCGCATATTAGTGACGGAAGTGGCGTGTGCCGGTCAGGACCATGGCAATACCACGCTCGTTGGCGGCGGCGATGACTTCGTCATCACGCACGCTGCCGCCGGGTTGAATCACGCAGGTGGCGCCCGCTTCGGCAACCACATCCAGACCATCGCGGAAGGGGAAGAAGGCGTCGGATGCGACGGCTGAACCCTGCAGGGTCAAACCAGCGTTTTCAGCCTTGATGGACGCGATGCGGGCGGAGTCCACACGGCTCATCTGGCCTGCGCCCACGCCCAGCGTCATGCCCTGACCGCAGAACACGATAGCGTTCGATTTCACGTACTTGGCCACGTTCCAGGCAAACAGCATGTCTTGCATTTGCTGAGCCGTAGGTTGAACTTGCGTCACAACCTTGAAGCCTTCGGTGTTGTCGCGGAACGTGTCAGGTGTTTGCACCAACCAGCCGCCGCCGACACGCTTCACGTCAAAGGCGTTGTGCGCCTGACCAGGCTGAATGCTGAGTACGCGTACGTTCTTTTTGGCAGCAAATACGTCCAAGGCGCCTTGTGTGTAGGAAGGTGCCAGCAGCACTTCTACAAACTGGCTGCTGATCGCTTGGGCAGCGGCTTCGTCCACTTCGCGGTTAAAGGCAATAATGCCGCCAAAGGCCGAAGTTGGGTCGGTTTGGAAGGCTTTGCGGTAAGACTCTTGGGCAGTTTCGCCCAGCGCCACGCCGCAAGGGTTGGCGTGCTTGACGATGACGCAAGCGCCGGCATCAAAGCTGCGCACACACTCCCAAGCTGCATCGGCGTCTGCAATATTGTTGTAAGACAGCTCTTTACCCTGCAATTGCTTGTAGCGGCCCAGCAGACCGTCGCCAATGGTGCCGTCTGTGTAAAAGGCAGCGCTTTGGTGCGGGTTTTCGCCGTAACGCAGGGTCTGTTCCTGTTTGAGCTGAATAGTCAGCACATTGGGCCATGTGTTCACTTCGGGGGCGCTGTCCTGGGCGGGCTCGGCTTGAGCCAGGCTGCTCAGGTAAGCGGCAATCGCGCCGTCGTAAGCGGCCGTGTGAGCATACACTTTGGCCGCCAGTTCCAGACGCAGGCCGTAAGAAGGGTGACCGGCAGGGCCGTCCATATCCGCCAGCACGCGTTCGTAATCAACAGGGTCAATCACGACACAGGCGCCGCCTTCGGGGGTGCCGTGATTTTTGGCTGCTGCACGCAGCATGGCAGGGCCGCCAATATCAATGTTTTCCACCGCATCGGCGAAGGTGCAGCCGGGCTTGGCGATGGTTTCACGGAACGGGTAAAGATTGACGACCAGCAGATCGATACGGTCAATGTCGTGTTCTTCCAGCGTCTTCAAGTGTTCGGCGCTGTCGCGACGAGCCAGCAGACCACCGTGAATTTTTGGATGCAGTGTTTTGACACGGCCATCCAGAATTTCTGGCGAACCAGTGTGCTGGGCCACTTCGGTGACGGTCAAGCCAGCCTGGGCCAGCAACTTGGCCGTGCCGCCTGTGGAAAGGAGACGCACGCCACGTTGGGCAAGTGCTTGGGCGAACTCGACAATACCGGTTTTGTCGGAGACAGAAAGAAGAGCTGTCTGGATTTTCATGGAAGGTGAGACGTGAGAGTTAGGAATCAGGGTTGCAGGTTGTGGGCACTGAGCTTCTTGCGCAAGGTACTGCGCGTGATGCCCAGCATTTCTGCGGCCTTGGACTGATTGCCTGCGGATTTTTCCAGGGCAACTTGCAGCACAGGCCGTTCCACGCACGAGATGACCATCGACAACAGATCGCGTGGCTCGGATTCGCCCAGATCGGCGAAATAGCGCTCGAGGCGTTCACGTACGGACTGTTCTAGTGGGTTGGTCGTTGACATTTTTTTCTGAAGGTATACGAAGTACTTAAATACAAAAGAGCCACATGGCTGACTTTTATTGCAGGTAGGGCTGGTCCAGGTCGCATTCTTGAAACCATTGAGTAATGGCTTCTAATTGATCTGCACAGTTTTCGATACGATTAATCTGATCCAGCCAGTGTCGGGCGTCAGGCATGTCCGACAGATACCAGCCTATGTGCTTGCGGGCAGTACGTACTCCAGTGTGCTGCCCGTAGAAAGCGTAATGGTCTTGCAGGTGTTCGATCATGCAATCGCGCAGCTCGCCAAAGGTGGGGGCAGCGCGATGTTCGCCATGCTCGAGATAATGCAGGATTTCCCGGAAAATCCAGGGGCGTCCTTGCGCGGCTCGGCCTATCATGACGGCATCCGCTCCGGTGTACTCTAGTACGAATTTTGCCTTTTCGGGACTATCGATATCCCCATTGGCGATGACCGGAATAGAGAGACTGTTTTTGACTTCGCGTATGGTGTCGTATTCGGCATGGCCCTGGTAGAAGTCGCAGCGGGTGCGGCCATGCAAGGTCAAAGCAGCGATGCCGATATCCTCGGCCAAGCGGGCAATACGAACAGCATTGCGCGATTGCGCATCCCAGCCGGTGCGGGTCTTGAGTGTAACCGGAACCTGGTAGGGAGTACATGCCTTGACAACATGCTCAAGGATCTGGATGATGCGCGGCTCATCGCGCAGCAGGGCGGAACCGGAGGCGACATTGCACACTTTTTTGGCCGGACACCCCATATTGATATCAATGATGCGGGCGCCTTTGCGGATATTGAACACCGCTGCCTCGGCCATCATCTCGGGGTCGGAACCGGCAATCTGTACTGCCACCGGATCGGTCTCGCCCTCGTGATTGAGGCGCCGTGATGTTTTCACGCTGTCCCACAAACGCTTGTTGCTGGCAGCCATTTCCGAGACGGCATAGCCTGCGCCCAAGCTCTTGCACAGACGACGATAAGGTCTATCTGTGACTCCCGCCATGGGTGCAATGAAAATAGGGTTGGGAAGGGTCCAGGGGCCGATACGCATGGGAAAGATTTTAACCCTGCGACACCGGTTCGTGCGCAAGGACTTGCAAGAAGAAAAAAGGGTTAGCCCCGATTCGGGGCCTTGGCAGCCAGTGTGCTTACGCGCGCATCCCTTGCAGAAGTTGCCGGGCAAATGGCTGACGGGCAAAAGGCAGGGTGTCCATGGCCAATAGCCCCAGACCACAGGCATGCTGGATCAATGGGTTTCTGGTCGCAAACAAGCGTGGCAGCGTGTCCGTGATGGCCGCCGTCAGCCAGCGATCAGGGCGACGCAGGCGCGCGTAACGAGCCAGAAATGGGTCTGGGTTTTGCCGACAATCTGCTTGCCAGGCCGCCAGGCACTGTGACAATTGCGCGACATCGCGCAAGCCCAGGTTCAGGCCTTGGCCGGCCACCGGATGAAGGGTCTGGGCCGCATTGCCTACGGCCAGCAGACGTTCGGACAGGCGGCTGGGGCCGGCATGAAAGGCGAGGGGGAAAATGTGGCGTTTCGATACCAGCTCCAGCTGTCCCAAACGCTCGCCAAAGGCGTGCAGCATGGCGGTCTGGAACTGCTCAACAGGTAGTTCGGCCAGGGACTGGCTGCGCTCAGGGCTGTTGCACCAGACGATTGCGTACAGATCCGGCGCATCAGGATGGGGCAGGGCTGCAAAGGGACCATTTTCCGTAAAGCGTTCATAAGCCCAGCCGCTTTGAGGCTGACTGGCGCGCACGGTGGTCAGCAAGGCGTGCTGACCATAGTCGCGGCGCACCCCTTTGGGGCGGACGCCATCGCATTGCACGGCCAGTAAGGCAGTGGCCTGCCCGCTATCGTGATCGACCAGAATCTGTCCGGGGGCGCTGTGGGTCTGCGCCTGCTGCGCGGGCAACAGGGTCACGCCGCTGTCTCGCAGTCGAGCGTGCAAGGCCCAGAGCAAATCGTCGTAATGGACGACGGCGCCCAGATCAGGCACCCCCAGCTCGTCAGCCTGAATCAGGCAGCGGCCCAGTCGTCCTTTCTGGGAAACATGCACGGTGCGCATCAGGGCCGCGCGCTCCGGCCAGGCCTGGAGCTGGTTCACAATCAGGCGGCGGCTGCCGTGATTGAGAGCCAGGGTGCGCGGGTCGCCCTGTGCATGTTCGGTGCTGGCCAGGTCGAAGTTTTTCCCCAGAACGGCGATACGTGACGGATTTGGGTGCTGGGCAGCCAGCATTAGCGCCAAAGCTGCGCCTACGGGACCGGCGCCACAAATGGCGATGTCGTAGTCAGTGGCATTCATGGGAACCTCATGACGGCAAGGAAGTAATTCGGGTATTGTACGGGAAGGTGGCTGTCAATTTGCCGTCAGGCCCGTGACAGCTGTGAGCAATGGCTGACAACACAAGCCCGGACTGGATGCCCCGCATGCCCCACCCGACTTTGTCATTGGAACAGACCAAACCATTTCGTCATCAGCTTACCGCCGCCTGCCTGTCCTTGCTGTTGGGGGCGATCGGCGCGCATGGCTGGTATCTGGGTCGTCGCTACTGGTATATCCCTTTGATGGTGACGGCATTGGCCATAGGGGGCACGGTGGCATGGAAGCAGGGGCTGGACGATGTGTTCCCGAACATGCTGATTTTGCCGGTCAGCGCCGGGATAATCGAAGCGGTGGTCTTGGCCCTGCGCAATCCGAAAAAATTTGATGCTCTCTACAACCCGCAAAGCGAGCGGCATAATCAACATGGCTGGCCTTCTGTCTTGACCGCCGTTATCGCAAGCGTCGCGTTTGTGAACATTAGCCTGTACTGGCTGGTACACATCATCATGGCGGTGTACCGCCACCTGGGCTGGCTGGATCTGTCTGTGTATTAAACACATCAAGTGCCTTGTAAAGTAAAGGTTTTTCACAGGTCTTCCCTTGTGAAGGAAGCAGGGGCACGTTACAATGCAAGTTCTTTCGTTTTATAGGAGCTGTGTGGTGAATCCCGACCCCGGCGACAGTGCTAGTCGATCTATGTTCGACCTAACCATGTCCAGGCGCGTTCAGGCCCGCTGATTCCTTCACAGCTTGCCGCGTCCTGGTAATTTCAGGGCGTGGTATCTCAGGCAGCTGTTCTGCTGCCCTCAATTCCCCGCCATTTCATTCTCTAGAAAGCCCTTGGCTTTTTCGAATCCTGATGTGTTGCAACGCTCATGTGCAATAGGGGGAATGTATGCGTATTTTTGATCTCTTTTTGCGCCGTGCCGGCATCCAGGCTTCTGCCCTGCGTGCCCGTGCTCCTTTGTCCGTCTCTCGCCTGACGGTTGTCTGCCCACGTGGCGATCTGGCTCAGATTCGGCGTCGTATCTATTCAGACCTGAATACGGCGGGTATCCGTGTGGCCAATGTGCAGGTTGACCATTCCGACACGCATGATACGGCCTGCGTGACGTTGACCTGCCCACCCGAGTTGCGTGCCGAGCTGATGCAGCGCGCACGGCTGATTCGGGATTATCCCGGTGTGTTGAATGTGAAGTGGGCAGGGCGCGAGCGTATTGCTATAAACTAAACCGCAACTGGATTTGCGGATGGCGCTGCTATGTCCTTGCTCGACTGGCTGACACCCTGGGAGTTCTCTCCTGTTCTGCTATTGACCTTTCTGCTGGTCATTATTCTGTACGTCCGGGGGCGGCAAGTGCACCGCCCCAATCTTTTGCGCCAGTCCTTCTTTTGGATTGGCCTGATTCTTCTCTACCTTTCCTTGCACACGCGCCTGGATTATTACGCTGAGCGCATGTTCTTCATCCATCGGGCCCAACATTTGATTCTTCATCATCTGGGTCCCTTGTTCCTGATGGGGGCTTATCCCGGCCAAACCTTGCGTGCCGGTCTGCCCCTGAGCGGGCGTCGAGCCTTGGCGCAATGGCTGCGCCGTCCTGTTGGGCGAGGCGTTCAGGCTATCTTGACCAACCCGATTCTGGTTGCCTTCCTGTTCGTTTTTCTGGTTCTGATCTGGATGCTGCCCACGGTGCAGTTTTACTCCATGTTGGACTGGCGTCTGTACCGTCTGATGAACTGGTCTGTGGTTATCAGCGGGATCCTGTACTGGAACCTCATTCTGGATCGTCGCCCTTCGCCTCCAGCCCGCTTGTCGGTGGGCGGGCGTATACTTTCGCCGGTCATTACGATGGTGCCGCAAATGATCGTGGGCGCCGTCATCACGTTCACCGAATACGACCTTTATCCGATTTTTGATCTCTGTGGTCGTGCCATTCCAGGTATGGACGCCCTGGCGGATCAGGTTATGGGTGGCCTGATTATGTGGGTGCTGGCTGGTTTGGTGGAAGTATTTGGCCTGTTGTATGCCTTAGGCACGTTGATGCGTTTGTCGACGCGTCACCGTTTGCCAGAATCGCGCAAGCCGGGCAGCGCTATGATGGTCAGGGCCAATTGATTTTGTCGGGAGTATCCATGTCGTTTAGACCTGCTCGTTCCACCTTGTCTTTGTGTCTGGCCCTGTCGCTGGCTTTCGGTCCGGTGCTGCCGGTACAGGCTCAGCCTGTGGGGATTCCCTCCATGGGAGCGGCTTCGGGGGCCGAGCTGTCGCCGGCTTTGGAGCGTACCTTGGGCAATGCCATCATGGAGCAGGGCAGGCGTTCGCCTGAATACGTGTCGGACCCGGACATCAACCAGTATCTGACTGACATGGGTCGCAAGCTGGCCCAGTATGGCCCCGCCATGGCACAACCCGTCACGGTGTTTGCCCTGCGCGATAGCAGTATTAATGCTTTCGCATTGCCGGGGGGATACATCGGCATTCATAGCGGGTTGTTTACGGCGTCGAAGTCCGAGTCCGAGCTGGCCTCGGTGCTGGCTCACGAAATCGCCCACGTAGCGCAGCGACACGTGGCGCGTGGCATTACGCAAAGCGCACAGAGCAACCATTTGCTGATTGCCGCTCTGGCCGGCGCCTTGCTGGGCGCCTTGGCCGGTAGTGGCGATCTGGCGATGGGGGCAGCCGCGTTTGGTCAGGCGGCGGCGGTGGATCGTCAGCTGGGTTTTTCGCGTCAGGCTGAGCAGGAGGCCGACCGGCTGGGTTTTGAAATGCTGCTCAAGGCCGGCTACGAGCCCCAAGGCATGGTGCAGATGTTTCAGCGCCTGGCTGCCGCCTCGCGCCTGAACGAGCGGGCCACTGCCAATGAATACGCCAGTACGCACCCCATGTCTCAGCAACGCGAGTCGGATATCAGCAACCGCGTGCGGGGCTTGCCGGCCAAACAGTATCAGGACACGCCCTCATTCTGGTATATCCGGGCCAAGCTGATGGTGCTGCAGGCTGGAGGAGGGCAGTCCCTGAGAGCATTGGAGCAGGCGCTGCAAAGTACGAATCAGTCACAAAGCGAGGTGGAGCGTTCGGCAGCCCAGTACGGTCTGGCCTATATTGCGCAAGGACGTCAGGACTATGAGCGGGCGCGTGCGCATTTGGCACAGGCCCGAGCGCAGGGCAAGTATCAGGCTCCCGAGTTGGATACCCTGGATATTCGCATTGCGATTGCCGATCGGGACATACAAGGCGCGCTGAATCTGGCCAAGCAGGCATGGCAGCGTTGGCCCAAGAGCCAAGGAGTGGCGTTGGCCTATGTGCAGGTTCTGCAGCAGTTGGGTCAAAATGATCAGGCCCAGGCATTTTTGCTGGAGCGCATCAAGCAATGGCCCGATGAGCCGCAACTGCACCAGTTGCTGGCCCAGACTTACGATCGCCTCGGGGATGGCGTAAAAGCCCGGCGCGCCATGGCTGAGTATTATCAACTGGTCGGGGCCTTGCCTACCGCGGTGGAACAACTGCAGCAGGCGCGTAATTTGACGCAGGATTTTTATCAGCAGTCCGAGCTGGATACCCAGATTCGTCAATTACGCGAACGGGTGGAAAGCGAGCGCGTCTTGCTGGAGCGGTTCCGCTCTTGAGCAATGCGCCGCTTGCCGGTGAGCTCAGTCGGTATCAGCTATTGGTTTCAAAGAAGCGGGCCAGGCGTGCGGGCAACCACCCCATATTGCCGGGAATACTCCCTGTGATGAAACCCACATGCCCGCCTTGTGCGGGCTGGTGCAGCAAGATGGCGTCCGAGCAATCCTGAATGGTGGGCAGGCTGACTTGTGGCACGAATGGGTCGTTCAGGGCATTCAGGACCAGTGTGGGCACTTTGATGTGGCGCAGCAAGGGTTTGCTGGAGGCGCGTGTCCAATAATCCAGGGCGTGGCTGAAACCATGCATCGGCGCCGTATAAATATCGTCAAAGTCCCGCAAGGTACGCGCTTGATTCAGACGTGCGGTATCGACCATGCCGGGGAATCGATGGGCTTTGTCCTGCAGTTTGCTGCGCATGCTTTTGAGGAAATAGGGCGAGTAGAACCAGCGCCCCATGCGGGACTCGGACAGATAGCGACCGCAGGCGACCAGATCCAGCGGAACCGAAATGGACGCACAGGCCTGCAGCCAGGAAACCTCGTCGCCCGCTTCGCCCAGGTATTTGAGCATGGCATTGCCACCCAGTGAGGTGCCGGCCGCATGCCAGCGCACATGGGGTAGATGCGTGCGCACCGTATTCAGAATAAAGCTGACCTCTTCTGAGTCACCCGAATAGTAGGCGCGTGCCATGCGATTGGGAAAGCCGGAGCAACCCCGGAAATGGGCCACCACGACAATCCAGCCGCGAGCGCGGAAATATTGCGCAATCGCCTGAATGTAATGGCTGCGACTGCTGCCTTCCAGTCCGTGAAACAGGACCAGGGCATGCGTGTCGGCCGTCGCCGGCAAGCTGTTCCAGTCCTGGTCTTGCATCCAGCGTCGGGCGGCAGTGCGCGACAAGTGGGCGTCAGGTTGAGCTGTGGCGCCGCTAGCCAATTTGTCGGCAAACAGACCGGGCCCGGTCCAGTCCAGATCCAGGAAGTCACCATCCGGTGTGTCGATTCTTTGACGAACAAAGGCGATGTGGTGATGGCGGGCGAAAAAAGCCCCATGGATGGTTTGCAGGTGTCCGCCAGGCAGCCAGGCCGGCAGGGGACAGGCGCTGGAATCCAGGCGGGCGACCGGATCGGCGTGACGCCAGGGTTGCGCGTCTACTCCGGGCGCCAAGCCCGGTTCCATCGCATTGCCAGAGGGGGAAGCAGTAGGGTCCAACGAAGCCAGTTTCAGAAATTAATGACCGTGAACTTTCTCGCCTTCTTTCAGGCGGTAGCGGGCACCACAGTAAGGGCAGGCGGCCTCACCGGTTTTGCTGATATCGATATACACGCGAGGGTGCATGTTCCACAGTGGGCTGCCAGGACGGGGGCAGTGCACGGGCAGATCGTCGGCTCCGACCATAATCAGTTCGTGATCTGCTTTTTTAGGTTCGATAGCGGCGCTCATAGGGTTCCTGATAAACAATGACAAGGGTAAACATACCGTACACGTAGCGGCGGTGCCGAACATTACGTGCCTAGAGTTGCGATTGTAGCAAGACACGGCCTGTTTTTTCTTGACCTTATCGACTGCGCAAGATGTTCGTGCCCGAGTTTTGCTTCTAGAATAAGGCCAATCATAAGTAAAGCTGTCACCGCTGTTCAGCGCTTGCGGGCAGCACATCTCAGGAGACGGCGTGTCAGCCATCACAAGATTATCGGCCTTGTTGCCCCGTGCACAGGATCGTGTGCATATGCGCGCCGGTTTTATCGACTTTATTCCTGCCCTGATTGCCACGGTGGTGTGGGGGTTTGTAACGGGCGTGGCCATGGTCAAGTCGGGGTTAAGTGGTGTTGAAGCCACCTTGATGACGCTGTTTGTGTATGCCGGCTCGGCCCAGCTCACTGCCTTGCCCCTGATTGAGTCTCACGCGCCCTTGTGGCTGATTTTTACCGCCGGTTTCATCGTCAATATTCGCTTCATTATTTTTGGCGCGGCCCTGCAGCCCTTTTTTCGTCATCTGAGCTGGAAAAAACGCCTGGGCCTGGGCTATATCACCAGCGATATGGTGTTTGTGTTGTTCATGTCCAAGTATGGAGATGCCAAAGAACGCGGCTCGCGTGAGCATCTCTGGTATTACCTGGGCATTATTTTGCCTGGCTGGTTAAGTTGGCAGATTGCCTCCTTGTCTGGCATTGTGCTCAGTGCCTATGTGCCGCCTTCCTGGTCGCTGGAGTTTGCGGCCATTCTGGCTTTGCTGGCGCTGTTGATTCCGCTGGTCAACAACCGCGCCATGTGGGCCTGTCTGATAACCGCCAGCGTGATTGCGTGGGTCGGACAGGTGCTGCCCTTGCGTTTAGGACTGGTCGCTGCGGTGCTGGGTGGCGTGCTGGCGGGCGTGGCGGCAGAACAACTGCAACGGCATAGGGATGCACGGTGATGAGCGATTGGCAGTATGATTGGTACGTTTTGGGTGCAATCGCCCTGTTGGTGTTGTGCAGCTTGCTCACCCGCTCAGGCTATTTCATGTTTGGTGATCTGCTGCCCCTGACCGAACGTATGCGGCGCGCCTTGCGCTTTGCTCCGGTGGCTGCTCTGGCAGCAATCATCATCCCGGAACTTTTGCCTTGGGCTTACGGCGACACCCCCCGATTGGATATTAAAGCTCTGGCCAGCCTGGTAGCTGTGCTGGTATTTATCCGTACCCGTAACGCTGTTTGGGTAATCGTGGCCGGGATGGTGGCGTTCTGGCTGATACGTGCCTTGATGCCCTAAAATCCTGACGCGAGTACTTACCTGTTCGTCACTGCTGTTGAGGCAGGCGGGCATAAGTTAAAATAGGATTGTTACAAATGCTTGCCACTCGTGGCAAGCCGACTTTTTGCGTACATGACAGATAAAACTCCTTCGACCTCCAATGACCTTACGTTTGCTGATTTCGGTCTGCACCCAGGAATATTAAGCGCCGTTACCGGAGCGGGGTATTCCAAGCCTACGCCTATTCAGGCTGAGGCCATTCCCGTGGTGCTGGCCGGCCGTGATGTCATGGGGGCAGCCCAGACGGGTACAGGTAAGACGGCCGCTTTTTCCTTGCCTATCCTGAATCGTCTGATGGCACATGCCACGACCAGCGCGTCGCCTGCCCGTCACCCGGTGCGGGCCTTGGTATTGACGCCCACTCGCGAGCTGGCCGATCAGGTGGCTGAGAGCATCGCGCTCTACAGCAAATCGGTTCCGCTGCGCTCGACGGTGGTGTTTGGCGGCGTGGATATCGGACCGCAAAAAGAAGCGCTGCGGCGGGGTGTGGAAATTGTTATTGCCACCCCGGGCCGTTTGCTCGATCACATTGATCAGCGCACCATCAATTTAAGCCAGGTCAGCATTCTGGTGCTGGACGAGGCAGACCGCATGCTGGATATGGGCTTTTTGCCTGATCTGGACCGTATTGTTTCCTTGCTGCCCAAAAATCGTCAGGGCCTGCTGTTTTCGGCCACTTTCAGCAAGGAAATCCGCAAGCTGGCACGCACTTTCCTGAACGATCCTGTCGAAATTGAAGTGGCCGCACGCAATGCAACCGCCTCTACGGTCACGCAGGTGGTGTACCCCATGTCGGCTGAGGACAAGCGTCGTGCCGTGGTGCATCTGGTCAAGACCAAGAAGCTGACTCAGACGATTGTTTTCTCCAATACCAAGATTGGCGCTGGGCAATTGGCCCGCTATCTGGAGCGTGAAGGTATCAAGGCCGAGTCCATTCACGGCAACAAGAGTCAGCTGGAACGCATGAAAGTACTCGATGCGTTCAAGAGCGGGACTGTGGACGTGCTGGTAGCCACCGATGTGGCGGCACGAGGTCTGGATGTGGCTGGCATGCCTTGCGTGATCAACGTGGATCTGCCATACAACGCCGAAGATTATGTGCACCGTATTGGCCGTACCGGTCGTGCGGGGGCGTCCGGGGAGGCCATTGCCTTGATGGCGCCGGACGAAGAGCATTTGCTGCAAGAAATTGAAAAACTCATCGGGAACCCGGTTCCCCGCCTGAAGCTGGATTTGCCCTCGGCGCCGTCCTCGTCTCGTTCGGGTTCCAGCCGTCACGAGCGTGGCGAACGTCGTTCGTACCAGTCGAACACGCCACCCATAGACGATTTTTTCCTGAAACCCTACGAGCCTTCCAGCGCGGCGGCCCCCAAGCCTGCGGTGACAACGCCCTCCAACACCACGCGCAAGCGTTCGGTGGGGGTTTTGCTAGGCGGCGGCCGCTACTAAGGCGCGCAAATCTCCAGGCCCGGCATTCAGGACCGGGCTGCGTTCTGAAATGCTTTGCACCAGACGCTCCAGATGCTCAATATGAGGCAACATGGGACCGTAAAAAACGGTCCCATTTTTATTTTGGATCTGTATGGTGGGGAAGTCCTCGATATCTTCATCGCCCAACAGATCGGGTTGCTCTTCGATATCGATCCAGACCAGACAGGCCTGGGGAAACTGCGCAGCCAAGGCTTCAAAGGCGGGCTGATACTGTTGACAGGTCTTACACCATTGGGCACAGAAACAGGCAATCAACAGGGCATCGGGTTGGGCGTGCAGGTGGGCCGCCAGGGCGGGCAGATCATGTTGGGCGTTGAACAAGGCCATAATTTCATACAGACAAAAAGAAGTGACTGTGTCTATGATACTCGGGTAATTGAATTTGCTTAGCAGGAGCCATATGTCCTTTTCATCGTCCGCCCCCTCGCGCTCGGGCCCTGCTGGCGGATGGGCCAGCATTTCCACCGCCTTCAAGCGATCGTTGGTGTCGCAATTTCAGCCACGCATGCTGATGGCCCTGCTTATGCCCTTTCTGATCATGTTCGTGGGGCTGATTTTACTGAGCTGGCTGTTATGGACTCCTATCCAGACCTGGTTGCTGGAGCTGCTCGGCGGCTGGAATGCCTTTGAGTCCGTCGATCAGTGGCTGGTGGGCCTCGGCTTGTTTTCACTGAAAGTGTATCTGGTACCGTTGCTGGCGATTGGGATTTTGCTGCCCCTGGCAGGGGTGCTGGGGCTGGTCCTTGCGGCAGTGCTGGTCATGCCCCTGGTTCTGGGGCATTTGCAGCAGAAAGATTATCCCGATGTCATCAAACAGGGACACAATGCCACGGTCTACAGTGTTTGGAACGCGGTGTGGGTGGGGACCCTGTTTGTAGTGGGGTGGCTCCTGACCTTGCCTTTATGGATTTTTCCTCCTTTTGCGCTGATTTTGCCGGTGTTGTGGTGGGTTTTTGCACTCACACGGATATTGCGGGTGGACGCGCTGGTGGAACATGCCAATGTGCAGGAACGCAAATATCTTTGGTCCCGTCTGAGCAGTCAATATTGGCTGATTGGTCTGATTTTTGCCTTGTTGAACCTGATTCCGCCGGCCTGGCTGGTTTTACCCGTGTTCTCGGCGCTGGTATTTGCGCATTTCTCTTTGGAAAACCTACGTCGCCTGCGTCAGCAAGAAGCAGTTGCGACCACTCATCCACTTATTGACCATGACAACTAACGATCAAGCCATTATTCGTTTGATTATCATCGGTGACGAAATCCTGTCGGGACGTCGCTACGATAAACATTTTTCAAAACTGATTGAACTGCTGGGAGCCAGAGGATTGCAACTGGGGGGCGCACAGATCATTCCCGATGATCTGGACACCATTGCCGCAACCTTGGAACGTAGTTTTGCAACACCGGATATCGTGTTTTGCTGTGGCGGGATTGGTGCCACGCCCGATGACCAGACTCGACAGGCTGCTGCCAAGGCGTTGGGCGTGGAGTTGACGCTGCACCCAGAGGCTGCGGCCCTGATTGCGGAGCGTTGTGCTGAAAATGAACGCAATGGCTTGGGCAGTGCTGATATGTCTTTGCCGGAAAACCAGCAGCGCCTGCAAATGGGGGTGTTTCCTGAAGGTGCTGAAATTGTTCCCAACACCTATAACAAGATCCCTGGATTTTTTATTCGCAATCACACGTTCATGCCCGGCTTTCCCGTGATGGCCTGGCCCATGATGGAGTGGACGCTGGATACCCGGTACCGCGACCTGCATCATCAAGCTCATCGGGTGGAGCATTCCTTCCTGGCATTCAATTTGCCAGAGTCGCGGATTACACCGGCTATGGAACATGTCGAGCTTCATTGGCCAGGAGTCAAAGCCTTCAGCCTGCCCAGTGTGGGGGAGGCAGGCGGACAGCCGCACATTGAGCTGGGCGTCAAGGGGGAGGCGGAACCATCCGCCGAGGCCCTGGCCTACCTGCGGCAACAGGTGCTTGACTTGGGTGGGAGCTTGAGCCCTGCGCTAAAATAGCGCTTGCCAAGCACGCGCGCATTTCATATTATGGAATTTGTTGCGTTGCATCATAATTCTGCCAATAATGACAACAAATTCCTTTACGCCTTCTAGCGCGTCGTCAAGTAACGGGGGTCAGATGTCGATCCAGGTTCTGGAACGCGCCATGATTCTCCTGGACGAACTGGCCAAGCAGTCCGAGCCAGTGGCCTTGAAGAATCTGGCGGCGGCAACTGGCCTGCATACCTCTACGACGCACCGCATTCTCAATGATCTGGTCGTCGGTCGTTATGTCGAGCGCGTGGACAGCGGTTTGTACCGTCTGGGCATGCGTCTGCTGGAATTGGGTTCTCTGGTCAAGGGGCGTCTGAACGTACGCGCCGCCTCTTTGGGACCGATGCGTGAACTGCACAAGTACACTGGGCAAACGGTGAATCTCTCCTTGCAGCAAGGGGATGAAATTGTGTATGTGGAGCGATCCTGGAGCGAGAGTTCGGGCATGCAGGTGGTGCGCGCCATTGGTGGGCACGCGCCTTTGCATTTGACCTCGACTGGCAAGCTCTTTTTGGCCTCCTGGGAGCCCCGACAGGTGCGGGCTTACGTGATGCGCACCGGGCTGGCTGGCGCGACTCGGAACAGCATTACCCAACTTGATCTGTTGGAACGTGAGCTGGCCCAGGTTCGTCGTCTGGGTTATGCCCGTGATAACGAGGAGCTGGAGATGGGTGTGCGCTGCATCGCGGCGGGGGTGTATGACGACACGGGCAAGCTGTTGGCGGGCCTTTCCTTGTCTGCTCCGGCTGAACGTCTGCATGACGACTGGATACCGGTTTTACTCAATACCGCTGCCAAAATCTCTGAAACCCTGGGTTACGACAAACAGCGCTAGACCCTTGTTTTCAGGCGGTTTTGCCTGCGTTGAGTACATAGTCAACGGCATTTGTTGCATTGCAGCAAATCCCGTTGACTTTGTTTTGGATAGCGCTTAAAGTGGAATTGTTGCGGTGCAACATAGAAGGTTTGCCTTGCGTAGTTGCGAGTGGGCCGGGCCTTCTTCAGACCCCTGTCTAGTAACACAGTCACTAATTTCACGCTGGCTTGACCCAGGCCACGTATCTCCAAGGAAAACATCATGAGTGCTATTCCCCAAAATGTACTGCAAGCTCAACAAGCGACGTTGAACAACCTGTTCGCCGCTCAAGGTCAGTTGTTGCAGGGCTTTGAGAAGCTGGTTGGTTTGAACCTGAATCTGCTGCGCAGCTCGCTGGAGCAAGCGGCTGGTCAATCCCAGCAGGCTATCAACGCTAAAGATGTGCAAGACGTGGTGGCTTTGTCGCAGAACGTGGCCAAACCCAGCGCGGCTCAGGCTCTGGAATACGGCAAAAGCGTTTACGACATCTTCTCCGACCTGCAATTGAATCTGTCGCGCATTGCGGAAGCCCAGTTGGCGCAAGGTCAACAGCACGCCGCTGATGCGATCGATCAACTGGCCAAGAATGCTCCTACTGGCACCGAAAGCGCTGTTGCGTTGTTGAAGTCTTCGTTTGCCACAGCGACCAATGCCGCTGAAACCGTGGTGAAAGCGGCCCGCCAGGCGGCTGATGCTGCTGAAAGCAACATTCAGGCAGCGACCAATGCCAGCCTGAAAGCGGCTGCTCAAGTGACGGAAGCTGGCAACAAAACGGTTGAGGCTGCTGCCGCTGCTGCTACCGCTGCTACCAGCAAGAAATAAATCTTTGCTTGCCTGATTTGATCAGGTGCCAAAGAAAAAGCCAGCTCATTGAGCTGGCTTTTTTATTGCATGCTGGGCAATCTGTGCGCTTGTTGCTAAAGAGGATGCTACTGCCCGCGTCAAGCGGGCAACAGGTGTGTTACAGCGCGCGAATACACTCGGAAATCAGCGCAGGGCCTTTGTAAATCAAGCCGGTATAAAGCTGCACGGCTTGTGCACCCGCCTGAATTTTTTCCTGCGCCTGACGACCAGACTCAATCCCGCCCACACCAATAATCGGGAAGTCGGGGCCTAGCTGTTCGCGCAGACGACGAATGACGTTCAAGGATAATTCATGGACTGGAGGGCCGGACAAGCCACCTTGTTCCTGACTATGCTGCAAGCCTTTAACTGCATCGCGTGACAGGGTGGTATTGGTGGCGATGATGCCGTCCAGGCCTTGCGAAGGAACCGTCTCGGCAATAGCGTCGATTTGCGACTGATCCAGATCAGGAGCGATTTTCACCACAATTGGCACGTAGCGCTGGTACTGTTGGGCCAGTTCACCGCGCAAGGTTTGCAGGGCGCCCAAGAGGCGAGCCAATTCGTCCTGTGCCTGTAGCGCGCGCAGGTTCTGGGTGTTGGGCGAGGAAATATTGACAGTGACATAGTCTGCGTGCGGATAGACCGCGCGCAGGCAGGTCAGATAGTCCTGGTCAGCCTGCTCAATAGGGGTGGTGGCATTCTTGCCAATATTCAGTCCGAGAATGCCTCCTTGGGAGCGAAACTGACTTTTACGCACATTGTCGATAAACGTATCCAGCCCGTGGTTGTTAAAGCCGAACCGGTTGATGAGGCTATGGGCCTCAGGCAAGCGAAAAAGACGGGGTTTGGGATTGCCGGGCTGCGGCTTCGGGGTCACCGTACCCACTTCCACAAAACCGAAACCCAGTGCTCCCAAAGCATCGATATGGGCGCCGTTCTTATCCAGGCCAGCGGCCAGTCCCACGGGATTGCGCAACGTCAAACCCATTAACTCCAGGGGTTTGCTGGGCAGGTCTTTGAGCAAATTTCCCAAAAGCGGGGTTTGGTGGGCGCAATGCAGAGATTTCAGAGTCAGTTCGTGCGCGCGTTCAGCATCCAGACTGAACAGCACCCGACGAGCCAAGGGATAAAGGCTGAATAAGGCAGACATGGGGATCGATAAAAGAGGACATTAAGCCAGCCATTCCCAACGACCTTTCATCAGGAGCTGGTAGGGGCGAAAGCGGGTTTTATAAGCCATTTTACGGCTTTCTTCGATCCAGTAGCCTAAATAGAGCCAGGGCAGCGATTGCTGACGACAATAGTCCAGTTGCCACAGTACGGCATAGGTGCCCAGACTGCCGGTGTCATCGGGATCGAAAAAGGTGTAGACGGCAGATAGTCCGTCTTGCAGCACGTCAATCACTGCCACAATTTTCAAGGTGCCGTCAGGCTCGCGAAACTCCAGCAGGCGCGAAGTGACGTGGCTGGCCAGCAAAAACTGGGCATATTGTGACTGGTCATCGTCATCCATGCCCGCGCCGGGGTGACGACTGGCCTGGTAACGGCGGTACAGCGCGTAGTGTTCTGCGTTCCAATGCAAAGGCAGATCCTGCACGATCAGCGTACTGTGGCGTTTTTTAGCGCGGCGCTGGGTGCGGTCCGGTTTGAAGTTCTGGGTATCGCAGCGCAAGGGCAGACAGGCGCGGCATTGGTCGCAATAAGGACGGTAGGTAAAGGTGCCGCTGCGCCGAAACCCTTGCTGGACCAGCCTGGAGTACACCGCATCGTTGATCAGATGGGCGGGAGCGGCAACCAGAGAGCGTGCCTGTTGTTCAGGTAGGTAGCTGCAACGATAACTGGCCGTGGAATAGAATTGCAGCGTTTGGGGACTGGGTGCTTTGGGATAATTCATGCGACTCTGCCAAGCGTGATAGAGCCATTATGGGATGCTCGCGCCCACCTAGCAAGTTGGGGGCAGGCCTAGTGGCAGGGGCCCGCTTGGCCAGGCGGGGCCGGGTTGGCTTGTGGCCCAAGCCAGCTTTTGCAGGAAGGCCTTGCGGGGAATGGGGGCCGCGCCCAAACTGGCCAGGTGGGAGGTTTCCTGTTGGCAGTCTATGTACGGCACGCCGGCAAACCTCAGAAACTCCACCAGATGAGCCAGGGCGATCTTGCTGGCATCGGTTTGCAAGGCAAACATGGATTCGCCAAAAAAGAAGCGCCCCAGACTGACACCGTACAAACCGCCAGCGAGCTTGCCGTCCACCCAGGTTTCTATGCTGTGTGCATAGCCTTCGTGGTGCAGCTCGGTATAGACCTTTTGAATGTCCGGGCTGATCCAGGTTCCGGTGATGCTGCGCAGGGCTGCACATTGGCCAATTACTTGCTCAAAGGCCAAATCGCAGGTGACGCGGATGCGAGCTTGGGCCAGATCCTGCTGTCGATGAATCTGACGCAATTTCTTGCCCAGGGACCGGGAAACCTTGAACTTGTCGACCTCCAGCACCATGCGCGGGTCCGGAGACCACCACAGTACCGGGTCGCCCGGGCTGTACCAGGGGAACATGCCTTGACCATAGGCCTGCAGCAAACGCGGGACGCTCAAATCCAGGCCCGCAGCCACCAGCCCGTCAGGGCTGGCATGTTCCGGGTTAGGCAGGGCTTGTTCTGCAGTGACCCATGTCAGCGCCATGATTACTCGTGGTCGCGGGGGGCGATATCAAACTCGTGGATTTGGAAGCGGCCGGCTTTGTGGTCCTGAACGTAGCGTTCCAGCGTGGCGCTGACCGTACGGAAAGCCAGCTGGTCCCACGGAATTTCGTCCAGGTGAAAAAAGCGCGCTTCCAGGGATTCCGGGCCGGGGTCCAGCACATCGCTAGTGACTTTGGCCAGATAGTACACATGCACCTGTTCTGCATAGGGCACGCTGATGACGGTAAAAAGCGGGCCGGGTTCGACCTGTGCGCCCGCTTCTTCGCCCATTTCACGCAAGGCGCCCTGCACCAGGGTCTCGCCCAGCTCCATAAAGCCGGCCGGCAGCGTCCAGGTGTTGTAGCGTGGCTCGATGGCTCGACGGCACAGCAAGACCTGATCGTCTTTCCACATAGGAACGATACCGACCACATTGCGAGGGTTCTGATAGTGAACGGCCCCACAGTTTTCGCAGACGTCGCGCATGCGGTTATCGTCTGGCGGCACCATGCGTGTCAGCTTGCTGCCACATTGAGTGCAAAAGTTTTGTGTACGAGGGGCGGGAAAATAAAAAGAGGCGGATGGCTGGGTCATGCAGATTCTGTGAGGGCGGTTCAAGTTGGATCGGGCTCTGGCAAAACAATATACGCCAATTCCCGGGCCGGTGACACGCAGGAAGACCACACCGTCAACGGACAGGCATCAGGATAGGCGGGCAATGTCCAGCCTTCGTAGTGGCAGGGCTGCCCCAGATCCAGGCTGTCCAGTCCCTGATCGGCTGAGCGCAGTTGGTCCAGCAAGGCGGCAATATCACGGCCTGACAGCAAGGCGGGACCGGCAGGCGTGCGCAGATAGAGTGTGCCCTGGGCACTGAGATACCAGGCCTGGATGGTGTCGACTTGTCTGCCCGTATGGTCTTGTAAATGAAGCAGGTCCTGGGCCAGAGACACGATCAGGGGGGCAGCGTCCAGCCGAACGTAGACTCGTTGAGGGCCATTCTGAATAAACCAGCGGCCTTGCTCATCGCTCTGGTAGTTGCGATTGAAAAAAGCCAGCAGCCCTGGATGAGTGATGCGCTCACCGGGCTGCTCGGGATACCGGTTGGCATCACCGGCCCGATGATGACGCCAGTGGCCGGATTGATCCAGGGAAAGATAGCCGCTGACAGCGGGGACATTGGGCCATTTTTTCATGGCTTCAATAACGGCGGTATCCATAGAGTTAGCCTGGCAGGGGGGAAAACAAAGGGTGGCAGCCATACTGGCGCCACCCTTGATGGGAGAGGGGCGACAGCACAGTCGCCCCAAGGGCAAGACGGTCTGGTGTCTTAAGCCATATAACTGCGTTGCAGGGTACCGGGCAGGGGGTGCGAGTGAGTCTTTTCAACTTTGACTTCCGGCGTTTCATTGCCTTGCAAGGCTTTGGATAACAAACTGGACAAGCGTTGGCGCATATCCTGTGGCACATGACTGAGGGCATCCGAGAGCCAGTCGATGTAATAGGGCAACAGGTGTTCGCACAATTCGTGTCCGGCTTCGGTGAGTTTAACAGTGAGCACACGGCGGTCTGAGGTATTGTTTTGTCGCACCAGCAACTGCTGCTGTTCCAGTCCGTCAAGCAGCCCGGTAATGGTGGCCCGGGTGACACCGGCCTGCTCTGCCAACAGAGCCGGGCTCAGCCCCGACGGCTGGCGGCTAAGCAAAAACAACAGGACCAGACGTCCTTCGGATAGGCCGAACTCGTTCAAAACAGTGCTGGAGGCGCGATTAATGCTGGAGGCCAGCGACAGAACGCGCAAACACAGTTCGATATCCTCGGTTTTAGGATGAGCCCGGCGCTGTGATTCGCTCAGGATGGTTTGATATTTCAGATCGAGTAATTTCATAGTGCTGTGCCGTTAAGGAGGGCGCGGCAAAGAGCAGTAGTTATTTAGAAAGAATCAACAAAACCCAATAAAAACGGGTTTGCTTTCTTTTATTACTGAGCCGCTGCTTTTAATGTGGAAATTGATCTTATTTTTTAATTCCATTTTGTCTGATTTAAACATCTTTTATTGATCAGGAATTTTCATTTAGTAAAATAAGACCAGTTTTTTTCAGTATAGGCAGCCATACTTTTATGGAATAGCGTTAAATCCTGGGTATACTCTTTCGCCTTCCTTTTTTTCTCAAACTGCAAGGTGTGTGAACTTCCTATCGGTCTGTCACGACGATCTGATGCCTTCTGTGCCTGGGAGTTTTATGACATTTAGGCCCCAAAATGATGCAAGCGCGCAACGTTCATCACGTCGGAACCCTTAGCAGGTTGCAGGCAGGATGAGCGAGCTATGCCAGACATACACGGCTAAATTAAGCGTGTTTTCAACCGTGGGTTCGTCCGATAAGGCAGCTCAATCCAAGAAAAACCGTAAAACGGCGTACACGCGTGCGCTCGGCGTTTACAATGTTCCCAGCGCTTCCCGAGCTCGACGATGCCTTCAAAAAAGGCGGTTGGATCATTCACCCCGCGTGGCGGATTGCAATAGAGGCCCGTTTTTTACGGGCCTTTGCTTTCCAGATTTGGATGCAAGCATTATCCAAAGCTTATTGGCGGTATTTGCCAGCATGTCCCCGAGCCCCTGCCAAGTTCGCAAGAAATGGCAGGGCTTTGTTCCGTTTGTAGTCCGGGATCGAGTATGAGGCGTGTCAGAAAAGTCTTGCTATCGTTATTAAGGAAACGAAGGAATTATGAGTCAGTTCCGTATCGAACATGATTTGCTGGGAGACCGACAAGTCCCCGATGAAGTCTATTATGGTGTTCATACCTTGCGTGCCAAGGAGAATTTCCACATTACCGGTACGCCTATTTCAACTTACCCGGAACTGATTAATGCTCTGGCGCTGGTCAAGCAGGCCGCTGCGCAGGCCAATTTCAAACTGGGTTTGTTGGAGCAGGACAAGCACGATGCCATCGTGGCGGCATGTCAAGCCGTTCAAACGGGTAAATGTCACGAGCATTTCGTGGTAGACATGATTCAAGGTGGCGCCGGTACCTCGACCAATATGAATGCCAACGAGGTTATTTGTAATCTGGCCTTGGAGCATATGGGTCACAAGCGGGGCGAATACCAGTATCTTCACCCCAATGAAGATGTGAACATGGCCCAAAGCACCAACGACGTTTACCCGACGGCGCTGCATCTGGCGGCCTACCGTTCGCTGGACCCCTTGTTTGCCTCCATGGAGCGTTTGCGTGATGCGTTCCTGAAAAAGTCCGAGGAATTCTCCTCGTACATGAAGATTGGTCGCACCCAGCTGCAAGATGCAGTGCCCATGACCCTGGGTCAGGAGTTCAACGCGTTTGCCACCATGATTAACGAAGACATCGTGCGCCTGAAGGAATCGCGCAAACTGATGTGTGACGTGAATCTGGGCGGTACCGCCATTGGCACGGGCATTACGGCCCACCCTGATTACGCCGAGCTGGCGGTGGCTGCCTTGTCTGAGCTGTCCGGTGTGCCGTTGCGCGTATCGGCGGACCTGATCGAAGCAACGCAGGATTGCGGTGGTTTCCTGCACCTGTCGGGCGTGTTGAAGCGCGCTGCCGTCAAACTGTCCAAGCTGTCCAATGACTTGCGTCTGCTCTCGAGCGGTCCTCGTGCCGGTATGGGTGAAATTTGTCTGCCTGCCGTGCAAGCTGGCTCGTCCATCATGCCTGGCAAGGTCAATCCGGTGATTCCAGAAGTGGTCAACCAGGTTGCCTTTGAAGTGATCGGTGCTGACATGACCGTGACCATGGCCGCCGAAGCAGGTCAACTGCAGTTGAACGCGTTTGAGCCCGTGATTATTCACTCCCTGTTGCGTAGCATGGCTTTGTTGAGCAATGCATGCGACACGTTGACTCAGTTCTGCGTGGTGGGGATCACGGCCAACCGTGAATGCCTGGAGAGCAATATCGAGCGTTCCATTTCGCTGGTGACTGCCTTGAATCCGTTCATCGGTTACAAAGCGGCTACCTCGGTTGCCGCCGAAGCCTTCCAGACCGGTACCAACATTCGTGATGTGGTTCTCAAGCGTGGCCTGATGGACGCTGAAACCCTGAACGAGGTATTGCGTGCCGAATCGCTGATCCAACCCCGTGATCTGCGTGCTGCTGACCCAGCCTGAACCATTCTGAACCAGGCCTGATTTGGCCAGTCTTGGCCGACGCCGGTAACAGTTTGGGAAGCCTCCATTGTGGAGGCTTTTTTCTGCCCGCTTGTTTCGTGTCAGAGGCTGGGTGGTTTAGACCGCTAGGGTAATGCTCTATGGCGGTTGAGCGACGGCCCCCCTCATAATGGGAATCGGCATCGGGAGCGCATTTCGGGTTCCCGCCCACTGGAGCAGAGCCTGTGAGAGTTCTGGGATTTCAATTGTTGTTTGGTGATCACTTGGCACGCAGTGTGCGCGGGGTATCCTGCGCGCCCCCCTGCACGGTCTGAGTCCAAGTTGCAAGGCGTTTCACGCCATCTTTGATTACCTGATTACAACTGGAGTCTGCCATGACTGACTTGTTTGACAATCCTATGGGCCTGATGGGCTTTGAGTTCATCGAATTTGCCTCTCCCCAGCCTGGTCTGATGGAACCCGTCTTTGCGATGATGGGATTTACCAAAGTGGCCGTGCACCGTTCCAAGAAAGTCTCTCTGTATCGCCAGGGGGAAATCAATCTGATCCTGAACGAAGAACCCAAGAGTCAGGCGGCTTATTTTGCAGCCGAGCATGGCCCATCGGCTTGCGGCATGGCGTTTCGGGTGCGCGATGCGCAAAAAGCGTACGAGCGCGCACTGGAACTGGGCGCCCAGCCTGTGGACATTCCGACCGGCCCCATGGAGTTGCGTTTGCCCGCCATCAAGGGCATCGGCGGCGCTCCCCTGTACCTGATCGACCGCTTTGGCGAAGGTAACTCCATTTACGATATCGACTTTGTTTATCTGGAAGGGGTGGACCGTCATCCTGTGGGTGCAGGTCTTAAAGAGATCGATCACCTGACCCATAATGTCTACCGCGGTCGCATGGCCTACTGGGCCCAGTTCTACGAGCATCTGTTCAATTTCCGCGAGATTCGCTACTTCGATATCAAGGGGGAGTACACCGGTCTGACCTCCAAGGCGATGACGGCTCCCGATGGCAAAATTCGTATTCCTTTGAATGAGGAGTCCGCCAAGGGGTCGGGCCAGATCGAAGAGTTCCTGATGCAATTTAACGGGGAAGGGATTCAGCACGTTGCCTTTCTGACAGACGATCTGATTGCCACTTGGGACAAGCTCAAGGCGATGGGCATGCGTTTTATGACTGCGCCACCACAAACCTATTACGAGATGCTGGAGGGCCGCTTGCCCGGACATGGCGAGCCTACTGCCGAGTTGCAACGCCGCGGCATCTTGCTCGATGGCACATCGGAAGGGGGCAACCGCCGTCTCTTGCTGCAGATTTTTTCTGAAACCTTGATGGGCCCGGTGTTTTTCGAGTTCATCCAGCGCAAGGGTGATGACGGCTTTGGTGAAGGCAACTTCAAGGCCTTGTTTGAATCGATTGAGCGCGACCAGCTGCGTCGGGGTGTCTTGCAGGCACAGTAAAGCGGTTCCGTGCCAGTGCTCACACGACTGGCGCTGACCTGTCCCTCCTGTTTGGCGATGGCAAACAGGGGGATTTTTTTTGGGGTGTTCTAGCTATTGGCCCTGGATGTTGCGGGCTGGCTGCAGAATGCGAAAGAGCTCCAGCATCAGATCCGACTGAGTAATCATGCCCACCAGCTCTTGGTGATCGTTGACCACCGGCATGTGGCGATGCCGTCCCTGGCTGAACAGGGGGATCAGTTCGGCCACCGACCAGTTGGCATTGGCAGTGACGGCGGGACTGGTCATGATATCGGCCACGGTAGGTGCCGAACGCTGTCGGGGGCTCAGGAAGCGCCGGAGTCGCTGGCGCAGATTATCGGGCTGATCCAGCCCGGCACGCTGTAAAAAGTCCGACAGGGCCAGAATGCCGATCACCTGCTTGTTCTGGTCCAGCACCGGCAAGGCCTTGATCCTGCGCTCGCGCATCAGGTCCCAGGCCTGTTGCAAGGGCGTGTCGGCCTGGCAGGACAGCGGGGCATCGTTCATCAGGCTCGCGCAGCGACGGGTGCCCAGATTGCGCCGGAATGCCGACTGATGCACATAGCTGACCAGTTTTTCCAGATCATCGTGACTGATATTCAGCGTCTGCTTGTAATGGCTAAGCGCTGCATCATAATCCTGGTCGGTAAAGCGTGATGGTGTCGTGACCGCGCGCGTGGCGGGTTTATGGACTGGCGGGTAAGCCACGCCTGTCAGGCGGTTGTACAGCATGCCAAGCATAATCAGCAGGCTGGAGTCAAACATCACCGGAAACAGCACGAAGTCATAGTTCTGAATGCCATTGAGGGCCGGAAAGACGGCCATCGCCAGGCTGGGCGGGTGGACGCAGCGCAAGGCCAGCATGACCGGCATGCTCAGGCACACGGCCATCGTAATAGCAGCAATCGGATGAGGAAGAAAAATCGCGCAGCTAATGCCCGTCAGCGCGCCCACCAGATTGCCCAGCAACACATTCCAGGGCTGAGCCAGGGGGCTGGTCGGAACCAGGAAAATCAGCAAGGCACTGGCTGCCAGAGAGGCCACCAGCCAATGATGTGTATGCGCAAAATCCGACAGGTACAGGCTCAGGGAGGAAACAATCAGCACGCTGAGCGTGGCACCAAAGGTGGCACGCAACATTTCCGGGCGTGCAATGGCCAGGGACTTGGGGCGCAGGCTGTCAAACCAGTGACGAAGTAAAGCGGGCATTAGCCACCAGGGCAAAGAAGGACGACAGCCTCAGATCATACTGCTAACTGTTTATGTCAGGGCTGAGCCCCTTGCCGGATACCGGGAATGGCAACAGGACCTTTGCGCTCGGTGGCGATGTGCTGAGGGACGGAATCGACTGTG
The DNA here is from genome assembly GCF_019343455.1 of Alcaligenes ammonioxydans. Lineage (NCBI taxonomy): Bacteria > Pseudomonadati > Pseudomonadota > Betaproteobacteria > Burkholderiales > Alcaligenaceae > Alcaligenes > Alcaligenes ammonioxydans. The sequence goes on along the minus strand of NZ_CP049362.1, from coordinate 2,863,437 downwards.
ATCACGATGTGCTCGCGCTGTATCGAGTCCAGCAACACGCCGGGAGCCAGCTCCTGACCAGGGCGATACGCCCGTACAGACTGCTGATTGATACTGAGCAGGGCGGCGCCGCCCGTGCCGCTCACAATCATGCCGTGCAAGCGCAACTCCGGCAGGGCCGTGCTGCCGCCAAACCATTGCGCGATTTGCCGGGTGCTGATCTGCTCACTGTGGTCTTCGTCCAGCACGGGAGCAATCGTGTCCTGCGAAGGTAGGAACAGGTTGATCAGCAGCGTGATCAAGGCCAGCACAACGCCGGCCTGACACAAACGCAGCCAAAGATGTGACGGAAATATGGCGGAAATAATACCCATTTAGACTGCATCGCATAGTGCTTTGGCAGACGGCCTGTTTGGCTGTCTTAAGAGCTCTTATTGTGCGTGTGCTGCATGAAGCCCGTATGACAGGAGCTTGTCTTTTTGGGTGACTTACTTCTTTCATGTCTCGTCCTATTTTATTTCGTACGCCGGCGCGTACCCTGGCCAGACCGGCCAGCTCGCGCGTTCAACAAGGTTTTTCTCTGATTGAGGTCATGGTGGTCGTGGTCATCATGGGCATTATGGCGGCCTTGGTAGTTCCCAGCCTCATGGATCGCCCCGATCAGGCGCGCGCAGTGGCGGCCCGTCAGGACATTGCCGCCCTGACCCAGGCGCTAAAGCTGTATCGCCTGGATAACGGTCGCTACCCCAGCACGGCCCAAGGTCTGGCCGCCTTGCATCAGCGGCCCTCGCAGCCGCCAGAGCCTCGTAACTGGCGCTCGTATATGGACCGTTTGCCCAATGACCCTTGGGGCAATCCCTATCAGTATCTGCAACCCGGCGTTAATGGCGAGATCGATGTGTTCTCCTTGGGGGCGGACGGGCAGGCCGGCGGGTCCGGCAGTGACGCGGACATAGGCAACTGGGACTGACGTGACACAACGGGGCTTTTCCTTGATCGAGACTTTGGTGGTCTTGCTGATCGTGGGCATCGTCAGCAGCGCCGGCTTGAGTGTGCTGGTACTGGATCGTGATCAGGGAATACAGCGGGAAGCCCGCCAGCTGGCTCTGCGCCTGGCCGATGTACAGCGCTATGTACGTGAAAGCGGCCGAAGTGTGATCTGGAGTGCGGATCAGCAGGGTTATCGCTTCAGCCTGATTCCGGATGCCACCGATGGTTCCAGCCCAACGCCGGGATGGTTGCGCGACCAGGCCCGCTTTGCACAATTGTTTCCTGCGCGCTCCTGGTCGCTGGAGGCGCTGCGTGTGCGCCTGGATCCGGCAGGACCGTGGGTTTTCGTCAATGAGTGGTTGTCTGCGCCGCGTCAGTTGGAGCTGGATGATGGTCATGAGGTCCTGCATTTGCGCAGCGATCCCACGGGCCTTTTTGATGTGCAGTCATGACTGAGCGCGGCATGAGTTTGATAGAAGTATTGATTGCGCTGGCCATTGTGTCGGTGGCGCTGACTGCCGGGCTGCGGGCGCTGGGATTGAGTGCCTCGGGCAGCCAGGCCATGCATGAGCGCAGCCTGGCCTTGCTGGCCGCCGACAGCGTGATGGCCGAGATGCGATTGCGTCGTCTGTTTCCCGAGCCCGGTGAAACGGTGGTGTCGTGTCGCCAAGGGGGCTTGGATCTGCAGTGCAGACAGACGGTGCAACCCACGGCCAATCGTTTCTTTCGTCAGGTGACGATTCAGACTTTCTTGCCCAATGGCCCCGTGCTGACTGAACTGCATGCGACCCTGGCGTCCTTGCCATGACAGAGCCGGCTCAGGAGGGATTTACGCTGGTGGAAATGTTGGTGGCCTTGACCATCATGGCCTTGATCAGCCTGATGTCCTGGCGTGGTCTGGACGCAGTCTTGCACGCCGATGAGCAACTCAGTCGTCAGGCGCGTCAGACCCAGGCCCTGTTCAATGTCCTGTCCCAAATGGGGCGCGATCTGGAACTGCATCTACCCCCCGTGCTGTCTGCCCAAGACCCGGGCGCAGCGACGGCGGTCCTGCCGGCCAGTATCCGCTGGCAGGCTCAGGGCGAGGGGCCGGCCATCCTGATGATTGAGCGTCGCGCCGACGCAGGGGCGGGCACCCAGCATATTCAATGGCGTTTGCAGCATGGGGTTTTGCAACGAGCGATGAGTCTGGCCGGAACGGCTTACCCCTTGCCCGAACTGGGACCTTTGCAAGATGTTCTGGAGCAGGTCAGCGCATGGAATTTACGTATCTGGATTCCGGCGCGCGGCTGGCAAAGTTGGCCCTGGCCCGAGCAGGCGGGAGCAGCGGCCACAGGAATCGAGCTGACCGTGCAGCTCGAAGGTCAGGAGCATCCCTATCGCAAGGTGGTGATGCTGCTATGACACGCGCCAGACAACAAGGCATGGCCGTGATCAATGCGTTGGTGCTGGTGATGGCGGTGTCCATTGCCACCATGGGCATTGTGCAGCGTCAAAGCGGGCTGGCAAGCCAGTTGGCCAGTGAGCGTGACTATCTTCAGGCCAACTGGTTGCTTCGTGGTGCGCTGGATTGGGCGGTGCTGGTACTGCGCCTGGATTCGCAGCGCACGGCGGTCACTCACAAGGGTGGTCTGTGGGCCCAGGCCCTCAGTGAGCTCAAGGTAGAGACGCCGGACAAGACCCGGGCTGCCTATTTCTCCGGTTACATCCAGGATGAGCAGGGCAAGTTCAATCTGGCCCTGTTATTGCGGGAGGGGCGTGTGCAGGCCATGTATGTGCAGGCGCTGGAGCAGTTGCTGCGCAGTATTCAGCAAACGCCTTCTCTGGCGCTTGAGCTGGCTCAGCGCCTGGAGCTGGCACAGGCGGGGCAGGCACCCTGGCCCACTCATTTGCAGGATTTCTTCCCGGATGCACCCGTACTGGCCAAGCAGTTGGAGCCCTATCTGAGCTATTTGCCGCAGGCCAAGTCTCTGAATGTGAATACGGCCAGCGCTCAGGTGCTCGCCGCCGTGCAGCCCTCCGTCAGTCTGGTGGAGTGGCGAGGACTGCTGGAGCAGCGTGACCGGGGGCAATGGTTCCGGGATCAGGCAGATGTGCAGGCGCGCCTGCAGGCGCAAGAAGGGCTCAAGGGGCAAACACTGACAGTGCGCAGTGAATGGTTTTTATTAAGTGGTGAGTTGCGACTTGACCATAGCCGGGTGGCGACTCAGGCCCTGATCCACAGGGCCGCCGATCGCAGCCGGATTGTCTGGATTCGTTGAAGTGATGAGTAAAGTGCTGCGTATTTATCTGGACGTGCCGCCCAGGCTGGATCAGCCGGTGGACTTTGTGCTGCGGGACAAACGCGCCAAAGTCTTGCGTCGCGGTCGAGGAGAACTTGACGAGCTCAAGACCCAGGCCCGCTCCTTGGAGCTGGTTTTGCCGGCAGGGATGGCAACGGTGACCGAGCTGCGCCTTCCCGCGGTCAGTGCGTCGCGGCGGCAGGCTGTGGCCTGCAGCGCCGTGGAACCCCTGTGTCTGAGTCCGATTGAACAGGTGTGGGTGGCGTGTTCGGCCCCCGATCCTTCCGGGATGAGTCAGTTGGCCTGGACAGAGCGGCAGCCTTTGCTGGCGTTGGGGGCGCAGGCCCGCCAGACAGGTCTGCCCTTGAACGCGGTTTATCCCTGGTCCGAGGCTCACGCACAGGATCGACAGGGCAAGGGGCCGAGCGTGACGGTGCCAGCCTGTTCCTTGCTGATGCCCGAGATGGCCGCCAGCGGCACAAGTCGCGTCGTGCGCCACAGCCTTTGGTGGACGCTGGCCGCCGTGCTGAGCTGGACATTGGTTTTGCAGCAGCAGGCACAGGCCTTGCGGTCCCAGACGAAACAGCTGCAGACCCAGATGGAGCAGGCGGTTCGACAAGCCTTGCCGCATTTGCCTGTCATCGTCGCGCCCTTGACGCAGGCCAGCCAGCATCGTGATGCCTTGCTGTCGGAGAAAAGTCCTGCCTCCGCGCCGTTTGACCGCTTGTTGATGAGCAGTGCCATACAGTGGCCAGCCTTGCAGGGGCAGGTGCGCGCACTGCATTTCGACGATCAGCAGTTGCGTCTGACGCTGGCCAGTGACTTGCCGGCACAGCCCTTGCCTGCCGAGTCCGAACTGACCTGGAAGCAGGGGGATTCGGCCCGCCAGTGGGAAATAGGTTTGCGCAAAGAGGGGCAATCCAGCCAGCAGGAGGCGCAGCAATGAGCAAATTCACTGCCCTCCAGCCTGTCCTGCTGACCGTGCAAGGCAAGCTCGCCATTGCCAGACAGTATTGGCAGGCCTTGAGCCGCCGGGATCAACTGGCCTTGTCTGTATTGGGCGCTTTGCTGGCCTTGATGTTCTTGTGGCTGCTGCTGGTGCGCCCCGCTGTTCGTGATCTGGCCCTGGCCAAACAGGAATTGCCGCGCCTGCAGTACGAGATGGCGCAGTTGCAAACAGTCTTGGCGCAGATTCAGATTCTGGATAAAGCACTGGTGACGTCGGTCGATGCGCAGGGGCAGGACAAGGCCTTGCAGCGCAGTTTGCAAACGTTGGGCGCTCAGTGTCAGACAGAGGAGTCGCCGGCCGGGCAGCGTGTCTTGATCTGTCAGGCCGTAGCGGCTTCGGCCTTGATGGACTGGCTGCTGCAGACTCCCCGTGTTTTGGGCTTTGCTGTCCAGGAGCTCAGTCTCAGTCGCTCGGTGGTGGATAGCCGGGAGCGTGCAGGGCTGCTGGATGGGCGTATTGTGCTGCGCACCGGAGAGCCCTCATGAAAAAACTCACCAAGATTTTCGTGTTGGCCTTGCTGACGATGGGACTGTTGTTGGCCGCGGTGCCTTTTTTGCCAGCCCGTCTGATGCTGATCTGGCAGCCGGAGCGCTTGCCTTTGCGGCTTGAAACCGCGCATGGCAACCTGGCTTCGGGACAAGGCTTGCTGGTCGTGGGCTCGGGACTGCTGGCCCGTACGGTTCCTGGGCCGGTGAGCTGGCGTTGGCGCTTGACCCCTTGGCCGCAAATGGAATTGAACCATGATTGGCTGGATCAGCCTGTGCGACTGCAAGCCAGCCTGCAGGGCTGGCGAATATCCGGCCAAAGCCTGACGGTGCCCGCAGCACTTTTGGGGCGTCTGCATCCCTTGTTGCAGACCGTGCAACCGCAAGGTCAGTTACAGCTGCGTTGGCCCAGTCAGGCGTTGGCAGCCACGACCGGTCCGCTGCTGGAACTGGACTGGCGCAATGCGCGCTCTGCCTTGGCAGCACAGGCTCAGTTAGGCGATTACCAGTTGCTGGTCAGCCGCAAGGGGCAGGGCGTTCAACTGGGTCTGCGCACACTTCAAGGAGACTTCACTTTGGCCGGGCAAGGTCAGTGGGGGCCGGAGGGCGGCCTGTTTGAAGGGCGCGCTCAACCCAGACAGGCCGACGATCAACGATTTAATGAGTTATTAGAGGCCTTGGGGCCTCAGCGTCAGGGCGTGACCCATTGGCGGATAGCCACAACGACTAGCAAGCAGGATTAACGATATTTTGACTATGAGTACCTTGACTAAACGACTTCCTGGGCTGCGGCCTCGCTTCCTCTTAAGCCTGGGTGCAGCCGTGCTGTTGAGCGCCTGTGCCAGCAATGGTCAGAAACCTGAGCCCGGTCCCGACCCTTCTTCTTTTTTTGCCTCAGTGGGCAAGGCGCCGGTACGCAGCGGGCAGGCTGATCCGCGCTTTGCCAATAGCAATACGGCCTCTGCGGCCGTCACGCGGCGGGTACCGCAGCGGGTCGGGGGCAGTGCGGCGCCTATCGATTTGCCGGACCCGGCCGAGTTCCCGCAAGGCGACGACATTACGCTCAATTTTGTGGATGCGGAGCTGGATGGCGTGGTGGCGGCTCTGGCCCGTTTCACGGGTCAGAATTTTATTGTGGACCCGCGCGTGAAAGGGCAGTTGACGCTGGTGTCAGAGGTGCCGGTAGACGCCAGAACGGCCTACGAGATGCTGCTGTCGGCGCTGCGGATGCAAGGCTTTGCCGTCCTGCGTAATGGCAAGATCAGTCGGGTGGTCCCTGAAGCCGAAGCGCGCCAGCAGGGCGGTGCGGTGCGGGCGGCTGGTACCGGGGCCAGTGGCAGCGGTGAGCTGGAAACGCGGGTGTTTACCTTGCGTTATGAAAATGCGACCGCCTTGGTTCCGGTGCTGCGGCCGATGATTTCGCCCAATAATCCCATCAATGCCTACCCGTCCAACAATACGCTGGTGGTGACCGATTACGGTGACAATCTGGATCGTATCGCCCAGGTCATTGCGGGGATCGATACCCCCGCGGGCTTGAACACGGACATTATCCCGATTGACTACGGCGTGGCCCTGGATGTGGCAGCCCTGGCCTCGCAAATGCTCGATACGCCCGGCAACGATGTGGCGCAGCGCATTACGGTGGTGGCCGACCCGCGTAGCAACTCGGTCCTGGTGCGGGCAGGCAGTCCGGCCCGGCTGGATCTGGCCCGTGACCTGATCCGGCGTATTGACAGCCCGGAAAGCAATAAAGGCAATTTGCATGTGGTCTATCTGCGCAATGCTCAGGCGGTGCAGCTGGCTGAGGTGCTGCGCGGGGCCCTGACCGGTCAAGCGGCTTCGGGGAACGCGAGCACCGGGAATCAACAGTCAAATAGCAATAGCCTGGCACCCGCCGCCAATGCCGGTATCACCGGCGGTGCCAAGGCCATGGACACGTCGGCCACTGCCAAGCAGCAGCCTCAGGCCGAGATGGGTTTGAGCGCCGCAAACAGTGCCAGCGGCACCGTGGCTTTTAGCGCTGGCGGTGCCACTGTGCAGGCTGATCCATCCACGATTACGCTGATCATTTCGGCCCCCGATCCGGTTTACCGCAGCTTGCGTGAAGTGATCGATCAACTGGATCAACGTCGCGCTCAAGTGCTGGTCGAGAGCTTGATTGTGGAGGTGAATGCGGAGAATGCGGCCGAGTTTGGCATCCAGTGGATGACAGGCGGTGGCAATATTGCCGATGGAGGTTCAGGTTTTGTCGGGGGCGCCAATCTGGGCGGTAGCGGGATTAACAAGGCCGGGGTGACCACCCTGGATTCGTTGGCGGCGGGTTTAAGTCTGGGCGTGGTCAAAGGTACGGTGAACGTGCTGGGCCAGCAGATTGTCAATCTGGGCGTCCTGGCCCGGGCGATGGAGCGCCAGGGCGGCATTAATATTCTGTCCACGCCCAACCTGATGACGCTCGATAACGAAGAAGCCAGCATCATGGTGGGCCGTACCGTGCCCTTTGTGACGGGGCAGTACACGACCACGGGTGATGGGGCCAGTAATCCCTTTCAGACCATTCAGCGCGAGGATGTGGGCCTGACCCTGAAAGTGCGTCCGCAGATCTCCGAAGGTGGGACCGTCAAGATGGCTCTGTACCAGGAGGTCAGCAGCCTGGACCCTACGACGTCGGTATCACCCAGCACGCCTGTCACGCGTAAACGTGCGCTTAGTACCAATGTGCTGGTCGATGATGGGCAGATTATTGTGCTGGGCGGCTTATTGGAAGACTCGATTGAGGATGGTCAGCAATCGGTGCCCTTGCTGGGCGATATTCCGTTGGTGGGCAATCTTTTTAAATACGAGAAGCGCAAGCGCAGCAAGACTAATCTGATGGTGTTTCTGCGCCCCCATATCGTGCGCAATGCCCAGGATAGCCAGAGCTTGTCCCTGGACCGCTACAACTATATGCGTGCGCTGCAGACCACTTTGCCGGACCGCTCCACCTGGTTCCATCCGGATGCGGAGCATATGGTGCTGCCACAAGCTGCCGGCGCGCCAGGCGCCGTCGACTTGCGGGAGACACTATGAGTCGTCTGCCGTATTCCTGGGCACGTCAGCACCGGGCCGTGCTGACGCAGCAGCAAGGCGTGGGAACGCGGGTCATCAGCGAGCGCACGCCAGATTGGGCTTTGGTGGAGTTGCGTCGTCGTTACCCCGAGTTCGAGGAACGGCAAGTGCCCGATGCCCAGCTCGACACCCTGATTGATGCCAGTTATGCGCAGGGAGACGATGCCGCCAGCGTGGTGGATGCGGCGGCCAATGAGGTGGACCTGGATCGCTTGATGCAGGAATTGCCCGCCGTGACCGATTTGCTGGAGAACCAGGACGATGCACCGGTTATCCGCATGATTAACGCCTTGTTCACCCAGGCAGTGCGGGACGGAGCGAGTGATATTCACCTGGAGCCCTATGAAACCCATTCGGTGGTGCGTTACCGGGTGGATGGCCGTTTGCGCGATATTGTCAGCCCACGGCGCGCCTTGCACGGTGCCCTGGTGTCGCGTATCAAGATCATGGCCAGCCTGGATATTGCTGAAAAGCGGCTCCCTCAGGATGGCCGCATCGCCCTGAAGGTGGGGGGGCGGGCCCTGGACCTGCGCGTATCGATTCTGCCTACCGGCCATGGCGAGCGTGCCGTCATGCGTTTGCTGGACAAGTCGGCCGGACAACTGGAGCTGGAGCGGCTGGGAATGGCCCCGGACATCCTGGCCCAGCTTGATGAGCTGATTCACCAGCCTCATGGCATTGTGCTGGTCACCGGGCCCACCGGAAGCGGGAAAACCACAACCTTGTATGCAGCCTTGGGTCGCGTCGACACAGCGCGCAGCAATGTGCTCACCGTCGAAGACCCGATTGAGTATGACTTGCCTGGCGTAGGCCAGACGCAGGTCAATCCGCGTATTGAACTGAGCTTTGCACGCGCCTTGCGTGCCATCTTGCGGCAGGACCCGGACATTATCATGATCGGAGAAATCCGCGACCTGGAAACGGCGCAGATTGCGGTGCAGGCATCCCTGACCGGCCATCTGGTCCTGGCCACCTTGCACACCAACGATGCCGTGTCTGCTGCTACCCGTCTGGTGGATATGGGGGTGGAGCCGTTTTTGCTGGCGTCCACGCTGCGCGGTGTGCTGGCCCAGCGGCTGATACGCAAGCTGTGCCTGCATTGTCGTCAGCCCGCGGACCAGGGGCAGTATCGAGCCAGCCCGGAAGGTTGTGAACAGTGCGGCCATACCGGTTACCAGGGGCGCACCGGTATTCACGAGCTGTATCGGATTGATGAGCGGGCCCAGCACCTGTTAAATGCCGCGGGTGCCGAAGCCGCCTTGCGACAGGCAGCCCGTGAATCGGGCATGCGCAGCTTGCGCGAGGATGCCCAGCGCTGGGTGGAGCAGGGCATCAGCACCCAGGAAGAAGTGTTGCGCGTCACGCGCGAGTTATAGGCGGGTCAAACAAGATGGGTACCTATCACTATGAGGCGGTGGATCAGACCGGGCGCAGCGAGCGGGGCGTCGTGGAAGCCGACAGTGAGCGTCTGGCACGCCAGCAGTTGTTGACCCGTGGTCTGTTGACTGTTTCCCTGAAAGCGGGACGAAGTCGTGCCGCCGCTCGCGCCCGTAGTGCAGGCTTGCGCCGTACCGAGCTGGCCTGGTTGACCCGTCAACTGGCCAGTCTGGTGGCGGCTGGGCTGTCTCTGGAAGCCAGTCTGGGCGTGGTGATCGAGCAGTCCACCCGACGTCCGATGGTCCAGCTGCTGGCAGCCCTGCGTGCGGATATCCGTGCCGGTCATAGCCTGAGTGATGCCTTGGCCAGTCACCCGCGCGACTTCCCGGAAATTTATCGGGCACTGGTGCGGGCGGGCGAGCAGTCCGGAGAGCTGGAGCAGGTGCTGGACCGCTTGGCCAGTTTTATCGAAGAGAGCGGTGCCCTGCGAGGCAAGGTCTTGACGGCCTTTATTTATCCCGCCATCGTCAGCCTGATCTCCGTGGCGATGGTGGTGTTCTTGCTCAGCTATGTGGTCCCGCAAGTGGTGGGCGCGTTTACTCAGGCCAAGCAGCAGTTGCCTTTGCTGACCCGTGTAATGATCAGCGCCAGCGATTTGCTGCGTGAATGGGGAGGGGTTCTGTTTCTTGTGTTGTTGCTGGGGGGCGCCCTGGTGGCGTTTCTATTGCGACAACCGGCCTTGAAGCAGGCCTTTCACCGACGCTTGTTAGGGGCGCCGATTCTGGGCAGCTATTTGCTGGGGGTGGACACTGCTCGTTTTGCTGCCACGCTGGCGATTTTGGCTGGCAGTAATGTGGCCTTGCTGACTGCTCTGGAAGCTGCCGGACGCACGGTGTCCAATCTGGCCTTGCGTGACGCCGTCAATCAGGCAGCGGTCCATGTGCGTGAGGGTCTGCCTTTGGCGAGCGCATTGCAACGCAGTGGCCTGTTTCCGCCCTTACTGGTGCAATTGATTGCCAGTGGAGAAAAAACCGGTGAACTGGCTCCCATGCTGGACCGGGCGGCAAGGACTTTGTCGACCGAGCTGGAGCGCAAGGCCCTGACCATGACTGCCTTGCTGGAGCCGTTGATGATCTTGCTGATGGGCGGCCTGGTACTGCTGATCGTGCTGGCCGTCATGTTGCCCATTATTGAGATGAATCAGTTGGTGCAGTAAGCGGGTGTGGCAATACACATGCAAGGCGAAAGGCGCAGAGCGGTTCATCCTGATGCAGCATGCCGTGCTGGGCCTGCCCCATCGCCTGGGGGCAGTCAGTAGGGCGCGGCGTGTTCAGCCCGTAGCCTGTGCTTGGCTTTTGCATTGCCCGTTTGTCTATGCGGGTCAGGTACAGAGACTTCACATTCCTTGAGGCGGTGTGCCCGTTTGCCAGGCATAGCTCACTGATGGCAGCCCCATGCGTGGGTACCTGCCGTTGCTACTACGGATGCGTAAAAAAAACCCGATGCCTGTATTTGGCATCGGGGTAAAAAGTGTGCGTGGTGCGCACGCACACTTAGTCAGACAATAGAACGATAGATTCAGCGCCTTGAAGTCTTACAGGTAGGCGGGAATCCCCAGGGCTGGATCGCTGACGCCGTGCGCGCCAAACTCCACCCGGCCTGCGAAGCGGCGGTAGTAGCTGGGGTCGCTGTTGCTGCGAACCACGAAGTCGTACCAATGACCGCTGGATTTCAAGGCCCAGGATTGTTTGGACTGCTGGCCGGGTTCCACCGTGACTTCCCATGGACCGTCTTCACGATAGGCCATGGACTGGATGGTGAAGGTGCAGGCGGACTGGCCACCGTTCATCATTTCCAGATAGATATCGCCTTTGGTGATTTCGTAGCAGACACGAATCTCGGGGCGGGCGGCCTCGGCCTGGCCCAGCACGCTGACATCACCACGGAAGTGGCGGTGAAAGCCGTTCGGACCCAGTACCCACAGATCGTAGTGTCCCAGGTTGTTTGCCTGCGCGTCCCAGACATCATCGAGCATCTGGCCGGGTTCGACCATGTAGCGGCGTGGGATGCGATCCAGGTTGAGCTTGTCATAAACGTGGAATACAGCGGCCGCTTTGCCGGTGTTGGAAAACAGCAGCTGAACGCCTTTCTCGCTATCGCAGCGGGCACTGACGTGCAGTTCATAAGGCAGGGCGCGGGATGGACGCACACCCGTTTGCTGGACGGGAATACGCTGGTTGTCCACGGGCTGGGGTACCTGAGCCAGACGCTCCTGGGCACTGCGAATGGCATCGGCATCCTGACGGCTGCGTCGGCCATTCAAGGTGGGCAGTGGCTCATCGTTCGGGCTGGCGAAGTTAAAGGCCGAGGTCAGATCGCCACACACCGCGCGGCGGTAGGGGCTGATGTTCGGTTCCATCACGCCAAAGCGCTCTTCCATGAAACGGATGACAGAGGTGTGGTCAAACACCTGCGAGTTCACCCAGCCGCCACGGCTCCAGGGGGAGATGACATACATGGGAACCCGTACACCGGGGCCAAAGACCTTGCCGTCTTGCGGGGGCTGGCCGGCCAGACCCTGAGGGCTGGGGTAGTTGTAGTACTCGAAAGCCAGCTCTTCCTTGCTCAGGGTCGTCTTGCCGGCCGGTTTGCCGGTGACCGGGTCAATCGAAGGGGCCGAGGGCGAGGGGACGTGGTCAAAGAAACCATCGTTTTCGTCGAAGTTGACGAACAGAACGGTCTTGCTCCAGACCTCGGGGTTGGCCGTCAGGGCATCGAGCAGCTCCTGGGTGTACCAGGCACCTTGTACCGGGCTTGATGGGCCGGGGTGCTCAGAGTAGTTGGCTGGGGCCACGACCCAGGAAATCTGCGGCAGCGTGCCAGCTTCGACATCCTTGCGGATTTGCTCCAGAAAGCCTCCGTCGGGCATGGTGTTGGCAATGCCCTTGTACAGCGGGTTGCCAATATCGTCCGAAGGTTCGTAAGGAGTGTTGGTGGGTTTGCCCGATTGCTCGTTGGCAATGCGGTATTGCAAAAAGCCCGCCAGCGAGTTGTCGGTGAAGTTGTCGGGCAGGTTCTGGTAGACCTTCCAGCTGATTCCGGCTTCTTCCAGACGCTCAGGGTAGGTTTTCCAGGTGTAGCCGCCAACGCTTGAGGGCCGCAGGCTGTCCCAGGCGTTGTTGACGGTACATTCGCCCGAGCCGGTCGGACCGTTGGTACCCGTCCACAAGAACATGCGGTTGGAGTTCGTGCCGGTGTGCATGGAGCAATGATAGGCGTCACAGATGGTGAAGGCGTTGGCCATTGCGAACTGGAACGGCACCTCGGCTTCGCGGTAATAGCCCATGGAGTGACGGTTCTTGTGCTTGGGCCAGAAATCCATGCGACCGTGGTCCCAGGCGGCCTGACCGTCTGACCAGGAGTGGGGCGTACCGTTCACGCGCTGGGCATTGCCTTTGGTGGCATCCAGGTGATAGGGCAGGACGGTTTCGTTCGAGCTGACGTTTTGCTGCCAGACATTGCGGCCATTGGGCAGGGGAATGGTGAATCGGTCACCAAACCCGCGTACCCCTTTCAGGGTGCCAAAGTAGTGGTCAAAGGAGCGGTTCTCCTGCATCAGAACCACAATGTGTTCCACGTCCTTGATGGTGCCTGTCTTGTTGTTGGCAGGAATGGCCAAGGCCTTGCGAATGCTGGGGGGAAAGGCAGCCAGTGATCCGGCAGCCAGGCCGGCGCCAGTGACGTTACGTAGGAAGGTACGGCGTGAAGTCATTGTTCGTGATCTCGTCAACAATTAAGGGGCGCATTTGAGTTGTGCTGCGGGTTCGGGAGTGGGTTTGCCCGGCTCTGTCGGCTCTTCTGTCGAGCCGGAGCCACCCGAACTGTCCGTGTCGCTGCCGCCACCGCAAGCAGCCAGTAGGCCGCAGAGCATCAGCAGGACGGATGCGCGTTTAAGGCGCTCAACGGTGATGGAAGGGTGTGTTGGGGTCATGAAAAATCCTTGGTTGTGCAATCAGGGTTGGAGGCTGGACAGGGGCTTGCGCGATTCATAAATACTGGTCAGCTCGTCCGTGCTCAAATCGCGGTCCCAGATGGCCAGTTCGCCAAAGTCCATATTGATGTCGCTGCGGCCCCAGCGTTTGTAGTACTGGCCGGTGACGTCTTCGTTCAGCCCCAGCTCGCTGGTGCCGGTTCCGCCCAGCGCGGCAATGGTGCGGGCTTCCAGGGCGACCGATCCAAACTGCGCACCTTTTTTAGTGTCGAAGACATGTCCACGCATGATTCCCTTGGATTTGTCGATCACCACGGCCACATAGGCCCACTGGTCAGGGGTGATGTTGTAGCCCTGACTTTCATTGCGACCACCGCCATAACCGGTGTTAAAGCGGATGTCGCAACCGTTGGCGTTAAACAGGCCGAGCGCAAAGCCGGGGTTGTTGCCCGAGTCGTAGTTTTTGTTGGCCATGATGGAGGCGCCATAGCCGTGACAGTTGTCCGGGGTGCGGAACCAGAAGCCGATCGTCAGTTTTTGTGCACCACCGGTTCCCAACAGTTCGCGGCTCAAGGCCAGGCGATAGCCCCGGTTGCCATTGGCATCGGCCTTGCTGCCGAGCAGACGCAAGCCACCTTGGGGCTGGGTAGGGTCCAGGAAGTCGGCTGCCAGCAGTTCGCCGGCTGGAACGCCCGGGCTGGCTGGTTGCAGGCTGCTGCCGCCCTTGCTGTCGGTAAAAGGCTGAGCACTGAAGGTGTAATAGCTGCGCAGGCCGTCTCTCAGGGTATCGGCCAGTTTTGGAGGAGGCTGGTAGCCTGCTTCAGCTTGCAAGGTGGAGGCAGCCTGACCCGTTTTGACCGAGTAGCTCAGCGAGTAGACTTGGGCGTTCTCCGAGACAGGTAGCGGGTCGGAGTACTGGGTCGAGCCTGCGGGCAGGGTGGCAATCAGTTTGCCATCACGCATGATCTGGATTTCCTGCGAGGCATCGCCGTCCAGAACCCAGTTGAGGTCCACCATGTTTTTATCGGCTGGCTTGTTGAAGCTCAGGTTGCGGATACGGGTCTGGGCTTGCAAAGGCGAACCGCGAAAGGCGTATTGCTCACCCTGTACGCCCAGATGGGACAGAACAGTGGGAGCGATATCGATCACGGCGGCCAGCGTGTTCATGTCGGTGCTGCTGGTGACCTGGCCATCGATGGCAGGCAAGGACGCCAGGGTCTTGTTGGTGGCGATAAAGCTGGTTTTGTTGCGGTTGAACTGCGAGCCGGTGGCGCTGCCGAACTCGTCCATGCCGTAGCTGCTCGTCAGGATCAGCAACCAGTCTTCGGACGCATCAGCCTGCTTGCGCTTCTCAATCAGGGCCAGCAGCTTGTCCAGGGAAGCCAGCGACTCTTGAACCGCTTCCTGATATTGGGGGCTGCCCAATCCGGTTTGTGAGGCCGCACGAGCCGGCGCCTGGATCTGGGCCAGAATCAGGGATTTGCCCTCTTGCAGGTATTTCTGGGTCTGCTCACTGACGCAACTGTCCGAGTCGGTACAGTTGGCGGCTTCAATGATCCGGCCTTCTTGCAGGTCTGGCGCCCACAGCGTGCGGTAGTCTGCTGTGCTTACGGCCAGGGCGGCCGGTGTTGGCTCGGAGGCCAGCGCAACCAGAGTGGGGCTCTTGAGTTGTACCGGTTCCTGGCCGACGCCACGCAGGCCGTGTTGATCGGCCCAGACGCCCGTGATCAGGGAGGCCCAGCCCGGCAGGGGCAGGGTACGTTGTTCACTGGGGGTGCCGGTATAGCCGCCGGTTTGCGCCGGGGCAATAGTCAGGTTTTTCAGCGCAGGATGCTGACCCGCTTGGCGGGCTTGCTGCAGTGCGTCGTAGCTCAGACCGTCGATAGTGACAATCAGGGCTTTTTTACCACCCAATGCCTGGGGTTTATCGCCTGGCTCTACAGTGGGGGGCTCGGGATTGACATCGGGGTTTGCTGCACCATCATTGGTGCCGGAGCCGCTACCGCAAGCCGTCAGGAGCAGTGCCAGTGACAGGGAGAGCCCCGCCTGTTGCAGGCGTTGCACGGTAGGAGATTTTTGGGGACGTGAGGTGAAGGTCATACAGCCACTCAAGAAGAGGAGGTAAAAAGAGAGGCCGGACTGTGCGTGGGGGTGGGCTGCCCAGTCGGCATCGGATCAGGACTGCGGGCAGTGTAGGAAGGGCGTATGACTGCGCTGTGAACGGATCAGCAAATCCGCCGATGATTGGATTGTGTTTTATGCGGTTGGCTTGTTCAGGGCAGATAGGAAGGGCGGGGAGTGGTGACGGGCCGCGGCTCGGCGGGGATGTGGCGGTTTGATGGATGGTTTGTTACAGGGGAAGAAGGCGCGTGAGTTTTGAGCGAGTTTTTGTGCTCTAGGCTCAACGTTGTTGTTGGATGGCCGGATGGGGCGCAGCGGTCCCCTTGCCGACGCCGCGCGTCGGCACCCTTGGCAAAGTGACAATCGGGGCGCAGCCCGAACGTGCCTGTGCCTCCTGTGCATGCACCTGGAACAGTGCTCAAGGGCCTAAGGAATAATGTCTGGAATCTTTGCTTGGGCCGATGGCTGGTTTAAAGGCACGGCGGCGGTGTGGACGCGGAGTGGGGCGTAGACGATGAATGAGTGAAGCTGTAGTTGGGCGGCAGAAGGTGGTGCTCACTCGGGTCGAGCAGCCAATTCAGGCTGCTCTTGATTGGATGCATCGGGAGATGGAGTGCAGCCGGTTTTACAGCGCGTGTAGCGGTTGCGTCGGGAACGCCAGCATGGTGGGTTCGGCCAGCCCTGTCAGTGCTTGGATGACTTTTTGGGCTTGGTCCATGGGGGCGCTGCTGATGAAAGCGCTGGTGCCCGCCAGTGTTTGAGGGTTCAGGCAGTTGGCTTGTTGCAGGCGCCGATGGACTTGAGCGGCAACGGCGAAGGAAGGTTCCAGGATATGGAAGCGCGAACCACTGATGGCGTCGATAGTGGGGCGCAGGAAGGGGTAGTGGGTGCAACCCAGCACGAGTGTATCGGCCCGGCTTTGCAGGGCGGGGGCCAGGCGCTCGCGTAGTTCCGCCTCGATTTGCGGGCCGCTCAGTTGCAGGGCTTCAACGCGGTCAGCCAGTCCGGGGCAGGGAATGCGGATAATTTCAATGTCGCTGGCGTAGCGGTCGATCAGGCTTTGCAGGCCTTTGCTGTCCAGGGTGCGACTGGTAGCCATCAGGGCAACGCTACGGCTGCGGCTCAGTGCGGCAGCGGGTTTGATGGCCGGTTCGATGGCGATGATGGGAAGGTTCAGCGTGGCGCGCAGGGTCGGGGCGGCGACCAGGGTAGCCGTGTTGCAGGCGATGACCAGTGCTTTGCAGCCGTGGTCAACCAGCAGTTGTGCCATGCGCTGGGTGCGCTCAATGATCCATGCCGGGGAGCGGTCACCGTAAGGGGCGCATTGTGAGTCGGCCAGATACAGCAGATTTTCCTGGGGCAAGGATTGACGCAGGGCCCGCCAGATGGACAGGCCGCCCACGCCCGAGTCAAACAGGCCGATCGGGGCCTGAGCCAAGGGGGGCGGGATGGGTGAACTCATGGCACTGAACGTTTCTTGTGGAGCAAAGCTCGTATTATGGCGCGTTTGTGGGGTTTGGAGCAGGCTGTGGGGGCTGCTTGGGAAGAAAGTTAAGGTTTCCAGTTGCTACGACTGGGCGTGGTTTGGGGCGGCCCAGGGCAGGCCGCCCTTTTTGTGCTTAGGCCAGTTGCTTCAAGACGCCACCGACGGCATCAAAGAGTGAATCAAGCTGAGCAGGTGTACTGGTGAAGGTGGGACCAAACTGCAGTGTGTCGCCACCAAAGCGTACGTAAAAGCCCTGTTTCCACAGTTGCAGGCCCGCTTCAAAGGGGCGGATGGCTGGGTCGCCGTTACGGGGGGCCAGCTGGATGGCGCCTGCCAGGCCGCAGTTGCGAATGTCGATCACATTCGGGCTATCGCGCAGTTGATGCAGTGCCTGCTCAAAATGCGGTGCCAGTTCGGCGGAGCGTTGCAGCAGATTGTCTTGTTCCAGCAACTGCAGGGCAGCCAGTCCGGCGGCGCAGGCGACGGGGTGGGCAGAATAGGTGTGACCGTGGCTGAATTCCACGGCGTGCAGGGGCAAGTCCTGGCCCATGAAGGTTTGGTAGATTTCTTGGCTGGCAACGACTGCGCCCATGGGGATGGCGCCGTTGGTCAACTGCTTGGCCATGGTCATGATGTCGGGGGTGACACCAAAGTATTCGGCCCCGGTGTAGGTGCCCAGGCGGCCCAGGCCGGTGATGACTTCATCAAAGACGAGCAGGATGTTGTGTTGATCGCAAATCTGGCGCAGGCGCTGCAGGTAGCCGGCAGGTGGCACCAGCACGCCTGCCGAGCCCGAAACGGGTTCGACAAACACGGCAGCGATGGTGCTGGCGTCGTGCAGTTCGATCAGTTTCAACAGTTCGTCGGCCAGGGCAGGGCCCCCTGTTTCGGGCTGGCCGCGCGTGAAGGCGCAGTCTGCCTGCAGTACGTGGGGCAGGTGGTCGGCATCCATCAACTGGCCGAACATTTTGCGGTTACCGCCTATGCCGCCCAGGCTGGTGCCGGCCACGTTCACGCCGTGGTAGCCACGAGCACGGCCAATCAGACGGGTTTTGCTGGCCTGGCCTTTGATACGCCAGTAGGCCCGTACCATCTTGACGACGGTATCGGTACATTCCGAACCGGAGTTCGTGAAGAAAACATGATCCAGACCGTCGGGGGTGTGCTGGGTCAGCTTGTCGGCCAGTTGAAATGCGGCGGGGTGTCCAAACTGAAAGGCGGGAGAGTAGTCCAGTTGCCCGAGTTGACGATGTACGGCTGCCTGGATTTCATGGCGAGCGTGTCCGGCACCACAAGTCCAAAGCCCGGACAGACTGTCAAAAATCTGGCGGCCTTCCTGATCGTAGAGCCAGTTTCCTTCCGCCTTGACGACCAGGCGCGGGTCTTGCTGGAAGTGCCGGTTCGCCGTAAAGGGCATCCAGTGGGACTGGAGATTGAGTTCACTGGCAATCTGCTGTGGCGCAAAGTAGGGTGAGTTCATAGCGGTCTCCTCAAGGCGGTGAATACCCCCAGTGTAGGTGGCTAAGTTGTTGAGTAAAATACGTTTTTATTTAACTTCACTTATTGTTTTACTCACCTATATGCAACTGAAAGGACTCTTGCAGGTTTCCGATTTTGATTTGCGCCTGTTGCGTGTGTTCAGAACGGTGGCGCAGGTGGGCAGCTTTTCGGCGGCGGAGGGCGTGTTGGGGATTACACGCTCGGCCATCAGCTTGCATATGAGTGATCTGGAAAAACGTCTGGGTGGCATGCGGCTGTGCCAGCGTGGCAGGGCTGGTTTTGCCTTGACCGAAGAGGGACGACAGGTGTTGCAGGCCAGTGAAACGCTGATGGCGGCAGTAGAAAATTTCCGTAGCGAGGTCAATCAGCTGCATTCCAGCTTGCGGGGGGATTTGAACATAGGCTTGATGAACAGTCTGATTTCCCAGCCACATATGCACATCACTTCGGCCTTGCGCACCTTGCGTCAGAACAGTGAGGCGGTACGTGTACACATCAGCATGAGTACGCCGGGAGAGATCGAGCGCGGTTTGCTGGAAGGCCGTTTGCACATGGGGGTCCTGCCCGAAACCAATGCGCTCAGTGGGTTGGAATACCGCAGGCTTTATGATGAGCCCTATTTTCTGTACTGTTCCTGGGAGCACCCACTGTTTGAGCAAGCACAACAGGGGGAGGTCTCTGCACAGTCCCTGTGTCGGGCGGCAGCGATTGCGCCTACCTACCGGATGAGCCCGGAGGCGATTGGACAGCACCAGGATTTGAACTGTGTCGCCACGGCCAGTGATCGGGAAGGAATTGCTTTTTTGATTCTGACGGGGCAATACATTGGTTTCTTGCCTGAGCACGTCGCCGCGCGCTGGGTGGAAAAAGAGCAGATGATTGCCGTGGACCCGCAGCAACGCCGATTTACGATTCCCTTATCGCTGGCCATGCGCAAGGACAGGCGGGCCCATGCGATTGTGGATTATTTCCTTCGTGTGCTCGAGAGCGAGTCAAGGCTCTGAAACCTGCCCCATCGGCTGACAGTCCGTCATTTCTGAAATAGCCAGGGGCGGCATAAATCGCCCGGAATCGTCGGCACAGGGTCATGGTGTTCTGCTCAGGGATGAGCGCAAACAAATCGTTAAAAGGATTAAGCGCACTGACACAGCGTAGTGTTAGGCCACACATAATCAGCCGCTAGGGTAATCGCTAGTACAGACGATGGTGCAGGCTATGTAAGAATTGCTTCGATCGCGATTTCAGATCGCTGCTATATGTTCGAATAGAGACGACATCCGCTGCCAATGATGCCAGCGTGGGTGTTGGGCAAAAAGGCCCAGACTGGTTCAATGCTTGAATCCGTCTGGGCCTTTTCGTTTGCCTCAAATAGATCCGACTTTGTAGTTAGGTCGCAAACTAATTGAGGCCCTGCTTCGCGGCAGTATGTCATCGCGAGACACAGAGCTCACGCAGCGTCAGCACGGTCTGACGCCAGCCAGGCCGGAATCGTCACCTTGTTTTGGAGGCTTATGCCATGTTGGGTGTTGCGCTTTTCTTTATTGGGGCCGTGCTGATGGTGAATGGCGTGGGGTTGACCGGGCGTATTGAAAGTCGGGACCTGGCCCCCTTCAATTTGCTGGTGGGCTTGCTGGCGCTGTTCATCAATTTGCTGGGATTGCAGCGCGGCGAGCACATGGCAGATTATTTTGCCGTTGCCGGTGGACTGCTGTTTGCTTTCACTTATCTGTATCTGGCCGTCGTGCAGTGGTATGGCTTGAAGGGCGTGGGTTTTGGCTGGTATTGCCTGTTTGTGGCCATCAGCGCTCTGGCCTTTGCCTGGACTGCCAGTGATCCACGCCTGGTCACTTTGTGGCTTTTGTGGTCCAGCCTGTGGTTTTTGTTCTTTCTGTCCTTGGGGCTGGGCCGGTCCTTGCGCATCTTGCCCCTGTACACCGTCCTGATCGGGGTACTGACCTGCTGGTTGCCCGGTACCCTGATGTTGATGGATGCCTGGTAGTGCGGCTGGGCAGACCGGCCGGGAGGAGAGGCCGCAGGCATGCTGTTTCTTTGGAGTAACCTGATGCTCGCTCGTAGTGTTCACCGGCCGGTTTGTAGACCTGCTGCCCTACCATGCTAGACAGGAGATGGACTTTGGCTCACAACGACCCCGTACGCGTCGGCGTTCTTTATTCGGCAACCGGCATGACCTCGACAATTGGTCAGTCGCAATGGCAGGGGACCAAACTGGCGATAGAGGAGATCAACGAAGCTGGCGGCCTGCTGGGACGCGAACTGGTGGCCGTTTGCTACGATCCGGCCTCCCGGCCAGCGTGCTACGCACAGCAGGCCGAGCGGCTGATCGTGCAGGATCGTGTCAACGTGATTTTCGGTTGCTACATGTCCAGCAGCCGCAAAGCTGTCATCCCGATTGTGGAAAAGTGGAACAAGCTGCTGTTCTATCCCACCTTGTATGAGGGTTTTGAGTTTTCGGGCAATGTCATCTATACGGGGGCCGCACCCAATCAGAATAGTGTCCAGCTGGCGCATTTCATGACCAGCAATTTTGGCGCGCGGGTCTATATGATCGGCTCGGATTATATCTACCCTTACGAGTCCAATCGGATCATGCGCGAGCTGGTCATGCAGCATCCCGATAGCAAGGTGCTGGGCGAACACTATCTGCCCCTGGATGCTAGCGAGAGCGATTACAGCCTGATTATGGATGATATACGGCAGAAGCAGCCGGACTTTATTTTCTCCACCGTAGTGGGGGACTCCACGGCCAGTCTGTACCGCGCCTATGCCCATGCCGGCTTTAACCCGCAGACCATGCCCATTGCCAGCCTGACGACCTCCGAGGCCGAAGTTGCCCAGATGGGGGCGCACATTGCCTGTGGACACTTCACGGCGGCGCCGTATTTCCAATCCATCGAGTCCGAGGTCAATGCACGCTGCCTGGCCAGTTTGCGCAAGCGTTTTGGGGCGGATTGTCACCCTAATCTGTGTTGGGAGGCCGCCTATTCACAGATGCATTTGTTCGCCAATGCCTATCGACAATCGGCCAGTGATGCCATTGGGGACTTGCTGCCCTATCTGCTGGGCAGTGAGCTGGATGCCCCGCAGGGGCGGATCAAAATCGATCCCTCCAATCATCACACCTGGCTCTATCCACGAATCGGGCGCATCAACGCCGAGGGCAATTTTACGATTGTGCGTCAGGCAACCCGTCCCGTCTCGCCCGACCCCTATCTGGTCACCCACTCCTTGGGTGACTGGACTGCCAAGCTGGATACTTTGGAGACATAAAGCGTGGCCAACTCCTCTTCCTACGGTGATGAGCCGGCAAACAAGCCCTTGCGAGCACGAAATCGTTTTCCGCATGCCACCTCGCCGCAGCTCAAGGAACTGCGGCAGCTGACAATGGTGGTCATGCATCCGGACGACAGTGACGGCCGATTGCTGACCCAACAACTGCAGCGCATGGGGTGTTCCGTCCAGACAATCTGGCCACCGACGCAAAATCTGCCCTGCGGAACGGATCTGGTCTTTCTGGCCGTGCAGCCCGATCTGCTGCATCTGCGTCTTGACTGGGTGTGCGAGCAGGATGCGCCCACCATTATCGCGGTGGTCAATTACGAAAACCCCACGATTGTCTCTGCCGTGCTGGATCTGAATATTCAGGCCATTCTGCCTTCGCCGATCCGGTCCTTCGGCTTACTCTCCACGGTGGTGCTGGCCCGAAAATACCACAAGGAACTGCGCCAGCAGCGTCGCCTGATCAGCAAACTGCAGACCAAGCTGATGGGGCAGCGGCATGTAGCGCAGGCCAAGACAATCCTGATGCGAACTCATCAGGTGTCCGAGGATCAGGCCTACGATTTGATCCGCGAGCAGGCGATGAACAAGCGCAGCACGATTGAAGATATTTCGATTGCCATTGTAAATGCCAGTGAAGTGCTTTCTCTGGGACAGCAGGGAGCGCCCTGGCGGGGGAGCTAGGCGGATGTTTTCCTTCTGCTTCTTCCTGTCCGGTGTCCTTGCCTAAGGTTGTTCAGGGGGGCGGGAAGCCTCAAGGAGTGGGACAAGCGCAGCCCTGTTTGCGGGTGTTGTTTTACCTGCCCTTGTGTGGTGTGTGAGCGGCAAGCGCCCGAATCGGCTGATGCAAAACAGCCGTGCGCAGCAGGACGAGTTTCCCCAGGCAGACGCACTGCACACAGACAAAGGGCGGTCTGTCCTTGAGACAGACCGCTCCTGGACCGATCCGGTCTGCCACTACTCCCTTATCGGTGAGGTCGCGACGCCCCAGCCTAGCGCCTGATACAAGGCAATCACGTTCAGATAAGACCCGGTTTCTGCCAGCGCCAGCTCCTGTCGGGTCTGGTTTAAGTCGCGCTGATTTTCCAGCACATCCTGATAGGCTCCCGCGCCGATCTCGTAGCGTGTTACGGCACGGGCGTGTGCTTGTTCCAGATGACGCGCGGCGCGGGTCAGACCAAGCAGGCTTTTCTGGTGTTGAGTCAGATGGTGCAAAGCCCCCTGAATTTCTTCCTGAGCCTGCAGCAGGACTTGTTGATAGTGCAGACGGGACTCGTCTGCAAGAGCGCGCATGCCGCGCAAACGAGCTTTGGCATGGCCCAGACGCAAGGCAGGCCATTGCAGGGCGGGCGAGACATCAAAGGCCCGGGCGGCATGACCCAGATCACTGCCCCGCAGAGCGAAAAACCCGATAAAGCCTGCCAGATCCAGACGTGGATACAGCTCTGCTGTTGCTGCGGCCACGTCGTGCGAGCTGGCCAGAATCTCCTGTCGGGCGGCCCGTACGTCAGGCCGGTTAAACAGCAGCGCATTCACATCCCCCAACGGCAGGGCGGCGGCCAACGGGGCTTGCGCACTGGGCAGCGGCGCATCAAGAGCCTGAGCTTTTCCACCGCTTAGCACCTGCATGCGCAAACGGGCTCGTTCGAGCTCGCTTCGCAGTTGGGGCACCACGGCGTTTGCACGCTCCAGACTGGCCTGGGCATTGTCCAGATTCTCGGGCAACTCCCGGCCCAGTGACACGCCAGCTTCTACCAGCCTGATGGTCTGTTCCCAGCTGCGTACATCGTCCTCGGCCAGCGCCAGCCGTCGTTGCAAACCTTGGGCCTGCACATACTGGCGGGCCAGCTCAGCCGCAATGGCCTGGCGCGTCAGGTCCAACTGCGCCGCGCTGGCTTGGCTGCGAGCCTGGGCAGAACGGGCCAATTGTTCCAGGCGGCCGAAAACGTCAATCTCCCAGGAGGTCTGCATGCCCAGTCGCCAATTTTCCTGAACGCCATGATCAATCGACCCGTCTGGTGCAGCAAACTGCGAACCGCTACGGTGATAGTTAGCGTGAGCCGTGACGGCCGGCAGACGGTCGTGCTGACGTTCATCGATCAGGGCGCGGGAGGCTCGCCAGCGAGCCTGCGCCTGGGCAATATCCAGATTGTGATCCAGGGCCTGGGCGATCAGGGCATCCAGTTGCGGGTCCTGCAACAGCGTCCACCAGTTCTTGTCCTGGCTGGCGGGATTGGCAAACTGGCCGCTCCAGATGGTGGCGTCCAGCTGAGGGGTGGCGGGAATGGAGGAGTCCAGCCCCACGGCGCAAGCACTGAGCATCAGGCAGGGGATCATCCACTGTAGAGCACGCGTCAAAGGGGCAAGCGACTGGCGTAAAGTGAGGCGCGTCATGATGCCTGTTCTCCGGTGCAAGAGCGTAGCGCCTGGGCCAGCTCACGTGCCCGAGGAGTGTCGGCCTGATGAGCGTGATTGCGCGCCAGCAAGGTATATAAGGTAGGCAAAATAAACAGGGTAAATACGGTGCCGATCAACATGCCTGAGACCAGTACCACACCCAGACTAAAGCGGCTGTTCGCCCCCGCCCCGGAGGCAAAGAGCAGGGGTATCAAGCCAAAGACCATGGCTGCGGTCGTCATCAGCACAGGGCGCAAGCGAATGCGGGCCGCCTGCAAGATGGCATCGGGTTTGGTCAGCCCTTTTCGGGATTGCAGCTCATTGGCAAACTCCACCATCAGAATGCCGTGCTTGCTGATCAGCCCCACTAGTGTGAGCAGACCGATCTGCGTATAGATATTGAGCGTGCCCAATCCCAGGGCCAAAGGCAGCAGGGCCCCGCACAGGGACAAGGGCACTGTCACCAGAATGAGGATGGGGTCCAACAGGCTTTCGTACTGCGCGGCCAGCACCAGATAAATCACAAGTAGCGCGGCCAGAAAGGCCCAGGCCAACGACTGGCTTTCCTGGGTGAATTGGCGTGATTCCGATTGCCAGTCATGCGTAAAGCCGGCGGGTAGTTGGCGTGCAAGGTCGTCCAGGTACGCGACTGCCTGCCCCAGGGTGACGCCAGGGGCTGGAATGGCCTGCAGTGTGGCCGAGTTTTGCTGGTTGAACTGGCGCAGGCTGTTCGGTTCCACTTCGCTTTGGATTTGAACCATGGTCGACAAGGGCACCAGCTCGCCATTGGCACTGCGTACAAACTGGCGTGTCAGGGCTTGAGCCGTCAGGCGCAGTTCACGCTGGCTTTGCGGAATGACGTCGTACGAGCGGCCATCCAGCGAGAAGCGATTTAGGTAGTTTTCGCCGACCAGCACGGCCAGCGAGTCGGCAATGTCACGCAGGCTGATGCCCATGCTGGCCGCCTTGCTACGATCGATTTCGAGACGGGCAACCGGCTTGTTATAGTCCAGGTCGCTATCGACCACGACGAACAGGCCACTGTCACGGGCTTGCTGCTTCACCCATTCCATCGTGTCGTACACCGTGCGGTAGTCGCCGGGACTGCGCAATACCAGCTGCACCGGCAGACCGCCGCTGGAACCGGGCAGGGGGGCGAGCTGGAACGCGAAGATACTGCTGCCTGCAATCTGGCTGACGCGAGCTTGCAGTTCTTCCTGAACCTCGTTGGCATTGCGTTCGCGTGCGCCCCAGTCTTTCAGGTTGATTCCGCCAAAGCTGGCGGCTGGGCCGTCTGTTCCCATAATCAGCCACGTGCTCTCGGTTTCGGCGATGTCACGATAAATGTCATCCAGCTGTTTACCATCGCGCTGGGCATAAGCCAGGTTGGCGTTCTGGGGGGCTTTGACAGCGGTGAGCACGCTGGCCTGATCCTCAACCGGCGCCAGTTCGCTGTGCGTCATTTGATAGAGCACCGGCAGGCTGATGAAGATCACCAGGGCGACGGTCACGCTAAGCCAGCGGTGACGTAAGGAATACGCTAATAAACGGCCATACCGGACCGATAGGGCGTTGAAAAATCGTGCGGCCAGATGGGCCATGCGGCCTTCCTCTTGTTGCGCGGGTAGCAGTAAAGAGCTCATGACCGGGGACAGGGTCAAGGCCACTACCCCGGACACCAGCACTGCGCCCGCCAGGGTCAGGGCGAACTCTTTGAAAAGTGCGCCAGTCAATCCGCCCATCAGGCCAATCGGGGCATAGACGGCGGCCAGCGTCAGGGTCATGGCAATGACCGGGCCCGCAACTTCACGCGCGCCCAGCAGGGCGGCCACTACGGGCGAGCGTCCCGCCGCAATATGTCGGTGTACGTTTTCCACCACCACAATGGCATCGTCCACCACAAGGCCAATAGCCAGTACCATGGCCAGCAAGGTCAGCAGGTTGAGGCTAAAGCCAAACGCCAGCATCAGAGCAGCGGCCCCCAACATGGACAGAGGAATGGTGGCCAGCGGAATCAGCACGCTTCGCAAGGAGCCCAGGCACAGGTAAATCACCAACACCACGATCAGCATGGCTTCCGTCAGGGTTTTGAGTACCTCATCAATAGAGGCCTGAATAAAGCGTGCTGTTTCAAACGCCAGGGCCACTTCCACGCCCGGCGGCAAGGTGGCTTCAATGGCAGGCAGACGCTCTCGAATGCCGTCCACAATGCGCAGGGGGTTGCCGCCGGGCGTCGGGAACAAACCCAGGTGAACCGCCGGCAGGCCATCCATCAGGGCGCTGGTTTCGCGTGTCGCCGCGCCCAGTTCCACCGTGCCCACATCGCGCAGTCGCACCAAGGAGGTGCCGTCCTCACGCACGATCAGGTCCTGAAATTCGGCCACGCTGGTCAGGTCGGAGTTGAGCTGGATGGTGCTGAGCACATGTTGACCTTTGACCATGCCGGGGGCGGCCTGATAGTTGTTGGCACGCACGGCCTGGGCAATATCGGCCGCCGTCAGGCCATAGCCAGCCATGCGGTCCGAGTTCAGCCACAGGCGCATGGCCAGTTTCTGACCACCAAAGGTCTGAATTTTGGCCACCCCGTCAATGGTGGAGAACATGGGTTCCACCACGCGAGACAGATAATCGTTCAGTTCCGGGATGGAGAGTGAGGTTGTGGAAAAGCCCACATATGCGACGGCGGTGGAGTCGCCGGAGGAGCGCTCGATAACCGGGTCATACGCCCCTTCGGGCAAGCGATAACGTACCTGGCTGACTTTACTCATGACTTCTGTGAGAGCTTGGGTGGAATCGCGATTCAGTGCCATGCGCAAGCTCACGACACTGCGGCTTTGCACGGAGCTGGAGGACAGATAATCGACCCCTTCGACCGAGGCCAGGGCCTGGGCAATTGGTTGCGTGATAAAGCCTTGCATCAGCTGCGCAGAGGCGCCAGGGTATTCGGTGGTAATCGTGATGGTGGAGTTCTCCAGCAGGGGATACTGCCGGATCGGCAGCTTGTTCAGGGAGAACAGACCCACCATCAACAGCAAAGCGCTGACCACCAGGGCCAGGACCGGGCGCCGCACGAACAAATCGGTAAAACCGGGACGGGAAGCGGTATTCATACAGGCTCCTTGCGCTGGGCAGTTTGTACCGTGGAGCCGTCCTGGATCTTGATCTGTCCGGCGCTCACCACCCGATCACCTTCTTTCAGACCATCCGTGATCTCGACGCGCTCATCCCATTGCTCGCCAGTTTGCACTGCCACACGTTTGACTTGCCACAAGCCTTGGCTGGCCGGGGAGGCGACAAAAACGGTCTGACCGTAGGCCGTATAGGTCAGCGCTGTTTCAGGCACGGTCAGCACGGAAGACGGCGCGGGGCGCTTCAGTTGTACTCGGGCATACATCCCTGCCTTGAGGCGCCGCTCTGGATTGGGCAGCAGTGCTTGCAAGCGCACCGTGCGCGAGTCGCCGATCAGCGGGTCGATGGCGCTGATTTGCGCCTGGAAGTGTTCGCCCGGCCAGGCATCAAGCTGCACCTGAAGTTGTTGGCCGACGCTCAAGTCAGGCAGGCTGTGTTCCGGAACCGTCAGGTTGATTCGCAAGCGGCTATCGTCGACCAGGCTGGCGATAGGCTGGCCAGGTTGCAGATAATGGCCCTGATGCAAGTGGGTAATGCCTATCTGGCCCGAAAACGGAGCATTGACCTGCTTCAAACCCAAAGCGGCTTGTTGGTACTGCAACTGTGCCTGTGCCATCGCATGATCTGCCTGCGCCTGGTCCAGTTGTTCCTGGGTGGCCGCCTGCTGCTCTTTCAGCTTGCGCACTCGCATGAGCTGGATCGCGGTCTGTTTGACCTTTGCCTGCTCACGATGCACACCGGCCTGTTCGAGCTCATCATCGAGCAGGAGCAAGGGCTGACCTGTCTGAACCGCTTGTCCTGAGGCGAATTCAATCTTGCGGATGCGTCCGCTGGTCTGTGCACTGAGCAACACTTGTTGCCAGGCTTCCAGCGTACCGACTGCATGTAAAAGACGAGGGGGGATCTGGGATTGCACGCTGGACAGTTCGACGACGGCAGGCGGGTAGCCCCCGGTAGACTGGGTTTGTTCCGTGGCTGGGAGCAGCCGCCAGCTCAATACCCCCAGGCTGGTTAGAACGACAATCATGATTCCGATGCGACGTGAACTCATGCGCTTTGCCCTCCTGCCTGGTGCTCCCGCCACAGCGGCTGTCTGGGTGGATGCGTCCGTCCGGATCGTTGGTCCCGTTGTGCCCAGTCCTCGGGTTTGAAAGAGGTGGCGCGCACAAGCGGTTTGCAGGGCGGGGAGAACACGATGGCAATGAGCGCGCTTAGCGTAGACATGCCGGGCCGCATGCAGACTAACGGTCTGGCAAACAGAGTCCAGAAAAGGGAAAACATGGCAGGTTCCTGTGACGACAAAAAGGCAGCCGACATGGCTTGCCTTAACTAGGGACCTGGACTATAAAACCTCAAGTTAACTTGAGGTCAAGGGGGCCGAAATGGAAAAAACAGTCGATCCCAGCCGTACCCTGACGGTGGGGGAAGTGGCCAGACGCAGCGGCGTGCCTGTCTCCACCGTGCATTTTTACGAGTCTAAGGGCTTGATTGCCAGCACGCGCAACAGTGGAAACCAGCGCCGCTTTGATTCAGTGGTGCTGCGCTATATTGCGATTATCAAAGTCGCCCAGCGCACCGGCATTCCGCTGGACGAAATCCGCGATGCCTTGCGTGGCTTGCCGGCGGGCAGCAAGCCCAACGCACAGCAATGGCAAGCCATGTCGCGCCGCTGGAAAGACAGTTTGAATGAGCGTATTGAACAGTTGACGCGTCTGCGAGATGAGCTGATGCATTGCATTGGCTGTGGGTGCCTGTCGATGAATGAATGCCCGTTGCGCAATCCGGCTGACATTTTGGGCCAGCAAGGGCCCGGTCCCCAGATTCTGGAAAGAAAGCTGGAGACCGGCGTAGCGTCTTAGCTCGGGTCGGGCGACTGCGCGTAAAGCGCCGTTGCCTCCGAGGTAACCAGGGCCTGGTAGCGCTCGAAGTGGTTCAGGATATCGTTGATGACCTGGCTGGAAGACAGCCCCATCAGGTCGTAACCCCGACTGCCATCGGCAAACACCGTGCGCACCTGCCATTCCTGAGGGCGGGTCTGCTCGTTACGGGCGGCCGCCGCGGTGAAACTGGCGACGCGGCGCGCACGCAGTTCCACCCCATAGACGAAGTTGCGCTGGTTATCGGCCTGAATCGTCAACTGGGCCGTGTCTGCTTCGCCGGTTTCCAGGTTGACATTCAGGTTTCGCTTGCCCAGTTCCTCTGCCACAGCCTGCAAGGCGGGAATGACAGTGTCAGCCAGAAAACGACGGGCGTCGCGCTGATTAGGGGTGTGCAGGATGGTGGAAAGGCGCCGTCGCCAGGACACCTCCGAGCCAGGCGCCGGGCCGGACAGTGGGCCTTGACGACGTAGCCGGGACATATCCGCCTTCATGCCTTTGAACAGCCCCAAAATCAACAGGAACATGATGATGGCAAAAGGCAGGGCACTGACCAGAGTCACGGTTTGCAAAGCGGTCAGACCACCAGCCAGCAAGAGCAGGGAAGCGGCGGTGCCTTCCAGGGCGCACCAGTAAATGCGTTGCCAGACGGGGGCATCTTCCACCCCACCGGCGGCCAGAGTGTCGATAACCAGGGAGCCCGAGTCGGCTGAGGTCACAAAGAAAATAGCTACCAGAATAATTGCCAAGGTCGAGGTGACATTGGACCAGGGCAGGTATTCCAGAAACTCGAACAGGGCCACTGAGGCATTTGCAGCAGCATCCTGGGCCAGCTGGCCAGCGGCCACACCCATGTCCAGAAAGATGGCGGTATTACCAAAGACGGTCATCCAGAAGAAGGTAAACACCGTGGGCACCAGCAGTACGCCCAGCACGAATTCGCGGACTGTACGACCACGGGAAATACGGGCGATAAACATGCCTACAAAGGGTGACCACGCAATCCACCAGGCCCAGTAAAACAGGGTCCAGGCCTTCATCCAGCTTTGCCCGCGGAATGCTTGTGTACTGAATGAGCGCGCAAAAAAGTTATCGAGATAACCGCCGATATTCTGTACAAAAGCATTCATCAAAAAGGCCGTCGGGCCCACAAAGAGCACAAACAGCATCAGGGCAACGGCAACCAGCAGATTCAATTCAGAGAGCCGGCGTATACCTACATCCAGTCCACTGACAACGGACAGGGTGGCCAAGGCGGTAACCACCACAATCAGAACAATTTGCAGCCAGGTTTCCTGAGGCCAGCCAAATAAATGTTCCAGGCCAGCGTTGATTTGCAGCACCCCAAGGCCCATGGACGTTGCGATACCGAACAAGGTGCCGCAGACGGCAAAGATATCGACGCTGTCGCCAATCCAGCCCTCAATGCGTTTGCCAAACAAGGGATAGAGTCCCGAGCGAATGGTCAGGGGCAGGTTATAGCGAAAGCAGAAATAGGCCAGGGATAAACCCACGACTGCGTAAACGGCCCATGCATGAACGCCCCAGTGAAAAAAGGTGATGATCTGCGCCTGATGTGCCGCCTCGACGGTGCTGGCCAGGCCCGAGGGTGGGGCCGAGAAGTGTTGCAGCGGCTCGGCCACGGCAAAGAACATCAGGCCAATGCCCATGCCTGCTGCAAACAGCATGGCCATCCAGGTCAGGTACGGGTAGTCGGGTTCCGAATCATCCGGCCCCAATTTCAGATTGCCATACCGGCTCAAGGCCAGGTAGACCACGGCAAAGAAAAACAGGGCCACAGCCAGGATATAAAACCAGCCGAAACTTTTAATGACCCAGTTTTGTAGCTGTTCAAAAATAAGTGCGGCGTCTTTAGGGAAAATAATTCCGATCAGCAAGAAGATCAGGACGATAAAGGTCGATCCCCAGAACACCCGTGGATGTAGCGTGCTTTTAAAAGGCAGCCCCATGTCATGCTCCGTTTGTAACTAAGAGGGCACAGCTTAACGAGAACGACTGCCGCTTGAAAGGTTTGTTAGATTAGGAAATATTTGCTCAGGGTCGGAAAGGATCTATTGGCAAAATGAGTTCCTGGTGTCCGGCCTGCCGGGTCAACTCCAGCTGATGCAGCACACTGGCGCTGGCTGTATGCACGGCCGAATGCAGGTCTGCGCCCAGGATCAGATGGGCGAGCAAGGTCGAGGCAAACAGATCGCCGGTGCCTTTGGCGGCGCAGTCGACGCGGGGGTGACCCAGCAAGGTGTCGGCGCGGGGCTCTTTGCGGGCCATTAACAGTTTGATCTGCCCATCCTGCCAGGATTGGGGAGCAGCACTGGTGGCAATGACCCACTCCGTGCGACCGTTAAGCAGTTTGTGCGCGGCGCTGGAGCTGGCCTGAACGGTATCGCAGGGCTGTTGGGCCAACAGGGACAGTTCGTAGTTATTCGGGGTCAGACCATTGGCCAGTGGCAGCAAGGTGTCGTGGTAGCTGTCGATTAGTGCCGGGTCCACATAGACGCCCACATCCAGGTCGCCCATGACAGGGTCGACGATGACGAGTACATCCGGGTGTTGGCGCAGCAAGGTTTGGAGCCAGTGCGCAATGATGACGGCCTGTTGGGCACTGCCCAGATAGCCGATCAGGACCGCGCGCACCTGGTCCAGAGCACCGCGTAACACCAGGTCGTTCAAGAATCCTTCCAGCCACTCGTCGGGCACGGCGCCGCCATGGACGGTTGGATACTGGGGATTATTGCTCAGGAGCACAGTCGGAACGGTCGCCACCTTAAAGCCGTATCGGCGCAAGGTCGGGCCAGCAACATTGTTGCCCACCCGACCGTAAACCACTTGGGACTGAATGGAAACGACATCCACATGGTAGGGATGTCGTTCCCGATCAACAAACGTTACCGCATTGTTCATGCAGCACAATCGGCTTTGTCGGCTTGCTTGAGTTGGCTGAGCCAGCTGTTGAGAACCGTAGCGGCAGCGGCATGCAGGCGTTTCTGTACTGCCATGGCCTCCAGGCGCAGCATTTGCGGATCGATGTCAGCGTGTCCTAGCTCATTGGCATGACCGACCAGCCAGCGCTCCAGCTTGCTGGTGTCGGCTTCCAGGTGAAATTGCAGGCCCAGGACTTGAGTGCCGAAGGAAAAGGCCTGGTTCTGGCCTACATCGGTACTGGCCAGATGAACGGCGCCATCCGGAATGTCGAACTGATCCCCATGCCAGTGCAAAACGGGAATGCCACTGATGGCGGCCAAAGGCGACTCCTTGCCTGCCTCGCTCA